>NC_016002.1:2885000-3210000 GCF_000283535.1 Pseudogulbenkiania sp. NH8B
TTCAGTTCAATCTCATAGCAATTTTTGGCACGCAAGATCAAAGAAATATCAGGTATTTCCTGTCTTGCAGTGCAAGTGTCGGCTTTGCCGAGCACTCACACCTATCGGTTATTCTGTTTGTTAAAGAGCGGGGCTGACTGCGTCGTTTCCGTCGCTGCGTCAGCTGAGGAGGCGAACTATACGCCCCGACCCCCTCCCCGTCAACGCCTTTTTGCTGAAAAACACCAAAAAAAGCGCCTCCCCGCAAAAATCAGCATGCAAACCGCTGAATAGAAACAACTTACCCGATAGACATTTTTTGCAATCGCCACCCACCACCCGCCCGCCGCGCCGCTTCCGGCCCGCCGGCACCGCGCTGAAAATGCAAAAAGCCGGCGAAATCGCCGGCTTTTTGCTGGGTGGGTGCCATTTCTGGCGGGTGGGCCGGGCTTCGGCCAACCTGGACCACCTTCAGCTACGGTAGTCGGCGTTGATGCGCACGTAGTCGTAGGAGAAGTCGCATGTCCAGACGGTCGCGCTGGCCTGGCCTTGGGTTGGCTGGGGTGACCCGGAAGCCCGCCCCGGACGGTGCGATCGCGAGGGCTTGCCATCAATGCGCGAGGTTCAAATGGTCTGCTTGACCGCCACGGGGCTCTCCGGGCGATGCCGGTAGCGTTGTGCCAGCACCGCACACACCATCAGCTGCACCTGATGGAACAGCATCAGGGGCAGCACGATTGCGCCTACGGCGTGGCCGGCGAACAGCACGTTGGCCATCGGGATACCGCTTGCCAGACTCTTCTTCGAGCCGCAGAAGACGATGGTGATCTCGTCTTCCTTGTTGAAACCGAGTTTGCGCGCCGCGGTGCGTGTCGCGAACAGCGCCAGCGCCAGCAACACGCCGTTGACCACCAGCAGCCCGGCCAGCGCCTTCACCGGGGTGTTGTGCCACAGTCCCTGGATGACGGCCTCGCTGAACGCCGTATACACCACCAGCAGGATCGAGCCCTGATCGACGAAACGCAGCATCGTCTTGTTGCGCTCCACCCAGCCGCCGATCCAGCGTCGGGCCACCTGGCCGGCCAGGAAGGGCAGCAGCAGTTGCACCATGATGTCGATGATCGAGTGCCACGAGGTGGCGCCGCCGGCGTGCGATACCACCAGCACGCTGACCAGCAGCGGGGTCAGGAAGATGCCGATCAGGCTTGACGCCGATGCGCTGCACACCGCCGCCGGGACATTACCGCGCGCCATCGAGGTGAAGGCGATGGAGGACTGCACCGTGGCCGGCAGCGCGCACAGGAACAGCACGCCCAGATAGAGGTCCGGCGTCACCAGCGGGGACAGGATGGGTTTGAGTGCAAAGCCCATCGCCGGGAACAGGATGAAGGTGCTGGCGAACACCAGCAGGTGCAGCCGCCAGTGCGTTGCCCCGGCGATCACCGCTTCACGCGACAGCTTCGCTCCATGCAGGAAGAACAGCAGCGCGATCGCGGCATAGGTCACCTTGCCGAATACCACGGCGGTTTGGCCTTCGCAGGGTAGGAACGTGGCCAGCAGCACGGTGATGACCAGCGCCAGCGTGAAGTTGTCTGGGAGGAAACGGGGTCGTGCCACGGGGTGCTCCTGATGATCGCTTGCGAGAGCAAACGCTGCCCTCCATTCATTGGCGTTATTTTTGCTGCCAGCCGATATAGAATTCAAATGGATTTATCTGATCAATTCATTCAATTTCTGCATGAACATCTCTCTGCGCCAATTGCGTACCTTCCTTGCCGTTGCCCGGCACCGCAGTTTCAGTCGCGCCGGTGACGCGATCGGCCTGTCGCAACCGGCGGTCAGCCACGCGTTGCGCGAGCTGGAGGGGGAGCTGGGCCTGAAGCTGCTCGACCGTACCACCCGCGACGTGGCATTGACCGAAGCCGGGCAAAATCTGGCCGGCACGCTGGAACGGCTGCTCGACGAACTGGAAGGTTGCCTCGCCGAAACCCGCCAGCTGGGTGAAACCCGCCAGGGACGAGTGCGGGTGGCGGCCAGCCCAACCATTTCGGCCAACCTGATGCCCTCCTGCATCGCCCGCAGCGCCGAGCGCTACCCCAAGCTGTCGCTGATGTTGCGCGACCAGGTGCAGCAGCTGGTGCTCGCCAGCGTGCGCAGCGGGGAGGTCGATTTCGGAGTGATCATCGACCCGCTCGGTGCCGACGACCTGTATTGCGAGACCATCCTGCAGGAGCCGTTCTGCCTGGTCTGCCGGGCCGATCATCGCTTCGCCGCCGCCGGGTCGGTCGCCTGGGGCGAACTCGCCGGCGAGCCGCTGGTGCTGCTCGACTACGCCTCGGGCAGCCGGCCGCTCATCGACAAGGCATTCGCCCAGCAGCAGGTGAGCATGCGGGTGGCGCAGGAACTCGGCCATTCCACCACCGTGTACCGCATGATCGAGGCCGGCATCGGCATCAGCGTGCTGCCCATCCTGGCGCTGCCCTTGCCGGAAGCCAGTGATCTGGTGGTGCGGCCGCTCACCCCCGCCGTCGAGCGCTCGCTGATGCTGGTGCGGCGCAAGAACCGCTCGCTGTCGCCGTTGGCCGAAACGGTATGGACGCTGATCCGTGAGGTGGCCACCGAGTTTGCCGCCAGCCGCGCCTGGCCGTGAGGCGGCGGGCTCTGCCGCCCGTGCGGAGGCAGCCCGTCCCGAGGGGCTGGGCCTTATTCGGACGGAGACCACAGGCGCTCGGCAGCCCTTTCGCTCTGCAGTACAGCAATATGCTTGTCGCCGTCAGCCGAACACCGGCCCGGCTGGATACGGTGACGCGGAAATGGCATGCGTGCCCAAGGAAAAAACTACACTACAAAACACTTGCCAAATAACTTCACCCCGCGGTTGCAGCTACCGCTTGAATCCGGAGTCCTCTACGTCAATGGCCGCCCCGCCGGAGAGGTGACGCCACGGTCCGCTTTCCCGCCAGGGCGGTGACGGAGGCGTGACCTGGCAACCGACAGGTTTGCCTGTTCCCGGAGCGGCGGGGAGTATTGTGATGATCCACCGGCTCCAGCTTGTGCTTGTCGTACTGATGGTCGCCATCCTCGGAGGCTGCCGTTCGCTGCCACCGGGGTCGGATGTTGCCAAAACCGCCTCCACGGCGCTGGCTCACCCCGAGGAGACCCGGCTTGGCCGGCTGTTTGACCAGGCGGCGCGGGCTCATGCCCGCCACTCCGGTTTTCGCATCATCCCGGTCGGCGCCGACGGCTTTCTGACCCGCATGCAGATGATCAACGCCGCCGAACGCTCTCTCGACCTTCAATACTTCATTTTCCGTGGGGATGAAACGGGCCGGCTGCTGACCGGAGCGGTGCTGCGCGCGGCCGATCGCGGGGTACGCGTACGCGTGCTGATCGACGATGCGGAAACGGAGGCTGGGGACGAGCAGATTACCCGTCTCGCCGCCCATCCTTCGGTCGAGATTCGTCTCTTCAACCCGTTCACGTACCGCGGCCATTCGAAGCTGTTCCGATCCATCGAGTTCATGTTCAACGCCTCCCGCCTCGACTACCGGATGCACAATAAATTGCTGGTCGTGGACAACGCCATGGCGCTACTTGGCGGGCGCAACATCGGCGATCAATACTTTCAGATCAACCCCGAGTCCCAGTTCGCCGACGAGGACGTCTTTGCCGCCGGCCCTATCGTCCCGCAGCTCTCGAGGTCTTTCGATGAGTACTGGAACAGCCCGCTGTCGATCCCGGTTGCGGCACTGGCCGGCAAGAAACCCTCGCATGCCGAATTGAATGAGCATCGCGACGCCTTGAACGAGCAGCATCAGGAGTTGAAAGCCAGTGGTGTCGACTACGTCAGGCGGGTAGCCACTGGCGAGCCCTTTGAGGGGAT
This sequence comes from Pseudogulbenkiania sp. NH8B, assembly GCF_000283535.1. Classification (GTDB taxonomy): domain Bacteria; phylum Pseudomonadota; class Gammaproteobacteria; order Burkholderiales; family Chromobacteriaceae; genus Pseudogulbenkiania; species Pseudogulbenkiania ferrooxidans. The sequence continues at coordinate 2,888,863 of NC_016002.1, forward strand.
GGTCTCCGGCCGCTTGCCGCTGACCTGGGCTCCGGCGCAACTGGTCTACGACAGCCCCGACAAGCGCAAGGTGGTGCAGGGCGCGATGGTAGGGCAGCTGATGCAGCGCCCGGTGGCCAACACGACGCTTGCGGTGCAATCCGAATTACTGATGGTGACGCCCTACCTGATCCCCGGGAACGAAGGCATGCGCCTGTTCAAACAGCTACGCCAGCGCAACGTCCGGGTGCGGATACTGACCAATTCGCTCGAATCGACCACCGTATTGCTGGCTCATTCCGGCTACATGCATTACCGGGTGCCCCTGCTCGAGCAGGGTGTGGAGCTGTACGAGGTGCGATCGTTGCTGGGAAACGCCAAAGGCAGCGGCCAGAGCGCGGCGATCTCCCGTTTCGGCAATTATTCGCTGCACGCCAAACTGTTTGTCTTCGACCGCCGGAAGGTGTTCATCGGCTCGATGAATTTCGATCAGCGTTCGATGCATCTCAATACCGAGATAGGCTTGATCATCGACAGCCCCGCCCTCGCCCGGCAGATTGCCCAGCGTTTTGACGCCATGGTGCAGCCGGTCAACTCCTACCGGCTGACACTGCGGCCAAGCGAAACGGGGAAGGCTCCCGGTCTGGCGTGGCGCACCGAGGAAAACGGCAAGGCCGTTGAGTACGACGAAGAGCCGGCCCGCAACGCCGAGGAAAGAATCAAGGCCCATACCCTTTCTCTGTTGCCACTGGACAAGGAACTATGAAACCGAGATACGCCGGGGCGGTATTGATGCTGGGGCTGCTATGGCCGCCCGCGGCGCGTGCGGAGCCCCCCGCCGCGGTGCAAATGGAAGTGAGTTTTCTGCTCGGCTATATCGAAGGCTCCGGCTGCCAGTTTTATCGCAATGGCTCCTGGCACGACGCCAAAACGGCGCAGGCGCATATACGCGACAAATACCGCTATTTGGTGGCGCGAAACCTGATCACGACCACCGAGGACTTTATCGAGCGGGCCGCCACGGCAAGCAGTCTGAGCGGCCAACCGTACCAGGTACGGTGCAACGGCGGGGCGACCGTGACAAGCCGGCAATGGCTGCACGAAGAGCTGGTGCGGCTTCGGACCTATCACTAAAACCAAACACTTGCGCTGCGTCAAACAAAGCTGTCCCGCAGCAGGCATCGCCGCCACGCCCCCTTCTATAGTCATCTGGACTGCATCGGATTCGGAACCGTTGCTGTCATCCAGAAAATGAGGAGCGCACCTCCATTGGAGCAGTCCATCCAACAGAAAGGAAAAACATGAAGACCAAGAAACTCATGACGACTGCTTTGATCGCCACCGGCCTGGTCTGCGCCCTGCCGGCTGTTGCGGCGTCCACACTGGAAAAGGTGGCCGCGAGCAACAAGATCACCGTGTCTTACCGTGAAGCCGCCGTGCCTTTCAGTTATTTGCCGGGCTCGGACAAGGCCGTGGGGTTCTCGGTGGACCTGACCAACGCCATCGTCGACGATGTGCGCAAGAAGCTGAAAATACCGAACCTCGAAGTGGCCGCCATTCCGGTCACCTCGCAGAACCGCATCCCCTTGCTGGTGGACGGCACCTACGACCTGGAGTGCGGTTCGACCACCAACAACGCGGCGCGTGGCAAGGACGTGGCGTTTGCCATCAGCCACTTCTATGCCGGCACGCGCCTGCTGGCGAAGAAGACCGCCCATATCACGAGCTATGCCGACCTGGCCAAGAAGACCGTGGCCTCGACGGCGGGCAGCACTAACGAGAAGGTCATCCGCCAGTACAACGCCGACAACCACCTCGACATGCAGTTCGTCCTGGGCAAGGACTACGGCGACGCTTTGCAACTGGTGGAAAACGATCAGGCAGTGGCGCTGGCGCTCGACGATATCTTGCTGTTTGGCCTGAAAGCGAACGCCAAGAACCCGGATTCACTGGAGGTGGTGGGTGACGCGCTGCAGGTGGAGCCCTACGGCTGCATGCTGCGCAAGGACGATCCCGAGTTCAAGGCGCTGGTGGACGGTACCCTCGCCCGCCTGATGAAATCGGGCGAATTCACGCGGCTCTACCGCAAGTGGTTCGAATCCCCGATCCCCCCCAAAGGCATGAATCTGAACATGCCGATGGGCGCACAGCTGAAGGCCAACCTCAGCGCGCTCAGCGACAAGCCGGCGCAGTAGCGACTCCCCCGCGACAGGCAAGGCGGCGGGCGGGCACAGCCGGCCACCGCCAGCCCAAACAACCTGACGCCGCCTCGATCACCCGCATGCTCCGCCGGCACCGGCGAAGCAGCAAACCCCTCTCCTGCCTTCCCCGCCACGGCCGCACCGGGCCCGCCGCCATGGGTTGATGGTCAGTCCGACCCCAGTTGCAGCCGGTTGGGCTGGCGCTTTTCGATCGCCCACTTCAACAAGGCCGCCGAGCGGTAGATGCCGTGCGCGAACTTGCCGTAGGGCAGCGTCGCAAACAGCGCCATCACGACCCCGAGGTGCGCGGCGAGCAGGACCCCCATGGCGCCGCTGTCGCGCCCGGCCAGCACGGCGAGGCCGGTCGCGCTGGTGAGCAGCAGCAAGGCGATGAAACCCCGGTCCATCGGTTTTTGCGCGGCATCGCCCTGCGCCGGGTGGCGCCGCAAGTTCAGCCACAGCAAGCCGGCCGGGCCGATCAGCAAGCCGACCCCGCCGATACTTCCCAGCAACACCGGCAGGCTGGTCAGGGCGTAAGGCGCCGACATTCCCAGCAGGTAGTGGTAGAGGGTGGCGACGGCGGTGGCGGCAAAGCAGGCCATGAAGCCGTAGAAGGTGACATGGTGGAAGCGCCGGCGCCACAGGGTGAAGGCGTCGTCCGCGTTGTTGCAGCCTTCGCCGTGGCCGCCGTCGAGATAGGTCAGACGCAGCACGTCGTGCGTGGCCTCGGCCACGGCCGGAGTGCTCGCGGCGCCGGGCGAGACGTCGCGCCAAAACTTCCTCACGCCGATGCCGAGCGCCAGCACCGCGAAGCCGAACACGCTACCGAACAACAGCACCAGCGTGTTGTGCGGAAGGACGGCATAGAAGCCGCCGGCCAAGGACAGGCTCGGCTGGCCGAGCAGCAGCATCAGGAAAAGCGCCAGCCCCCCGGCCAACGCCAGCGCCACGGTCAGCCCGGCACGGCGGTAGAGCGCGCCCAGCGCGGGCGGCCAGGCGTAGTCACTGTAGGTCTGGCCGCGCACCTTGGCCATGGCCTGCGGAACGTTGACGGCGAACTCATGCGGCGGCGCGTATTGGCAGGAGTGCAGGCAGGCGCCGCAGTTGTGGCACAGGTTGGCGAGGTAATGGATGTCGGCCTTTTCGAATTCGATCCGATGGGTCATGGCCGGGAACACGGCGCAGAATCCCTCGCAATAGCGGCAGGCGTTGCAGATCTGCATAGCGCGGCCGACTTCGGCCTCGTTGTCGGTAAGCGTGGCGCTGACCGGCGTTGCCAGATCGAAGCGGCCGGCTTCGCGGATCAAGACATCAAGCTGCTTCATGGTGCGTCCCTTGTCGTGCGGCCCGTGCCGCGTGAGTGCCGGCGATGCGGCCGAAGGCGGTGCCGATGGACATGCCGATACCGGCGAGATAGCCCTGGCCGAGCACGTTGCCGGCCATCATCTCGCCCGCCACGAACAGGTTCGGGCTGGGTTCGCCGCCGAAATGGACCGCGGCCTGCGCATCGACCTTGAGGCCGAGATAGGTGAAGGTGATGCCGGGCCGCAGCGCGTAGCCGTAGAACGGCGGGGTGTCGAGCGGCCGCGCCCAGTGCGTCTTGGCCGGGGTGAGTCCGGTGGTGTGGCAGTCGTCCAGCACGGTGTGGTCGAAGCGGCCGACGCGGCAGGCGGCGTTGTAGTCGGCCACGGTGCGCACGAAGGCCGTCTCGTCGAGCCCGAGCCGGCGCGCCAGTTCGGGCAGGGTGTCGGCCTTGACGCCGGGAAACACCGGCGGCATGAAGCGGCCGATGGCCTTGGCGTCGATGATGGAGTAGCCGATCTGCCCGGGCTGCCGCGCAACCAGGCGTCCCCAGATGGCGTAGCGCTTGGGCCAGAAATCCTCGCCCTCGTCGTAGAAGCGCTCGGCGTGGCGGTTGAGCACGATGCCAAGCGAGACGCAGTCGACGCGGGTGCAGATGCCGCCATCGTAGAGCGGCGCGCGCGCGTCGATCGCCACGCAGTGCGATTGCGACGGCTCGCCCACGGTGTCGGCGCCGGCGTCGATCATGAACTTGAGCAGCGTGCCCTGGTTGAAGCGCGTGCCGCGGATCAGGAAGTTGTCGGCCGGCCATTCGCCGTTGTCGTTCTGGCCCCAGGCTTCGCGCAGCCACTCGCGGTTGGACTCGAAGCCGCCGGCGGCGAGCACGCAGGCGCGAGCCGGGATGCGTTCCTCCCCGAGGCGAACGGCGACGAAGCGGCCATCCTCAAGCTCCAGCGCATCGACCGCGGCGTCGTAGCGGATCTGCACGCCGAGGCGCTCGGCGCTGCGGTAGTAGGCGTTCACCAGCGCCTTGCCGCCGCCCATGAAGAAGGCGTTGGTGCGCGCCGTGTGCAGCGCGCCGGACAAGGATGGCTGAAAGTGGACGCCGTGCCGGCGCATCCAGTCGCGGCAGTGGGACGAGGCCTGGATCACCAGCCGCGCCAGCGCCTCATCGGTGAGGCCGCCGGTGACGCGCAGCAGGTCCTGCCAGTATTCCTCTTCCGGATAGGCTTCGACCAGCACATCCTGCGGCGCGTCGTGCATGCAGCGCAGGTTGCGGGTGTGCTGGGAATTGCCACCGCGCCATGCGCGCGGGGCGGCTTCGAGCAGCAGCACCGAGGCGCCCGCCTCACGCGCCATCAGTGCGGCACAGAGGGCGGCGTTGCCGCCGCCGATCACAACAACATCGAACATCGATACAGTCTCCCTGGTGATGGAGAGACTGTAGAGAGTGGCACGAGCGGTCGCCAGACCGGTTGCGGCAAGGGGTGTTTAGCGTTCGTGAAGGGTGGCGCCCGGCCAGCGCCCCTGCTCGACCAGGCCGCGCGCGACCTGCTCCAGGACCACGCGCGCGGCGAGGCCGGCCGGCGACAGCTCGTCGTCGCACAGGCTGACCAGCAGATTGGGGCGGCGCACCGTGGCGTCGACGATCTCGATCAGGGTCAGCGCTTCGTGCCGCAGCCGGGCGATGGCGGCGCCGGGCTGGAGGGTGGCACCGTAACCGGCGCGCACCGCGTCCATCAGCAGCGCCAGGCCGTCGATCTCGGCCACGATGTTGAGGTCGAGCCGGCCGTGGGCGGACGCGGCGTCGAGCAGCGCGCGCAGGCCGTGCGGCCCGCTCGGCAGGATCAGCGGCAGCGCGCCCAGCTGGTCGAGCCGCAGCGGGCCGGGCGCCGGCAGGCCCGGCATGTCGGGCGGGGCGATCAGGAACAGCCGCTCCTCGAGCAAGGGCTGCACGCTCCAGCGCTGGGTGCGGTCGACCTGGAACAGGATGGCGAGATCGAGCTGGCGCGCGCCGGTCAGAGTGGCCAGGTTGCCGGACAGGCTCTCCACCAGGTGCAGGCGGATGTCGGGATAACGCTCGCGCATCGCCGCCATGAACGGCAGCCCCAGCAGCGCCGAGGTGCTGGGCGCCATGCCGATGCTGACGTGGCCGGACAGCCGCGCCAGGCGCGCGGCACGCACGGCGTCGTCGGCGTGGCGGATCGCCAGTTGCGCCTGGCGCCAGAAGGCAAGGCCGGCGTCGGTCGGAATCACGCCGGTCGACGTCCGCTGCAGCAGGCGCGTGGCGAGTTCGCCCTCGAGCCGGCTGATCTGCTGGCTCAGCGCCGAGGTGCCGACGCCCAGTTCCAGCGCGGCGCGGCCCATGCTGCCCTGCTCCACCACGCTGACGAAATAACGCAACTGCCGAAGCTCCATCTCTCTCCCATCGCTAAGGTTGGCCGAAGAAGGTTGGCCGAAGACGGCCGCCTGAAGCATAGGCGCAAAACCGGGGCCAGCGATAGCTCGGCCACGCCGAGCCCCCGGGGCGGGAGCGCGCCGGGGGCATCGTGGCGGCGCGAGCCGGGCATGAGGCGCCGTTCCACGACCGCTGCCGCGGCAATGAAAAAGGCCGGCTCCCAGGAGCCGGCCCGCAGACCTCGTATCACTCAGGACTTCAACGACAGCCCTTCCGCCACCGTGAACCCCTCCAGTTGCGGCTCGGCCTCCTCCGCCACCGCTTCCACCAAGGGGCTTGGCTCGCACAGTTCCGCCAGCAGTTGTTCCCGGTCGCAGGCCTTCTCCCACAGCGCGACCACCAGCGAGCACACGATGTTGCTGATGATGCTGGTCAGCGCGCGGGCTTCGGACATGAAGCGATCGATGCCCAAGAGCAGCGCGATACCGGCCAGGGGGATGTCGTGCACCACCACCAGGGTGGCGGCCAGCGCCACGAAGCCGCTACCGGTGACACCGGCCGCGCCCTTGGAGGACAGCAGCATGATGCCGAGCATGATCGCCGTCTGCTGCCAGGAAAGATCGATATTGCAGGCCTGGGCGATGAACAGGCTGGCGAGCGACAGGTAGATCGCGGTGCCGGCCAGGTTGAAGGAGTAGCCGGTGGGCAGGACGAAACCGGCCACGCCCTTGCTGCAGCCCAGTTTCTCCAGCTTCTGCAGCACGCGCGGCAGCACCGGTTCGGTGGAAGACGTTCCCAGCACCACCAGCAGCTCCTCACGGAAGTACTTGAGCGTGCGCCACAGGCTGAACCCGCTCAAGCGGCACAGGCCGCCCAACACGACCACCACAAAGCCGATGCAGGCCACGTAGAAGGTCAGGATCAGCTGGCCCAGCGAGGCCAGCGAGTGCACGCCGTACTTGCCGACGGTGAAGGCCATGGCGCCGAAGGCGCCGATCGGGGCCACCTTCATCACGAAGTTGAACACGCGGAACAGGATTTGCGACATGTCCTCCAGCCAGGCCAGCAGTCTGTCGCCGCCCTTGCCGCTGGCGGCCGACAGGGCAAAGCCGGTCAGCACTGCCAGCAGCAGCACCGGCAGCACCTCGCCCTGGGTGAAGGCGCCGACGAACGAGTCCGGGATCATGTGCATGAAGAAATCGACGGCGTTGAGCCCCTTGGCGCTATGGGTGTACTTGGCAATGCCGCTGGTATCGAGCTGGCTGGGGTCGATGTTCATCCCCGCACCCGGACGGATCACGTTCACCGCCGCCAGGCCGAAGCCCAGCGCCAGCAGCGTCAGCACCAGGAACAGGCCGAGGGTCTTGCCCAGGATGCGCCCGAGCTGGCTCTTGTCGCCCAGCGAGGCGATGCCGATGGCGATGGTGCAGAACACCACCGGCGAGATCATCATCTTCACCAGCTTGACGAAGGCGTCGCCCAACGGCTTGAGCGCAGCACCCTGGCTCGGGAAGAAGTGACCGAAGGCGATGCCGATCACGACGGCAATGATCACCTGCAGGTACAGGGATTTAAAAATTTTGGCTTGCATGATGTCTCCTCACTCTCTTTCTTGTCGGTTCAGCCGGCTTTTTTCCAGACCGTTCCGGGAATCAGCACCTGGCCGCTGAACAGGGGCCGGGCGGTTCTGACGATGCCGACGCGGCGGATCACCGGGGGCTCGCCGGCCGGCGCGGCTTGCAGATCGACCTGCGTTTCCAGCTGGCCGGACGGGTGTTCGATGGCGATGCGGTCGGGCTGATCGGCCCGGCTACGCACCAGGCGCGAGGCCACCGAGCCGGGGATCAGGCAAGCGGCGGCGACGCACAACGCTCCGGTCACGGCATGGGCGGCGTGGCAGGCCCAGGGGGTGAAATAGCGCGAGCTGATGCTGCCGTCCTTGGCCGGGGCGGCCAGCACGGCGATCTTGGGCAACACGCTGGCGCTGACGTCGCCCAGCCCCATGCGCCGCGCGGCGGCCTGGCGCACGACTTCGAGGCGGGCCAGCAGTGCGCCGTTGGCATCGAGCTCGGCCTTGCTCTCGTGGCCGCTGATGCCCAGGTCGGCGGCCGCCACCAGCACGATGGGGGTGGAGAAGTCGACGCAGGACACCGCGATGCCGTCCACGATGTCGAGCGCCTGGCCGGTGGGCAGCAGCTTGCCGGTCTTGGCGCCGGCGGCGTCCAGGAAGTTGAGCACGATGCCGGCGGCGGCGCCGGGCACGCCGTCGATGTGCACTTCGCCTTCGTAGGTCACTTCGCCGCTCGGCGTCGGCACCAGCGCCTCGATCACCTTGCCGGTGTTGACGTTGAAGATGCGCACCGGCGTCACCGGGTCGGTCGCCGGCACCAGCCCCTGCTCGATGGCGAAGGGGCCGACCCCGGACAGCATGTTGCCGCAGTTGGGGTTGGTATCGACCGCGCGCTGGCTGACCGAGACCTGGGCGAACAGGTAATCGACGTCGATGCCGGGGCGCTGCGAGCGGCTGACGATGGCCACCTTGCTGGTCAGCGAGTCGCCGCCGCCGATGCCGTCGATCTGGCGCAGGTCGGGCGAGCCCATCACCGACAGCAGCACGGCGTTGCGCGTTTCCGGATCGGCCGGCAGGTCGTCGGCCAGGAAGAACGGGCCTTTGGAAGTGCCTCCGCGCATCAGGAGGCAGGGAATCGGGGTCAACATGGATTGGCTCCACCACAGGCGTTGAATCAGTGATTGGATTGTGGTGAAAAGCCGCCATAAAGTTAAATGCATTTATTTATTTAATTATTGCATTTTGGTCATTTATTCATTGCAACCGGGTTGTCGATACGAATTTTCGCCGTAAAAGTCAGAATTTGACTGAAATTGGGTGCAGTTATCGGACTAGCCAACCAGCACGAAGGCAGCATCGCATGCGCAGGCCAACGCCCCGGTCAACCGCTGCAAGGCCTTGCAGCGGTCCCGGAAGCGGGGACGGCCGGCCAGCGCCGGGCGCTCCGCCACGTCACCGCCATCAGAGCGCCCTGCTTCGGCCAACCTTGGCCTTACCTGACCGCCGCGACGAACGCCGCGAACGCCGCCACCAGGCGGTCGACCTCGGCGGGCGTGGTGTCCGGGCACACCAGCATCATGTTGTGGAACGGCGTGATCAGCAGGCCGCGGTTGAGCAGGAACAGGTGCACGATGTGCTCCAGCTCGCTGTCGAGCATCCGCTCCGCCTCGCTGCCGTTGCGCGGCGGTGCGGCGGCGAACTGGAACTCGGTGCGCGCGCCGATCCGGGTCACGCACCACGGCAGCCGCTGCGCGTCGATGACGCGGCGCAGCCCTTCGGCCAACCTTTCGGCCAGGCCGAACATGTAACGGTAGGCGTCGTCGGTCATCACCTCGGCGAGGTTGGCGCGCATCGCCGCCATCGCCAGCAGGTTGGCGGTGAGCGTGGTGCCGATGCCGCTGTGCCCCGGCGGCGCGTTGCGCTTGGCGGCCTCGGCCTGCCAGGCCAGCTCGGCGCTGAAGCCGTACACCGCGCACGGCACCCCGCCCGCCACCGGCTTGCCCACCACCAGCAGGTCCGGCTCAAGGCCGTGGGCGCGGGTGTAGCCGCCGGGGCCGCTGCTGATGGTGTGGGTTTCGTCGATCAGCAGCAGCGTGCCGTAGCGCCGGCACAAGGCCTGCGCCGCCGGCCAGAAGCCCGGCTGCGGCAGCACCATGCCGATGTTGGTCATGGCCGGCTCGGCCAGCAGGCAGGCCACCTCGCCGTCCTGCAGCGCGGCTTCCAGCGCCGCCAGGTCGTTGAATTCCACGCTGCGCGTGTGCTGGGTGATGTCGTAGACCTGGCCTAACAGGCTGTCGCGCGTCTGCGGCCGGCCGTCCACCAGGTCGACGAACACGTCGTCCACCGTGCCGTGGTAGCAACCGTTGAAGATCAGCACCTTGCGGCGGCCGCTGATCGCCCGCGCCCAGCGGATGGCGAAGCGGTTGGCGTCCGAGGCCGACAGCGCGAACTGCCAGTACGGCAGGCCGAAGCGGCGCGCCAGCTCCTCGGCCACCCACACCCCGTCCTCGCTCGGCAGCATGGCGGTGTAGCCGCGCTCGGCCTGGCGGGCGATGGCCGCGGCCACCGGCTTGGGGCTGTGGCCGAACATGGCGCCGGTGTCGCCGAGGCAGAAATCGACGTAGTCGTGGCCGTCCACGTCGCGGAAGCGCGCGCCCTGCGCCGCCGCCACGTACAGCGAGAACGGCGTGGACCAGTCGTCCATCCAGTGCAGCGGCACGCCGAACAGCAGATGGTTGGCGGCGGCGGCCGACAGCTCGCAGGAGCGCGGCATGCGGCCGATGAAAGCGTCGCGCTCGGCGGCGTACAGCGCCAGCGCCTTGTCCCAGTTGATGCCGTGACGGGTAGCCATGAGGCCTCCTTGGTCGTGTCTTGAGCGGGTTGCGGCGAACCGTGTCCGCAACCCGAAAATTCATTCGGCGAGGCGTGGAGAACCTGTTGACGATCCAGCGAGCGAGAGCGAGACCAGGCGAAAACCGGGGGGCGCGGAATGGACATGGAGTCAATGCGCCTCCCTGAATCGAACTCGCGCCGTAGCGCCGACGCGCAGCAGACCGTCAGCAGGTTCTTACACGTGCAGCTGCAGGTGCTCGCGTTCCCAGGCGGTGATGGCGCGGTTGAAGGTTTCGAATTCCTTTTCCTTCACCGCGCAGAACGCCTGCACGAATTCCTCGCCCAGGATCTCGGCCAGCTCCGGGCAGTCCTGCATCCGTTCCACCGCGTCTTCCAGGCTGCGCGGCAGCTCGTAGTCCATGTCGTAGGCGCTGTCGCTCATCGGCGCCGACGGCTCCAGCCGGTGCACCATGCCGAGGTAGCCGCAGGCCAGCGTCGCCGCCATCGCCAGGTAGGGATTGACGTCCACCCCCGGCAGGCGGTTTTCCAGGCGCCGCGCGGCCGGGCCGGACGGCGGGATGCGGATGCCGCAGGTGCGGTTGTCGTAGCCCCAGCGCACGTTGATCGGCGCCGCGGTGTGCCGGCTCAGGCGGCGGTAGCTGTTGACGTAGGGGGCGAACATCGGCATCGCCTGCGGCAGGTAGTGCTGCATGCCACCGATGTGCTGGAAGAACAGCGCGCTGGCGCTGCCGTCCGGGTTGGAGAAGAGGTTGTCGCCGCTGTCGCGGTCCACGATGCTCTGGTGGATGTGCATGGCGCTGCCCGGCTCGCCCTCCATCGGCTTGGCCATGAAGGTGGCGAAGATGTTGTGGCGGTAGGCGGTTTCGCGCACCGCGCGCTTGAACAGGAACACCTGGTCGGCCAGCTCCAGGGCGTCGCCGTGGCTGAAGTTGATCTCCATCTGGCAGGCGCCCACTTCGTGGATCAGCGTCTCGACGTTGAGCCTGGCCGCCTGGCAGAACGACGACAACTCCTGGAAGAACGGGTCGAAATCGTTGACGGCGTCGATGGAGAACGACTGTCGCCCCACCTCGGAGCGGCCGGCGCGCCCCGGCGGTGGGCGCAGCGGCTCGTGCGGGTTGGTGTTCTGGCGGATCAGGTAGAACTCCATCTCCGGCGCCACCACCGGGCGCCAGCCACGGTTTTCGTACAGCTTCAGCACGCGGCGCAGCACCGCGCGCGGCGAGATGCCCACCGGGCGGCCGTCGAAATCCTCGCAGTCGTGGATCACCACCGCCACCGGCTCGATCGCCCACGGCACCAGGCGGATGGAGGACGGGTCCGGGCGGCACACCATGTCCGGATCGTTGGCGCCGGCAAAGCGCTCGAACTCGGCGAATTCGCCGTTCACGGTGATGGTCAGCACCGCCTTCGACATCTTCATGCTGTCCTCGGCCAGAAACAGGGCCTTGGGCACGATCTTGCCGCGCGCCACGCCGGTCATGTCCGGGATCACGCACTCCACCTCGTGGATGGTGTGCTCGCGGATGAAGCTGGCCAGTGTTTCGTTCATGGTCGTTCTCCTCTGGTACGCGTCCTTTGGTTCCCGTCCTTGCAAACAGAAAACCCCGGCAGAATGCCGTGGGTGCCGCCATCGTAGATTTGATCAAATATCAAAGTCAACATTTGATCAAATTTCCGGTCTTCGTGCCGCCCTCTCTGGTATGCTGGCGCAACACAGACCGCCAGCCGCCGACATGAAGACCCGCAACGCCTCCACCCTGCAAGACGAAACCTACGACACGCTGCGCCATTGGCTGATGCTGGGGCGCTGGCTGCCGGGCGAGCGGCTGAAGATCGCGCCGCTGGCCGACGAACTGGGGGTCAGCCCGATGCCGGTGCGCGCCGCGCTGCAGCGCCTGGCGGCGGAAAAGGCGCTGCAGAACGTCCCCAACTGCGGGGTCATGGTGCCGCGCCTGACGGTGACGCAATTCGACGACATCCTGCACAACCGCATCCTGCTGGAAGGCGAGGCGGCGTGGCTGGGGGCGCAAAGGTTGGCCGAAGAACCGCGCCGGGAGCTGGTGGCGCTGTGCCGGGCCATGGACGCGGCGATCGCCGCCGACGACGTCAAGGCCTACCTCGACGCCAACGAGCGCTTCCATCGGCTGCTCTACGGCGCCGCCGGTTCGCCGCTGCTGCTGTCGCTGATCGAGACGGTGTGGCTTTACGTCGGCCCGATCTCCAACCAGCTGCACCAGGACCTGGCGGTGTGGAAGACCATGAACGATGCCCACCGCGCCCTGGTCGCGGCGCTGCTGGCGGGCGACGCCGAGGGCGTACGCGCGGCCATCGCGGAGGACCTGCGCAGCGCCGGACGCTACCTGCGCCAGCTGTGCGCGGCGGATTCGCCCGCCGGCTGACGCCCGCCCGCGCCGCCGGTTTGGCCCGCGCCCTCCGCCGGCGGCAACTCGAGCCGGCACGACCGCCCTGTCCGCCCCCCATCGCGCTCACCTATACCTACACCATCACGGTGCAATCTGTTCTCGCCCGGCATTGCGCTGCATCAACCCCATGCCGGCCGCGTAGCGCCACAATGGGAAACACCGCCAAGCGCCTCATCGCGGCTGCCGCCAAGACGCGGCGGCCCCCCCCCGGCGGCAACCGGATAACAGGCCCAACAGGAGTGCTCACGAGTGGCGAAGTACGGCAACAGGAAGGGGCTCTTCATTGCACTCGCCTTGCTGGCGGCCGCGCTCGCCGTCGGCTACGGCTGGTTGAGACTGCACGGCAACACGCTGCCGGCCGACCTGGCCTCGGGCAACGGCCGCATCGAGGCCACCGAAGTGGACATCGCCACCAAGATTCCCGGGCACCTCACCGAAGTCATGGTCAAGGAAGGCGATCTGGTCAGCGCCAACCAGGTGCTGGCGCGCATGGACACCCAGGAACTGCAGGCCCAGCTACGCCAGGCCCAGGCGCTGGTGCAGCAGGCGCGCGAGGACGCGCGGCAGACCGAGGCGCAGGTGCTCCAGGCCGAGCAGGCCGCGCGACGGATTCAGGCCCAGGTGCGCCAGGCGCAGGAAGCGGCGCGGCGCGCGCAGGCCACCGTCAGCCAGCGCGACAGCGAGCTGGCGCTGTCGCGCCAGACTCTGGCGCGCTCGGTCGAACTGGCCGCCAAGGGCTTCGTCTCCAGCCAGAAACTCGACCAGGACCGCGCCACGCTGCAGAGCGCCGAAGCCGCGCGGCAGTCGGCCCGCGCCGGCGCCACCGAAGCCGAGGCCGCCATCGCCGCCACCCAGGCCCAGCAAACCGAGGCCGAGGCCGGCATCGCCGCGGCGCGGGCCCGTGTGACTTCCGCGCAGCAGGCGGTGGCCGTCGCCCAGGCGCGGGTCGAGCAGATGCAAGTCAACCTCGACGAGAACACCCTGCGCACCCCCATCGCCGGGCGCGTGCTCTACCGCCTGGTGGAGCCGGGCGCGGTGCTGGCGGCGGGCGGCAAGGTGCTCACCGTGCTCGACCTGACCGACGTCTACATGACCATCTTCCTGCCCACCGAACAGGCCGGCCGCGTCACCGTGGGCAGCGACGCCCGCATCGTGCTGGACGCCGCGCCGCAGTACGTCATCCCCGCCAAGGTGTCGTTCGTGGCGCCGCGCTCGCAGTTCACCCCGCGCGAGGTGGAAACCCGCACCGAACGCGAAAAGCTGATGTTCCGCGTCAAGGTGCGCATCGACCCGGCCTTGCTGCAGCGCTTCCTGGAGCGGGTCAAGACCGGCCTGCCGGGCGTGGCCTACGTGCCGCTCTCGCCCGAGGCGCAATGGCCGGAACGGCTGCAGGTCAAGCTGCCGCAATGAACACGCCGCCCAGCGTCGCCCGGGTGGCCGGGCTGACCCACCGCTACGGCAGGACGCTGGCGCTGGACGACGTCGCTCTGGCGATTCCCGCCAACTGCATGGCGGGGCTGATCGGCCCGGACGGCGTCGGCAAATCGACCCTGCTGGCGATCCTGGCCGGCGCGCGCCGCGTCCAGGGCGGCTCGGTCGCGGTGCTGGACGCCGCCGACATGACGCGCGCGCGCCAGCGCAGCCGGGTGCAGCCGCGCATCGCCTACATGCCGCAGGGGCTCGGCAAGAACCTCTACCCCACCCTGTCGGTGTTCGAGAACGTCGACTACTTCGGCCGCCTGTTCGGCCAGGCGCGCGCGGAACGGGAGGCGCGCATCGCCGAGCTGCTGCACAGCACCGGGCTGGCCGAATTCCGCGACCGCCCGGCGGCCAAGCTCTCCGGCGGCATGAAGCAGAAGCTCGGGCTGTGCTGCGCGCTGATCCACGACCCCAGCCTGCTGATCCTGGACGAGCCGACCACCGGGGTTGATCCGCTGTCGCGGCGCCAGTTCTGGCACCTCATCGAGCACATCCGCCGCCGCCGTCCCGGCATGAGCGTGCTGATCGCCACCGCCTACATGGACGAAGCGGAACAGTTCGACTGGCTGGCGGCGATGGACGCCGGGCGCGTGCTGGGCAGCGGACGACCGGACGAGTTGAAAGCCCGGACCGGGCGCGACACGCTGGAAGAAGCCTTCATCGCGCTGCTGCCGGAGGACCGCCGCCGCGCCCACCGCAGCCTGGTCATCCCGCCGCGGCAGCCGCAGGACACCGGCTACGCCATCGAGGCGGAAGGGCTGACGCAGCGCTTCGGCGACTTCACCGCCGTCGACGACGTCAGCTTCCGCATCCGGCGCGGCGAGATTTTCGGCTTCCTCGGCTCCAACGGCTGCGGCAAGACCACCACCATGAAGATGCTGACCGGACTGCTGCCGCCCAGCGCCGGGGAGGCGCGGCTGTTCGGCAAGCCGCTGGATGCGCGCGACCTGGACACGCGCACCCAGGTCGGCTACATGTCGCAGTCTTTCTCGCTGTACAGCGAGCTCACCGTGCAGCAGAACCTGGAACTGCACGCCCGCCTGTTCCAGCTCGCCGCCAGCGCGATTCAGCCGCGCCTCGACGCCCTCTGCCAGCGCTTCGGCCTCGCCCCCTACCTCGCCGAGCGTGCCGGCGCGCTGCCCCTGGGCATCCGCCAGCGCCTGTCGCTGGCGGTGGCGGTGGTGCACGAGCCCGCGCTGCTGATCCTGGACGAGCCGACCTCCGGGGTGGACCCGGTCGCACGCGACGAATTCTGGCAATTGCTGATCGAACTCGCGCGCGAACGCGGCGTGACGATTTTCATCTCGACCCACTTCATGAACGAGGCCGAACGCTGCGACCGGGTCTCGCTGATGCACGCCGGCCGGGTGCTGGCGAGCGACACCCCGGCGGCCCTGTGCGCAGCCAGGGGCAGCGCCACGCTGGAAGAGGCCTTCATCGCCTACCTCGAAGAGGCCACGCGCCAGAGCGTGGAGGCGAGCCTGCCGGCGGTGGCGGACGAGGCGGCACCGGCCAGCCCGGCGGCGCCCTCCCCGTCCCATGGCGCCTTCTCGCTCCGGCGCATGCTGGGCGTCGCCCTGCGCGAGACGCTGGAGCTGCGGCGCGACCCGATCCGCCTGACCTTCTCGCTGCTCGGCTCGCTGCTGCTGATGTTCGTGCTGGGCTACGGCATCTCGATGGACGTGGAGGGGCTGCGCTTCGGCGTGCTGGACCAGGACCAGACGCCGGAAAGCCGCGCCTACGTGCAGAACATCGCCGGCTCGCGCTACTTCGTCGAGCGCCCCGCCGTGCTCGACGCCGCCGACCTCGAGCGCCGCATGCGCTCCGGCGAGCTGTCGCTGGCGCTCGAAATCCCCCCCGGCTTCGGCAAGGATCTGCGCAGCGGCCGCGCCCCGGAGATCGCCGCCTGGGTCGACGGCGCCATGCCCTTCCGCGGCGAAACCATCCGCGGCTACGTGGAAGGGATGCACGCGCACTACCTGCACGAGCTGACACAACAGAGCAGCGGCACCACCGTGACCTCGGCGGCTGACATCCAGGTGCGTTACCGCTACAACCAGGATTACCAGAGCCTGTACGCCATGGTGCCGGCGGTGATGCCGCTGCTGCTGGTGCTGATTCCCTCCATCCTGATGGCGCTGGGCGTGGTGCGCGAGAAGGAGCTGGGCTCCATCACCAACCTCTACGTCACGCCCTTGTCGCGCCTGGAGTTCCTGCTGGGCAAGCAGCTGCCCTACATCGCCCTGGCGATGGGCAGTTTCTTCGGGCTGGTGCTGGAGGCGGTGTTCCTCTTCGACGTGCCGCTCAAGGGCAGTTTCCTCGCCTTGAGCGCCGGCGCCCTGCTGTTCGTCAGCGCCACCACCGGGCTCGGTCTGCTCACCTCGACCTTCACCCGCACCCAGATCGCCGCGCTGTTCGGCACCGCCATTCTCACCATGCTACCGACGGTGCAGTTCTCCGGCTTCACCACCCCGGTGGGCGCGCTGGAGGGGGCCAGCTACTGGATCGGCCAGTGCTTCCCGGCCAGCTATTTCCTCACCATCAGCCGCGGCGTCTTCACCAAGTCGCTGGGCTTTGCCGAGCTGGCGAGCCAATTCCTCGCGCTGGCGCTGTTCCCGCCGGCGCTCACCACCCTCAGCCTGCTGCTGTTGCGCAAGCAGGAGAAATAGGGTCCGCCATGTCGCTGCGCACGCTCGCCAACATCTACCGCCTGGGGGTCAAGGAACTGCGCAGCCTGCTCTCGGACAAGGTGCTGCTGCTACTCATCGTCTGGTCGTTCTCGGGGGCGATCTACGAGGCCGCCACCGGGGTCTCGCAGGAGCTGCACAACGCTCCGGTGGCGGTGGTGGATGGCGACCGCTCGCCGCTGTCGCAGCGCATCGTCGAGGCGCTCTACCCGCCCTATTTCAAGAAACCGGTCCTGATCGGCGAGGCCGAGATCGACCCCGTCATGGACCAGGGGCGCTACTCCTTCGTGCTGGTCATCCCGCCCAATTTCCAGCGCGACCTGAACGCCGGCCGCCCCCCGGAGCTGCAGCTCAACGTCGACGCCACCATCGTCAGCCAGGCCTTCATCGGCTCCAGCTACATCACCAACATCGCCGCCGGCGAGATCGCGGCGTACCTGGCGCCCAACCGGCAGAGCGCGCCCGCCATCCGCCTCACCACGCGCGCGCGCTTCAACCCCAACCTCACCGGGGTCTGGTTCGGCGGCGTGATGGAGGCCATCAACAACGTCACCATGCTCACCATCATCCTGGTCGGCGCCGCCTTCCTCCGCGAGCGCGAGCACGGCACGCTCGAGCATCTGCTGGTGATGCCGCTGACGCCGTTCGAGATCATGGCGGCCAAGGTCTGGGCCAACGGGCTGGCGGTGCTGATCGGCGTCACCTTCGCGCTGACGGTGGTGGTGCAGCAGGTGCTGCGGGTGCCCATCGCCGGGTCGGTGCCGCTGTTCCTGGCCGGCGCCGCGCTGTATCTGTTCTCGGCGGCCTCGATCGGCATCTTCCTCGGCACGCTGGCGCGCTCGATGCCGCAGCTGGGCCTGCTCATCATCCTCACCATCATCCCGCTGCAACTGCTCTCGGGCGGCGCCACGCCGCGCGAGAGCATGCCGCTGCCGGTGCAGGACATCATGCTGGGCGCGCCGACCACCTACTTCGTCAAGCTGGCCCAGGCCATCCTGTACCGGGGAGCCGGGCTGGACGTGGTGTGGCCGGACCTGCTCGCCATCGCCGCAATCGGCCTGGTGTTTTTCGTCGGTGCGCTGTCCCGCTTTCGCCGAGCCGTCACCCAGACGCAGCGCTGACGGCGCCGTTGTGCCGCGTCATGGCGCCGCCCCGTCGTACAGCAGATAGCGCTCGCGCAACTCGCGGAAACGCTGCAGCGCGGGCTGCCAGTCGGCCTCGATGCGGCGCGGGTCCTCGCCCCGTTGCAGCGCCGCCAGCACCTGGCGCGAACCGACCATGCCCAGCGTCTGGGCGAGTTCGAAGCGCTGCGGGTAGCGCCGCTGCAGTGCCGCGATCAGCTCGATCCCCAGCAGCGGCGCGCGCAGTGCCTGGCGGTCGGTGACGATGAGGCGCACGCCCTGGCAGCGCTCGCCGCGGTAGAGGCTGTCGTCCGGGACGAATTCGGCCGGCTCGAAACGCACCCCGGGGATGGCGCGGGCGTTTAGTTCTTCGGCCAACCCCGCGCCGTCGATCCACGGTGCGCCCAGCCATTCGAAGGGCCGCTCGGTGCCGCGCCCGACGCTGACGTTGGCCCCCTCCAGCAGCGCCACGCCGGGGTAGAGCCGCACCTCACTCAGTGTGCGCAGGTTGGGCGACGGCGGCAGCCACGACAGCCGGGTCTCCTCGAAGCGCATGGCACGGCGGTAGCCCTGCATGGCGACCACCGTGAGTTCGGTGCCCAGCCGTTTTTCGGCGTTGAACAGGCGCGCCAGCTCGCCCAGGGTCATGCCGTGCTGGAGCGGCAGCGGGAAATAGCCGGTGAACGAGGTCAGGTCGTCGTCGAGCAGCGGGCCGTCGACCTGTTCGGCCCCCAGCGGGTTGGGCCGGTCCAGCACGAAAACACGCAGGCCCTGCGCCGCGGCCGCCTCCATGGCGTAGCCCAGGGTGCTGGCGAAAGTGTAGAAGCGCACCCCGGCATCCTGGATGTCGAACACCAGCGCGTCGAGCCCCGCCAGCATGGCGGGCGTCGGACGCCGCGTCGCACCGTACAGGCTGTACACGGGCAGGCCGGAGAACGGCTCGGTCTGCGACGCGACCTGCCCTTCCTGGTCGCCGTAAACGCCGTGCTCCGGGCTGAAGACCGCCGCCAGCGTCACCCCCGGCGCCCAGCGCAGGCGGTCAAGGGTGCGCCAGCCCCGTCCGTCCACCCCGCTCAGGTTGGTGATCAGGCCGACACGCAGGCCCGCCAGCGGCGCAAACGCCTGCGCTTCGAGCACGTCGATGCCGGTTTCCACCCTGGGGCGCTCATCGGCCGGAAGGAGCGGCGGCGGCGGCACGGCGGCAGCGGCCAGCACCGGGTCGGCGGCAATGGCGGCGGGCGGCCTGGGCGGCTCCAGGCTGGCCAGCAGCGCCAGCAGCTGGTGCCGCAGCGGCTGGGCGTCGCCGCTGCCCTCCTGATAAACCCGGTTGCTCAGAACGATCAGGAAGCGTTGCGTGACACGGTCGATCCACAGCCCGGTGCCGGTGAAGCCGGTGTGGCCGATCATGCCGACCGGGGCCAGGGCGTCGCGGTTGGCCACCAGCGGCGCCTCCAGCGCCCAGCCGATGCCGCGCCAGTGCGGCGCCTCGGTGGGCGACTGAGGCTGGAACAGCAGCGCCACGCTCTGCGGCCGCAGGATGCGCTGCCAGCCCAGGTGGCCGTCGTTGAGCAGCGCGCGGGCGAAGCGCGCCAGGTCGTCGGCGCTGGCGAACAGGCCGGCGTGCCCGGACACCCCGCCCATGTGCTGCGCCGCCGGATCGTGCACCCGTCCGCGCGCAAGGTTGGCCGAAGCAGGCCGGGTCGGCGCAATGCGCGGCCAGCGCTCCGCCGTCGGCAGAAACCCGGTGTCGCGCATGCCGAGCGGCTGGAAGATATGGCGCTGGCAGTAGACGTCCAGCGGCTGGCCGCTGACGCGCTCCACCAGCACCCCCAGCACCTCGAAATTGATGTCGCTGTAGAGCACCTTGCTGCCCGGTTCGGCCACCCGCCGGGTCGCCACGATGCGGCGCAGCATCTCCTCCCGGTCCACCCCCTGGCCGCTCAGGTTTAGTCCAACCGGCAGGCCCGAGGTGTGCGCCAGCAACTGCCGCAGCGTGATGGTGTCCTTGCCATGCGAGGCAAACGCCGGCCAATAGCGGGCGGCCGGGGCATCCAGCGCCAGCCAGTGCCGCTCCACCAGTTGCAGCACCGCGGTGGTGGTGGCGACGGCCTTGGTCAGCGAGGCCAGGTCGAAAATACTGTCTTCCGTCATGCGCTCGCCCGCCGGCCCGCGCGAGCCGAAGGCCTGGCGGTAGCGCACGCCGCCGGCATCGCCCACCACGACCACCGCCCCCGGCATGCGCCCGGCCAGAATCTGGGCACGCACCGCCGCCTCCAGCGGCGCCCACGACGGCGGCGTCGCCGCGAGCACGGGAGCCAGCCACAACGCCAGCAGGAACGACCGCCACCACCTCATGGCCGTCCTCCTGGCGCGGGCACCGCTGGCACAGGAGGCGCTGCGGCGCGCAGCTTCAAGCCGGCCTCGCTGTACTGGTTGCGCGGGTTCCACAGCATCCAGCCCCCGCTGCCCACCGCCTCGGCGGCGTCAATCTGGGCGCGGATCTCCCTGGCCCCGAAGGGGCGCCGGTCGAAGGCGTAGTCGCGGAAAGACTGCAGCCAGGGACGGAAGCGCACGCCCGGCAAGGCGGTGCGCGCCATCGCCCGGCGCAGCGAGCGCTCGACGATCTCACCCGGGCTGGCCACCGGGTTGCGGTAGCCGGGGATGCCCCAGGTAAAGCCGGACGGGTACAGCATCGGGGAGAGGTAGTCGACCACCGCCCCCAGGCGCTCGATCTGCTGCCCGATGAAGGTATCGTTTTCGTTCCAGCACACGTAGCCGAACACGTCGGCCGCCACGAACACGTTGTGGGGCGCCAGGCGCTGGCGCGCCGCCGTCAGGAACCCCAGGATCGCACCGACCCGGTTGTCGCGGGTGTTGGGACGGGAAAACACCAGCCCGGCCGTATCGGGAAAACGCAGGTAATCGAACTGGATTTCGTCGAAGCCGAGCCGGGCCGCGGCCTCGGCGATGTCGAGGTTGTAGCGCCACACCTCGGGAGAGAACGGGTCGCTCCAGGCCATCCCTTCCCGGTCGTGCCACACGCCGCCCGCCGCCTCGTGCACCGCCAGCGCGGGATAGGCCGAGGCGAACGGCTGGTCCTTGAACACCACGATGCGGGCGATCAGGTACACGCCGCGCTGCTGCAGCTGGCGCACCAGCGCCGCCATGTCGCGCACCGGAACCACCTTCTGCGGCCCCAGCCCGGCGCGCTCGGGAATCGGACTCGGGAACGCGATCTGGCCGCGGTCGCCCTTGACGTCGATAACCAGCGCGTTGAGTTCGGTGCGCTCGATCAGCCGCAGCGCAGCGCCGCGCAGCCGGGTGCTGCCGACACCGTAAAACGACAGGTAGAGCGCCTTGGGGCGAAAGGGTTGCAGGGCGACCGTCAACGTCGCCGTCCCGGGCGCCACGGCGAGCTGGCGGCGGCGATACCCGGCGGCGCGCAGCGACAGCGAGGCCGCCGGCAGCGCCAGCCGGAAGCGCCCGGCACCATCGCTCTTCACCACGCCTTGCGCCGTGGTCACGCTCACCCCCGCCAGCGGCGCCTGGGTGACGGCATCGACCACCATCCCCGCCAGGCCGAGTGCCGGCTCGGCGCCCAGGCAGAGCACGAGCCCCAACAGCACGAACAGGCGCGGCATCATGGCCGCGACCCGGCGTGAGAGGCAGACGACTCGGGCTGGCTGTTCTTTTTCAACAGCGCCGCGAAGGTCTTGGCGTCGTAGGCATCCACCATCAGCAGACGAGGCAGCGCCCACAGGGAGTCCCGCCATGTCACCGGCCGCGCCTCGAGCGAGAACGCCGCTAGGTAGCCGGCGGTTTGCGCCTCCTGCATCAACTCGGCGTCGTAGAGGCCGAACGGCCAGGCCAGCAGGTCCACCTTGTGTCCCAGCTGCTTTTCTATCACCTGCCGGGGCCGCAGCAGCTGCTGCCGCACCAGTTGCCGATACGCCTGTGGGCTCAAGCGCCGCCGCTCCTGCACGAAATTCGGGTGCCAATAGCTGTGCGACTGGACATCGACCCCGCCGCTTTGCTGCATGCGGCGCAACTCGTCCCAGGTCAGCGCGTAACTGGCGTTGGAAATGGCGCTCGGATAGATGAACAGCGTCACCGGCACCCGGTAGCGCCGCGCTAGCGGGTACATCACCTGATACACCGAACGATGGCCGTCATCGGCGGTAATCACCACTGCCTTGGCCGGCAAGCCGGCGCGGCGCCCGTAGAGGTAGTCCAGCAGATCATGCAGTGGAATCACCGAGTAGCCCTGGCTGCGCAGCACACGCAGATGGTCCTCGAAGGTGGCGCTGCGCACGGTCATGCTGTCGGTCACGGTGGCCGCGAAACGGTGGTAGACCAGAATCGGCACACGCCATTCCGCCTGGCTCGCCATGACCGGGCCGGCCAGTGCGGCGAGCACACCGTACCGCCAGGCAAGGCGCCGTAGTCGCTGAGTCATGAAAAACCATCCGCATTGTTGGCTCGTCTCGGCGTGCGACAGGCCGACCTGCCGGGTGACGAGCCCGCCGCACAAGCCGACAACCCGCCATGCCCCTGCCCCCTCGGCCGGGACGGCATTTCAGCTATAACGCTTCGCCGCTCGGAAGTACAGGCGCCCCGCGCCCCGCCCCACTCTTCCGCAACGTTCTGCCCGCCATGCCACGCGCGCCTCGCCTAAGATTCAGAATGCCCCCACTCCGATTCACGAGAAAGCCGTTGCCGATGGCGCTAGAAACCGAACTCAAGCTTCGGCTCCTCCCCAACCGGAATGCCGCGTTCCGGCGCTGGATGGCGCAACATGCCGCCGCTGCCACCCCGGTCACCGAACAGTTGCTCAGCATCTACTACGACACGCCCACCCTGACGCTGGCGCAGCGCGATATCGGGCTGCGGCTGCGCCGTGCCGGCGACCGCTGGCTGCAGACGGTGAAGCTGGGCGAACAAGCGGGCGGCGGCCTGCACCGGCGCCAGGAACTGGAAACGGAGGTCAGCGGGGAAGCCCTCGAGCCGGAGCGGATTGCCAAGCGCACGATCCGGCAGCTGTTGACCCGGGAGGACGTCGCCAGCGCGCTCGCGCCGCTGTTCCGCACCGACATCAAGCGCACCCGCTGGATGCTGCGCGACGCCGGGGGCAACATTCTGGAAGTGTGCCTGGACCAGGGCACGATCCGGGGCCAGGCCCGGAGCATGAAACTCAACGAGGTCGAGATCGAGCTGAAACAGGGCCACGTCCAGGCCGTGTTCGATCTGGCGCTGCAGATGGCCGGCACCCTGCCCTTGATCCCCGATCCGCAAAGCAAGGCCGAGCACGGCTATGCCTTGTGCCGCACCGCCTCATCGCCGGCCGCGTCGAAGGCGCGGCTGCCGCCCGTGCGGGGCAAACAGACGCCGCATCGCGCCCTCAAGATGATCGTGCAGGAAACCCTGCGCCACCTACAGGCCAACGTGCCGGGCCTGCTCGATCACGACGACATGGAATGCGTCCATCAAGCGCGCGTGGCGTTGCGCCGGCTGCGTTCGGCCCGGAAGGCCTTCGCCCCGCTCACTGCCGGCGACGAATGGCAGAGCATCATGACGGACGTGCAGTGGCTGGCCACCTTGTTGGGCCGGGTGCGGGATCTGGACGTGTTTCTGGGCGAGACGCTGCCCGGCATCGAAGCCGCCCTGGCGCCGGATACCGATTTCGCCCCCCTCAAGACCGCCCTACATGGTCAACGCGAACGGTGTCGCCGCGAGGCACATGCCGCCGTGATCTCGCCCCGCCACGGCCGCTTGCAGTTGCGCCTCCTGGCCTGGCTGAATCAGCCGGCGCCCCGTCCCAAGAGCAAGGCGCAGCCACTGCGCGACTTCGCCCGCCACGCCTTGCAGCAACGCTGGCGGCCGTTTGTCCGCCTCGCCCGCGACTGGGTCGCGCTGAGCCAGGAACAGCGCCACGAGCTGCGCAAACGCGCCAAGAAACTGCGTTACAGCGCCGAGTTTTTCTCCCCGCTCTACCCGCCCAAGCGCGTGGCGCGCTACCTGGAGCGGCTGCAGGCCCTGCAGCAAATCCTCGGCGACATGAACGACAGCGTGGCGGCGCAGGCCCTGCTGGCGCAGACCCTGACCAAGGATGCCGCACTTCAACATGCCGGCGGCCTGGTGGCCGGCTGGCTTGCCCACGGCGCCCACCACGCCGAGCAGCAGCTGCCCGGCGTGCTGAAACAGCTGCAAAACACCCCGGCCTTCTGGCGCCGCGCCGACGCCGCCAAGCGGCGGCGCTGACACGGTCCTGCCCCGGTGGACGGTCCGGGCTCGCTGCCGACAGGCGCTACGCGGGAGGCTGGCGCAGCGCGTGGCGGGCGTCGTCGCGCAATTGCAGTGAGATGCCCACGGCCAAGTCCAGCCGGCGCAGCAGCCACAGGCTGAGGTCATGCACAAACGGATCGGGCAAGGCCGCCGGCTCCGGAAGCAGCGCCTCCGGGATGGTGCTCATGGCTTGGCTGCCCGCCAGGGCATCGCCGATGCTGGCGGCCGCTTGTTGCAAGGCCGGGCGGACCTGCTCCAGGTTGAGGCGCTCGCGCCGCATCAGCAACATGCTCTTGACGGCGGTGAGCTGGGCCAGCAACTGGTAGCTGTGCGCCAGCAAGCGGCCCAGCGGCTCCAGCGCCGGGCGCACCGCGCGCGGTTCGGCGAGCGAGCGCTGGGTGGCCTGAACCAGGGCCGAGAGGCTGTCGTAGGCCTCGCGCCGGGCCAGCCGCCATTCCAGTTCCGGCTCGTTGTCCACCGACTGCAATTGCCCCAGCCCCAGCGCCACGCGGGCGTGGCGCGCCTGGGCCGCCATGGTGCGCGCCACCAACTTGGGAATCTGGGTACGCTCCCACGAGGGCAGCACGTAGCTGAACGACCAGGCGATGGCGACCCCCAGCAACGTGTCGGCGATACGCTCGACCACGGCAAACGCCGGGCTGCTACCGGCATTGAGCAGGTGCGCCTGCACCAGGCCCAGCACGGTGGCGGCCACGGCGGTGATGAGATAGCGCTTGATGGCGAAGGCGTGCGCCACCGCCTGCGCCAGCGTCACGACCACCAGCAGCAGCAACGGCGACGCATGCGTCGCCAGCAAGGCCCCGGCCAGCAGGCACCCCAGCAGGGTGCCCGCCACGCGGCTGTCACGCCGCTCCAGGGTCTGGGCGAAGCTGCCGCGCAGCACCACCACGATGGTGAGCAAAATCCAGTAGTCGTGCGTCCCCCACGGCAGTGCCAGCGACAGGGCGTAGGCGCTGCCGATGGCGAGCGCGGCGCGGATGGCGTGGCGCAGCGGCGGCGCATCCCAACGCCACAAGGCGGTGAACGGCCGCCACGACCAGGCGGTCGGGCTCACGAACATCCGCCAGGCGGCCCGCACCACGTCGAGGTCGGGCTCGGCCTCGCCGCGCGCCAGCGCGATCAGGCGCAGGGTTTCGTCGTTCATATTGCCGATACGGTTGGCCAGGCCGCGCGCCAGCACCGCCGGCGACGGCGTGGCAACACCACCCGGCAACGCCGCCTCCTCCTCCGCCCAATGCAGGGCCGCCAACCGCGGGCGGTGGCTGGCAAACAACGCCGGCTGGCGCCGGTAGAGCATGGCATCGGCCAGCGCGTCGATTTCGTCGGCCAGGGCGTTGAGCACCTCGCGCAGCTCGTCCAGCACCAGGGCGTGGCCGGGATGCGTCTTCAGCGTATCGAGATCGAGTTCGCAAGCGAGCAGGTGGTCGCGCATTTCCAGCGCCTGCATCAGCATGCCCGCCAATTGCTGCCGGCGCGCGGTGCGCGGCGATTCGAGCAGGATGTCGCGCGCCGCTTGCAGCTGGTCGGCCAGCGCCGCCTGCTCGCGCAGCAGGCGCCCGATCAGAGGCATGCGTCCGCCCTCCTCGCCACGGCCCGCCGGGGCGAACTGCTGCGCCTGGGTGCGCATCAGCGTGCCCAGCGCCAACAAGGTTTCGGCCAACATCTGCACGCGGTAGAACGGGTTGAGCAAGGCGTGGGCAAGTGTGGCGTACACCACGTACGCCCCGGCCCCGAGGGCGAAATACAGGGTGCTGCTGAGCGCCGTGGCGCTGTGGCTGTGGGCCGGCGCCGCCATCGAGAACACCATCGCGAACATGGCTGAAATCGAGATCGGCAGGCCGCGCTTGCCCCATGCCGCGGCGAGAAAGGCGATGAAGCTGGCCGGCACCAGCAGCAGCCCCAGGTAAAGCGGCGAGGCATGCAGCACTTGCACGCCGAAGAACAGCGGCACGCCGATCAGCGCCGCCGGCAGCAGATGGAAGAATTTTCCGCGCTTGGGACCGGCCTGGTCGGGCGGAATGCAGACGATGACGCCGACGGACGCGGCGGAGGCGGCAAACGCACCCAGCGTCAGATGCACCACGCCCGATATCAGCAACAGGCCCAGCGCCGCCGACAGGCCGTTGGCCACGTAATAGCTGAACGCAACGCGCAGGATGGCCTGGTGGCGGCGCAAAAATGAGGGGGGTATCTGCATGGTCAATGTCAATCGGCCACCCTGGCGCCGGGTACGACGGCGGAGGACATCCGTCCGGGCAGCGGCAGCGACACCCTCGTCCGGGTTGTTCTTGGTTCGTTGGGTTATACCCTGATTGGATCACGCACAGCAACGGGTCAGGAGAAGGCCGCAAGATCGCCGCCGCGCCCGAGGCGATCCACGGGCGGCGACAAGCATGGGCGACGCCACCTGACGATGCGGTCCGGATGCGGTGCCGGGATG
Organism: Pseudogulbenkiania sp. NH8B; assembly: GCF_000283535.1. Taxonomy (GTDB): domain Bacteria; phylum Pseudomonadota; class Gammaproteobacteria; order Burkholderiales; family Chromobacteriaceae; genus Pseudogulbenkiania; species Pseudogulbenkiania ferrooxidans. The sequence goes on from NC_016002.1 coordinate 2,915,622, forward strand.
GCGGCCGCGGAGACGTCGTATCGAGAGGTGGGTCCGGGCAAAGCGGTATGGGGCGTCAAAAAACACCCGCTGCGAGCGAGCGGGTGTTTTCGGCGGGGTTAGCGGTCCTCTTGCCATTTCCCCTTGCCATGGCCGTGGCCGTGCTCGTTACCGGGGTAACGGCGCTCGTCGCGGCGGCCATCGCGGCGGTCGTAGTCGTGCCGACGGTAGCGTGGCGCGTAGACGTCGTTGTACCACTCGTCCCGCACGAAATACACCGGCCGGCCGCAGGCGCGGTATTCGGCGCAGTGCTGGCGCCAGTGCTTGGCATGGCCGGGGGGAACGCGCAGGTAGATCGGTTCATACACCACGGGCGAGCGCCGGATGATGACGGGTTCCGCATAGATGACGGCAGGCCGCGGGAAGTTGCCGATGTCGATCTGGCCGTAGAAATTAGGATCGCCGATGCTGATCGATACCCCGACATCGGCAGCCAGCGCCGAGGAGGTTGCCGCGGCGAATAGCGAGGCTAGCAAGAGCTTTTTCATCAAAGTCCTTTCCTTGAGCTGTGGTGCAAAACGCCGGGTGACGGACATCTCCAATCCATCCCAGTCTAAGACTTAGCTGACGGCATCGCTACTTGCATAGATTGTGATCGGCGCATAACGTTCCCCGCGCGCCGGCGCTGCCGCCTGGCAAGACACGCGCAAAGCGGCACCCTCCCGGACGGGTTCGGGAGCGAAGTCGAGCTCACGGTTGCGCTGCCCGGCCTGCCGCGCGACGAGGCGCAGCGCCGGGTCCAGCCTTGTCGCGGCACAACACATCTAAAAATCAGATTAAATAGCCGTATTTTTTGCGTTATTCAATCGAAAAAATAACGCTCATACTGACAGCCATGATGAATCGGGGCCGATACCGCCCCACCAACAGGAGCCGATCATGCTGAACGTCAGGAAAGCGAACGAACGGGGACATGCCGACCACGGCTGGCTGAATAGCTACCACACCTTCTCCTTTGCCAGCTATTTCGACCCCAACCACATGGGCTGGGGGCCGCTGCGGGTCATCAACGACGACACCGTGGCCGGCGGCGGCGGCTTTCCCACCCACGGGCACCGCGACATGGAGATCATCTCGTATGTGCTGGAAGGCGCGCTGGAGCACAAGGACACCCTGGGCACCGGCTCGGTGATCGTGCCGGGCGACGTGCAGCTGATGAGCGCCGGCACCGGCATCGCCCATAGCGAATTCAACCATTCGGACCGGGAGCCGGTGCATTTCCTGCAGATCTGGGTGATGCCGGAGCAGAACGGCCTGCGTCCGAGCTACCAGCAGCGCCGTTTCGAGGCAGAGGAAAAGCGCGGCAAGCTGCGCCTGCTGGTATCGCCGGACGGCCGCGACGGCTCGCTGAGCATTCACCAGGACGTGGCGATCTACAGCGCCCTGATCGACGGCGAGGAGCAGGTCGAGTGGGTGCAGACGGCGCCGCGCCTGGGCTATATCCACGTGGCGCGCGGCAGCGTGAAGCTGGACGGCTATCCCTTGCAGGCCGGCGATGGCGTCAAGGTACAGGGCGATTCGCGCTTGCTGCTGAGCGAGGGCGAAGCGGCCGAGGTGCTGTTCTTCGACATGGTGCCGTAAGCGCCAGGCGGGAAGCACTGCCCCGCCCCGCCGCTGTTTTCACCAAACCGCCGGATGCGGCGCCACGGGGCGCGGCATCCGGCAAATCTCGTCCGAACACGCCCCGGCCATGTCGCCGGCACGCTGGACGACATCAACCTGCGCTGTCCTGACGGGCTGGCGCGACGTCCCCTATCGCAAAACGCACCGCGTCCTCGACCCGGTCGAGCAAGACGAATTGCAGCTTCGCGCGCGCCTCGGCGGGCACGTCCTCCAGATCCTTCTGATTGCGGCGCGGCAGCATCACGGTGTGGATGCCGGCGCGCAAGGCGGCCAGCGTCTTCTCCTTCACGCCGCCGATCGGCAGCACCAGCCCGCGCAGGCTCACCTCGCCGGTCATCGCCACGTCGGAGCGTACCGGCTTGTCGGTCAACAGCGACACCAGGGCGAGGAACATCGCCACCCCGGCGCTGGGCCCGTCCTTGGGTGTTGCCCCGGCCGGCACGTGCACGTGCACGTCGATGCCGACGAGCGAATCGCCGGTCCAGAGCTTGGCCAGGGTCAGCGCCGCCTGCGCCGATTCCTTCATGACCTCGCCCAGTTGGCCGGTGAGGATCAGACGCCCGCTGCCCGGCACCTTGCTGGCCTCGATGAACAGGATGTCGCCGCCCACCGGCGTCCAGGCCAGCCCCGTGGCCACGCCAGGCAGGCTGGTGCGCAGCGCCACTTCGCTCTCGTAGCGCTGCGGGCCGAGGATGTCGGCCAGGTCCGGGGCATCCACCGTGACGCGCTCGGCCTCGCCTTCGGCGATGCGCATCGCCACGCGGCGCAGCACCGAACCCAGCTCGCGTTCCAGGTTGCGCACCCCGGCCTCGCGCGTGTAGTCGCGCACGATGGCGCTCAGCGCCGCCTCCGTGACGCCGGCCTGCTCGGCCGTCAGGCCGTTGGCCTCGAGCTGGCGCCGCACCAGGTAACGGCGCGCGATCTCGAGCTTCTCCTCCTCGGTGTAACCGGGAAGCTGGATGATCTCCATGCGGTCGCGCAAGGGCCCGGGGATGGTGTCGAGCACGTTCGCGGTGCAGACGAACATGACCCGCGACAGGTCGAAATCCACCCCCAGGTAGTTGTCGCGGAACGTGCGGTTCTGCTCCGGATCGAGCACTTCCAAGAGCGCGCTGCCCGGGTCGCCATGGAAGCCGCCGGCGCCGAGCTTGTCGATCTCGTCGAGCATCAGCACGGTGTGGGTGGTGCCGGAGCGGCGCAGCGCCTGGATGATGTTGCCGGGCAAGGCGCCGATGTAGGTGCGCCGGTGCCCGCGGATTTCCGCCTCGTCGTGCAGGCCGCCCAGGGCGACGCGCTGGAAGGCGCGGCCGGTGGCGCGGGCGATGGACTGGCCGAGCGAGGTCTTGCCCACGCCGGGCGGGCCGGAGAAGCACAGGATCGGGCTCTTGCCCTCCGGCTTGAGCTTGCGCACCGCGAGGTACTCCAGGATGCGCCGCTTGATCTTGTCCAGCCCGAAATGATCCTCGTCCAGCACGCGCCGCGCGGCGGCGATGTCGATCGGCTGCGGCGCCTCCGCTTTCCACGGCAGCTCGGTCAGCCACTCCAGGTAGGTGCGCAGCATGGCGTACTCGGTGCCGCCCTCGCCCACGCGCTGCAGCCGCTTCAGTTCCTTCTCGGCATGCTTCTGCACCTCGGGCGGCATGCCGGCCGTGGCGACGGCCTGCTTCAGTTCCTCGATTTCGACCGCGCTCTCCTCGTCCTCGCCGAGTTCCTTCTGGATCTGCCGCATCTGCTCGCGCAGCATGTGCTCGCGCTGGCGCTCGTCGAACTGCGCGCGCGTCTTCTCGCCGATCTCGCGCGAGAGCTTGAGCACCTCCACCCGCGCCGACAGCAGCGCCAGCACCTTGTCGAGGCGGCGCAAGAGGTCGAAGGTTTCCAGGATGTCCTGCTTTTCCTCGACCTTGACGTCGATGAGGTTGGCCACCATGTCGGCCAGGGCCGCCGGCGAGTCGATGCCGCGCACCACGTCGCTCAGCTCGTCCGGCATATGGGGCAGCAGGCCGATCGCCTCGATCGCGCGTTCCTTGAGCTGCAGGAAACGCGCCTCGATCTCCGGCGTCATCATCTCCGGTTGGGCGATCAGCGCCACCCGCGCCACGAGAAAGGGCCAGCCCTCGAGGAATTCCAGCACCTGGAAGCGCGACAGCCCCTGCACCACGAGGTGATCGGCCCCTTCCTTGCCGGTGATGTAGCGCGCGATCAGCCCGGCGGTACCCACCCAATAGAGATCGGAAGGCCCGACTTCGACTTTCTGCGGGTCGCGCTGCAGCAGGAAGCCCACCTGCAGCTCGTTCTTCGCGGCCTCCTGCGCCGCCGCGATCGAGGAGGCTCGCCCGACCGTCACCGGCGACAGCACGCCGGGAAACAGCACCGCGCTGCGCAGCGGGATGAGGATCATCGCGTCCTCCGGCAGACGCTTGCTGCCGGCGGCAAGCGGCGCCGCGGCCGGCGGATGGGTGCCGGCGGACGCCCCGGGGGTCTCGTCGGCACGCATGTGCTGCTGTTTGGGCCAGTGCTTCATCGTGGAACCTCCCTTACTTTTCTGAAGGTCAATACCAGGCAACCATCCACCAGTTCCGGCGGGGCCGGCTCGAGGATGTGCAGGGGCAGCGGGATGTGGCGCTCGAAGCGTCCGTAGGGAATTTCGATGCGGTGGATATGGGCCGCCCGGGTGGCGGGGAAGCGCCGCTCCGCCGCCACCGTGACCCCGCCCGGCTCGAACGCCACGACGATGGCCGCCGCGGGCACCCCCGGCAGGGCGACGTAGACGATCATGGCGTCCTCGCTCTCCACCACGTCGATCGGCGGCTCGAGGCAGGGTGCGCGCGCCGGGCCGCTGCGAAAGAACTGGCAGTGCAGCCGCTCGGCCTGCTCCAGCAGGGACAGGGCGTCGCCCCACATCCAGGACATCAGGTCGCGTGATCTCATGGTGTTCATGCCTCCCATGGGGGGTAAATGGCGTTCGCGGCGCCGCTTTCAAGCCGGCTCCCGCGTCAGGAAAAATCCGCCAGCATCGGGGGGACGTGGCGGCGCAACAGCGCGTTGTGGGCGCTCCATTGCTCCTGCGCGTCCAGGGTTTCGAGGTAACGCACCTCGCCGGCGGCGAACACGGCGACCGGCAGGCCGTCGCGGAACAGCACGCGGTTGCCGGTGAGCGCCGCGAGCTTGGGTCCGGGGGTCAGGATGCCGACCAGGTTGAGCGGGTCGGCGCCGGACAGCGACAGCCACTCGCCCGTGGGCGGCTTGCGCCGCACCTCGCGCAGCAGCCCCACCGCCTCGGGCAGCGCGAACTGCTCGCCGGAGAAACCGGCGACGAAGCGGCCGCCGCGGATGTCGCCGCGCGCTTCGAGCCGGCGGTAGACGCGCAACAGGTCGCGCCACGGCGGCAGCCAGTCGGCCTCGCGCTCCAGCACGCGCCAGAACACTACGCCGTAGCGGCGCAGCAGGGTACGCGCGACGTGCTCGAGCGCCTCGTCAAGGTTGGCCGAAGCCGCGCCGCGCCGCGCCAGCGCCCAGCGCCCGGCGTCCTCCATGCCGAACATCACGGTGCGGTGGTGGCGCCGGCGCGTGCTGCCGCCGCTAGGGCGGCGCCGCTCGGACGGCACCAGCAGCGCGCGCAGGCCGCCGAAGCTGTCGGCATTCACCAGCCCGACTGCCACCAGCTCGGCCAGCGCCTCTTCCACCTGCACCCCCAGCAAGTGCGTGCCGTCGCGCAGTTCGTCGAAGAACGAGGCGCCGTGCTGGCGGATGCAATCGGCCACCGCCTGGGCACGCCCGCTGAGCGGCGGCGCGTCCGGGGTGGCGGCGAGTTGCGTCCAGAGCTGGGCGTTGCGCCGGGCGAACAGCGTGATCGGCGTGGTGCGCACCGGCGTCACGCCCTTGCCGGCCTTGTCCGGCTGAACGCTGCGCGGCGTCAGGCGCGCCCACGACAGGCGCCCGGCCAGGCACAGGTCGTCCAGCCAGGCCGGCTCGTAGGCCGGGATGCGCGCCGGCAGCAGCTCGGTCTCCCAGGCGCCGGCCGGGGCCTCGTAGCCTTCCAGCTGGGTGGCCACCGCCGCCACCGCGTCCGGTCCTTCCATGCGCGAGTCCGCGGCCACGTGCTGCCAGTCGAACAGGAAGCGCAGGAAATCGCGCGCGGCCACCGGTTCGATCTCGGCGCGCAGCTGCTTGACGGTGTAGCGGTGGATGCGCGCCAACAGCCGCCGCTCGCACCATTCGTCGTCCGCCGCCTCGGCGGTGAAGCGCCCGCGCAGCGCGAAGCCCTCGTTTTCCAGCGCCAGCAGCGCGCCTTGTACCCGGCCCGGGTCTTCGCCCAGCGCGGCGGCGCACACTGGCCAGGTCATCGGCCCCAGGCCTTCGAGCCGGCCGCGCACGATCTCGACCAGGGCGGTGTCCGGCGTCCAATCGCGCTCGGGCTCGCCTTCCGGAGGGGCAATCGCCGGCTTCGGCTCAAGGTGCGGCCACAGCGCCCGGAAGGCGCTCAGCCGCTCGGCGGCGATCCACAGCGCCGCGCCGTTGTGCTGCACGCGCGCCACGCGCCGCTGTTTCGCCAGCGCCGCCAGCCACTCGCCCCAGCCCGGCTGCGCCGCCACTTCCGCCGCGGTGACGAAACTCAGCCACACCAGCGCGTCGTGCAGTTCGTCGGCGTTGGCGGGGTCCGGCCAGGCTTCCTCGCGCACCCGGGCGATGGCAGCCGGGTCGAGCCGGCCGAGGTCGGCGGCGGTGTCCGGGTCGAGCCAGCGCCGGCTCATCACCGCCTGGGTACGGCGCTCTTCCAGCGGTGCGTCGTCGAGGAAGGCGTAGGGCTTGGCGGTGAGCACCTCGAGCGCCAGCGGCGAGGGCTCGGTCAGGTCGCGCGCCTCGACGCGGATGGCGCCGGACTCCAGGCCGGCCAGCAGGCGCTCGAAGCCGTCCACGTCCATGGCATCGGTGAGGCAGTCGGCCAGGGTCTGGCGCACCAGCGGATGGTCGGGGATTTCGCGCTCGCCGACCAGGTTTTCGGCACAGGCGAGCTGGTCCGGGAAGATCGCCGTGATCAGGTCTTCGGCGTTCATGCGCATCAGCTGCGGCGGCACCTTCTTGCCGCCGCGAAAACGCGGCAGCGCCAGCGCGATGCAGGCCACCCAGCGCCAGCGCGTGATGAACATCGGCGCGTCAAGCAGCGCCTGGATCAACACCAGGCGCGCGCTGGCCGAGTGCAGATAACGCGCCACTTCGGCCAGATCGAAGCTGTGCGCGGTGGTAAGCGACAGCACGATGTTGTCCTCGGTGGCGGCGGCCTGCAGCTCGAAGTTGAACTTGCGGCAGAAGCGCTTTCGCAGGGCGAGCCCCCAGGCGCGGTTGACGCGGCTGCCGTACGGCGAGTGGATCACCAGCTGCATGCCGCCCACGGCGTCGAAGAAGCGTTCGAACACCAGGGTGTCCAGCGTCGGCAGGCAGCCCAGCGCGGCGTGCGCCGCCGCCAGGTAATCGACCAGCTGACGCGCGGCCGGCGCGCCGAGGCCCAGGTCGTCGAGCAGCCAGCGCAACACGGTGGCGCCTTGCGGGTCGTGCCGCAAGCGCTCGGCGGCCTCGGCGCGCAGCCGCGCCACCGCCTGCGACAGCTCGTCGCTGCGTCCCGGCGCCTCGCCAAACCAGAACGGGATCGAGGGCGGCTGACCGTGTGCGTCCTCCACCCGCACCGTGCCGCGCTCGATGCGCAGGATGCGGTAGGAGTTGTTGCCGAGCTGGAACACATCGCCGGCCGCGCTTTCCACCGCGAAGTCCTCGTTCACGGTGCCGATGATGTGGTTCTCCGGCTCCAGCAGCACCTGATAGTCGGCGGTGTCCGGGATGGTGCCGCCGCTGGTCAGCGCGGTGAGCCGGGCACCGCGCCGGCCGCGCAGCACGCGGTTGATCGCGTCGTGGTGGATCAGCGCACCGTGGCGGCCGCGCCGGGTGCTGTAGCCTTCGGCCAACATGGCGAGCACCGCGCCGTAATCCTCCGGCGCCAGGGCGCGGTAGGGCCAGGCGCGGCGCAGGCGCAGGTACAGCGCGTCCTCGCCCCAGTCCTGCGCCGCCACCTCGGCGACGATCTGCTGCGCCAGCACGTCGAGCGGCTGCGGCGGGATGACGAGATGGTCGAGTTCGCCGCGCCGCACGCTGTCGAGCAGCGCCGCGCACTCCACCAGGTCGTCGCGCGACAGCGGGAACAGCCGACCCTTCGGGGTGCCGCTCACGGCGTGGCCGGAGCGGCCGACGCGCTGCAGAAACGCCGAGATCGAGCGCGGCGAGCCGAGCTGGCACACCAGGTCGACGTCGCCGATGTCGATGCCGAGTTCCAGCGACGCGGTGGCCACCAGCGCGCGCAGCTCGCCGCGCTTGAGGCGCTGCTCGGCGTCCAGCCGCGCCTCGCGCGCCAGACTGCCGTGATGCGCCGCCACCAACGTCTCGCCCAGGCGCTCCGACAGATGGCGCGTGACGCGTTCGGCCAAGCGGCGCGTGTTGACGAACACCAGTGTGGTGCGATGCTCATCGATCAGCGTGGCGAGCCGGTCGTACACCTGCTGCCACACCTCGCCCGACATCACCGCCTCGAGCGGCGAGAGCGGCACCTCCAGCGCCAGGTCGCGCCGCCGCGCGTGGCCGGTATCGATGATGGTGCAGTCCGGCGCGCGGCCGCCATCCGCTGCGGCCCCGACCAAGAAGCGCGCCACCTCCTCGATCGGCTTCTGCGTGGCCGACAGGCCGACTCGCACCAGCCGGTCGCCGGTCAGCGCCGCCAGCCGCTCCAGCGACAGCGCCAAGTGCGAGCCGCGCTTGTTCGGCGCCAGGGCGTGGATCTCGTCGACGATCACGGTGCGGGTGGTGGCGAGCATCCTGCGGCCCGATTCGGACCCCAACAGCACGTAGAGCGATTCCGGGGTGGTGACCACGATGTGCGGCGGGCGGCGGCGCATCTTCTCGCGCTCCGCCTGCGGGGTGTCGCCGGTGCGCACCAGGGTGCGGATGTCCACCTCGGGCAGGCCGCAGGCCGCGAGCGCGTCGCGGATGCCGGCCAGCGGCGTTTCCAGGTTCTTCTGGATATCGTTCGACAGCGCCTTGAGCGGCGAGACGTAGACCACCTGCGTCTCGTCCGGCAGCCTGCCGGAGAGCCCCTCGCGCACCAGCGCGTCGATGGCGGCGAGAAACGCGGCCAGCGTCTTGCCGGAGCCGGTCGGCGCGGCGATCAGCACGTGGCGGCCGGACTGGATCACCGGCCAGGCCTGCGCCTGGGCAGCGGTGGGCGTGGCGAAGGTGTCGACGAACCAGCGCGCCACGGCGGGATGGAAGAAGGGAAGCGGGTTCACGCGTCACATCGCGGCAAAGGGGGACGCTTTCATGGTAGTGCAGCCGGCAAGGAGGAAGGGGCGATGCTGGGCGCCGCCCTCCCACCAAGTCCGCACTGGCAACGCCTCGGCCCGTCCGCCCCGCCCCCTATGCTTCGCCGCGCAGCTGGCGCCGGTAGCGCTCCGGCGAGAACCCCATCTGCTTGCGGAACATCGCGATGAACGCCGAGGCGGTGCCGTAGCTCAGGCGCGCGGCAATCTCCTGCACCGGCCAGCCCTCCTTCAGCCACGCCAGCGCCTGCAGCAGACGGACGCGGTTGCGCCACTGCACGAAGCTCATGCCCAGTTCGCGCTGAAAGCGCCGCGCCAGGGTGCGCTCGGTGCTGTGGACGTGTTCAGCCCACTGCGCCAGCGTGGTGGCGTCGGCCGGGTCGAGACGGATGGCGTGCAGGATCGGCGCCAGCTGACGGTCGGTGCTTTCCGGCAGATAGCTGTCCTCGGCCCCCGCCCGCACCAAGTGTTCCACCAGCAGCTCGGCTTGGCGCACGTCCCAGTCGTCGGCCATGGCCGTCACGCGGCGCTGGCAGAAATCCTCCAGCAAGGCCCGCACCACCGGGGTCTGGGCGATCAGGCAGGCCGTGGCGGGCAGGCGCGCCGCCAGCGCATCGTCGACGTAGACCGAGGTGTACTCCATCGCCAGCCGCACGTAGGCCGCGTGCGGCAGGTCTGCGGGTACCCACACCAGGTAGTCGGCCGGCGCGGTCAGCTTGCGCCCCTCCAGCTCCAGCTCGATCAGCCCCAGGCTAATGCGGTTGAGCTGCCCCCAGGGATGGCGGTGCAGCTCGAAGCCGGTATGAGGCTCGAACTGGTCGTAGCGGAAGTGCAGCGGCGCCGGCGGAGGCAGCTGTCGGTCGGTGTCGGTATAGGGCAGGTCCATGTTGTCGGCTTCGCCTCATTGCTTTGTCTGGTTCGCATTATAAGCAGAAAAAACGACAGTATTACACTAGCGGTATTCCATCCGAGGAGCCGGTCATGCCCGTGCTGTTCCCCCTGCTGGCAGTGCTGATCTGGGCCGCCAATACCGTGGTGTCCAAGGCCGCCGCCACGCTGTTCGACCCCGCCGCGATCTCCTTCTACCGCTGGCTGGTGGCCGCGCTGGTGCTCAGCCCGTTCTGCCTGCGCCCCCTGTGGCGCCAGCGCCGCGCCCTGCTCCCTCATCTGCCGCGCTTTGCCGTGCTGGCCGTGCTCGGCATGGTGCTGTACCAGTGCCTGGCCTATTACGCCGCGCACAGTACCAGCGCCACCAATATGGGCGTGATCTGCGCGCTGATCCCGCTCCTGGGCCTGCTGCTGAACGGCCTGGTGTTCGGCCAACGTGTCGGCCCGGCGGCGGTACTGGGCGTGGCCCTGTCGCTGGCGGGCGTGCTCTACCTGCTGGGCCGGGGCGATCCGGCCAGCCTGCTCGCCGCCGGCGTCAACCGTGGCGACGCGCTGATCCTGGTCGGATCGACCGCCTATGCTCTATACGGCATCCTGCTCAAGCGCTGGGCGCCGCCGTTCGGACCGTGGCTCAACCTGTACGTGCAAGTGCTGCTGGCGGTGGCGATGCTGGCGCCGCTGGCGCTCACCGCCGACAGCCTGGCCATCCCGCGGCAAGGCGTCGGGCTGGTGCTGTTCGCCGGCATCGCCTCGTCGGTGCTGGCGGCCTACTTCTGGATGCGCGGCATCGAACGGCTGGGCAGCGAACGCACCGCCATCTTCATGAACCTGCTGCCGCTGTTCACCGCCCTGATCGCCAGCGCCCTGCTAGGCGAAACCATCCACGCCCACCACTGGCTGGGCGGCGGGCTGATTCTGCTCGGGGTAAGCCTGACCCAGGGCGGCTTCGGCAGCGTGCTCAAGCGCTGGCGACTGCAGGCGGGGTGAGCCCGGGCGCGGCGGGCTGCCGACGGGCAAGCCCGGCACCATGGCCTACACTGTGAAGATGTCCGTCGCCACGGCGTTTTGCCATGCCCCACATCACCTTCGCCGCCGCCATCCAGCGTCACATCGTCTGTCCGGAACGGGAGGTCGTCGCGCCGACCGTCGGGGCGGCGCTGGAGGCGGTGTTTGCACTGCAGCCGGAGCTGCGCGGCTACCTCCTCGACGACCAGGGACAGTTGCGCCGCCACATGGCCATCTTCGTCGACGGCCACGCCATCCGCGACCGCCAGCGCCTGGGCGACCACGTTGCTCCCGACAGCCGCATCTACGTGGTGCAGGCGCTCTCCGGCGGCTGATACAGGACTCCCGCCATGAACGACCGACTCCTCGTTGCCACGCGCAAAGGGCTGTTCATCCTGCACCACCATGATGGTCGGTGGCAGACCACAGAGACCCATTTCCTCGGCGAACCGGTCAGCATGACGCTGGCCGACCCGCGCGACGACACGCTGTACGCCGCCCTCAACCTCGGCCATTTCGGCGTCAAGCTGTGGCGGCGCCGCGCCGGCGCCACGGACTGGGAGCCGTGCGCGGTGCCGGTGTACCCGCCGCAGCCCGACCCGCTGCCCGAGCCCTTGCCGGATCACCCGCCCGCCGCGCCCTGGTCGCTGCAGCAGATCTGGGCGCTGGAACCCGGCGGCCCCGACCAGCCGGGCGTCCTGTGGGCCGGCACCATCCCGGGCGGCCTGTTCCGCTCCGACGACGGCGGCGACAGCTGGGTGCTGAACCGCCCGCTGTGGGACCGCCCGGAGCGCGCGGAATGGTTCGGCGGCGGCTATGACGCCCCCGGCATCCACTCCATCTGCGTCGACCCGCGCGACAGCCGCCACCTCACCCTCGCCGTCTCCTGCGGCGGCGTGTGGCAGAGCCATGACGGCGGGGCCAGCTGGGATTGCACCAGCGCCGGCCTGGAGGCCGACTACATGCCGCCCGAACGGCGCGAAGACCCGAACATCCAGGACCCGCACCGCCTGGTGCAATGCGCGGGCGCGCCCGAGGCGCTGTGGGTACAGCATCACAACGGCATCTTCCGCTCCCACGACGGCGGCGCGCAGTGGCAGCGGCTCTTCGCCCAACCCTCCAGCTTCGGCTTCGCCGTCGCCGTGCACCCGCTGGAGCCCGACACGGCCTGGTTCGTCCCGGCCGTCAAGGACGCATGCCGTGTCCCGGTGGACGCGCGCTTCGTCGTCACGCGCACCCAGGACGGCGGCGCCAGCTTCGAGCCCCTGGACGACGGCCTGCCGCCGCCCCCCGCCTACGACCTGGTCTACCGCCACGGCCTGGCGGTGGACGCCACGGGCCTACGCCTGGCCATGGGCTCCACCACCGGCGGGTTGTGGCTGAGCGAAAACGGCGGGGAGCACTGGCAGTGCCTGTCGGCGCACCTGCCACCGATCTATTGCGTGCGTTTCGGCTGATCCCACGGCATCGCCGCCCGGCGCCCCATGCCCGGCCGCATCATGCACCCGCCCCTGGCTTGCCCCGCATTGCCAGTGCCGGCAGAGCGGATGGCCGCCCAGTTCGGTTTTCGTGACTCCGCCCGCAAGCCGGACCGCTCCCCCGCAACCGCCCACGTCAACAATTCGCTTCCCCCGCGCTGACAGGCGAGGGGCAAACCCCGTAAAATGGCGGTCTTACTCCAAGAACATGGAAGGACCGCCATGGCCAAATCCACCAAAGCCCCGGCCAGTTTCGAAGCCTCGCTGGCCCAGCTGGAGGACATCATCCAGGCGATGGAAAGCGGCGACATGCCGCTGGAGACAGCCCTGACCTCGTACAAGCAGGGGGTCGAGCTGATCAAGTTCTGCCAGGGCAAGCTGGCCGACGCCGAGCAGCAGCTGAAAATCCTCGAAAACAACGAACTCAAAACGCTGGATCTGCCGAATGGCCAATGACAACTTCATCGGCTGGATGACCGGCATCCAGCAAACCATGGAAGACGCGCTCGCGCGCCTCCTGCCCAACCCCGAGTCCGCCCCCCAACGCCTGCACGAGGCGATGCGCTACAGCACGCTGGACGGCGGGAAGCGCGTGCGCCCGCTCCTGGTACACGCCGCCGGCGAACTGGTTTCGGCCAACCCCGAGCACCTGGCACGCATCGGCGCGGCGGTGGAAATGATCCATGCCTACTCGCTGGTGCACGACGACATGCCGTGCATGGACGACGACGTCCTGCGCCGCGGCAAGCCCACCTGTCACGTCGCCTTCGACGACGCCACCGCGCTCCTGGTCGGCGACGCACTGCAGACCCTGGCCTTCGATGTACTGGCCACGCCGCTGGACGGCGTCGCTGCCGCCGCCCAGCTGGAGATGGTGCGCACCCTGGCGCGCGCCTCGGGCCACGGCGGCATGGCCGGCGGCCAGGCCATCGACCTGGCCAGTGTCGGCCAGACGCTGTCGCTGCCCGAGCTGGAATACATGCACTGCCTCAAGACCGGCGCGCTGATCCGCGCCGCGGTGCTGCTGGGCGCGCTCGCCGGCACCCCGCTGTCGGCCGAGCAAACCGAGCGGCTCGACCACTTCGCCAAGCGCATCGGGCTCGCCTTCCAGGTGGTCGACGACGTGCTCGACGTCGATGCCGACACCGCCACCCTCGGCAAGACCGCCGGCAAGGACGCCGCCAACGACAAGCCGACCTACGTCAGCCTGATGGGCCTGGCCGAAGCGCGCGCCTTCGCCCGCGAACTGCGCGACGAAGCCTTCGCCGCACTGGACGGATTCGGCCCCGCGGCCCAACGACTCAAGGACCTGGCCGACTACATCGTCGCCCGCTCCTTCTAAAACAGCACACACACGCACACATGTACCCGCTGCTCGACACGATCAACTATCCGGCCGACCTGAAGCGCCTGGCGCGCCACGAACTGCCGCAGCTGGCAGGCGAACTGCGCCAGTTCCTGGTGGAGTCGGTGAGCAAGACCGGCGGTCACTTCGCTTCCAATCTCGGCAGCATCGAACTGACCATCGCGCTCCACTACGTCTTCGACACCCCGCACGACCGCCTGGTGTGGGACGTGGGCCATCAGACCTACCCGCACAAAATCCTCACCGGGCGCCGCGGCATGATGCACACCATGCGCCAGAAAGGCGGCCTGGCGGGCTTCCCCAAGCGCGAGGAATCGGAATACGACACCTTCGGCGTCGGCCACTCCTCCACCTCGATCAGCGCCGCGCTGGGCATGGCGGCGGCGGCCAAGGCGCAGGGCATCGAGCGCAAGAGCGTGGCCATCATCGGCGACGGCGCCATGACCGCCGGCCAGGCCTTCGAGGCGCTCAACAACGCCGGGGCGATGGACCTTGACATGCTGGTGGTCCTCAACGACAACGACATGTCGATCTCGCCCAACGTCGGCGCGCTCAACAACTACCTCGCCAAGCTGATGTCCGGCCGCTTCTACGCCGCCATGAAGCAGGGCTCGAGCAAGGTGCTGGGCATCGCCCCGCCGCTGCGCGAGATCGCCAGCAAGGTCGAAGAACACGTCAAGGGCATGTTCACCCCGGGCACCCTGTTCGAGGAATTCGGCTTCAACTACATCGGCCCGATCGACGGCCACGACCTTCACGTGCTGGTCGACACGCTGAAGAACATCAAGAGCCTGAAAGGGCCGCAGTTCCTGCACATCGTCACCAAGAAGGGCCAAGGCTACAAGTTGGCCGAAAACGACCCGGTGGCGTATCACGGCGTCACCAAGTTCGACCCCGCCAACGGCCTCTCGGGCGGCAAATCGGGCAACAGCAAGCCGAGCTACACCCAGATCTTCGGCGACTGGATCTGCGACATGGCCAAGCACGACACGCGCCTGGTCGGCATCACCCCGGCGATGCGCGAAGGCTCCGGCCTGGTGCGCTTCGAGAAAGAACATCCGGACCGCTACTTCGACGTCGCCATCGCCGAACAGCACGCCGTCACCTTCGCGGCGGGGCTGGCCTGCGACGGCATGAAGCCGGTGGTGGCGATCTACTCCACCTTCCTGCAACGCGGTTACGACCAGCTGATCCACGACGTGGCGCTGCAGAACCTGCCGGTGGTGTTCGCCATCGACCGCGCCGGCCTGGTCGGCGCCGACGGCCCGACCCACGCTGGAGCCTTCGACATCTCCTACCTGCGCTGCATTCCCAACATGACGGTGATGGCGCCGTCCGACGAGAACGAATGCCGCCAGATGCTGTACACCGCGTTCACGCTCGACACCCCGACCGCCGTGCGCTACCCGCGCGGCACCGGCCCCGGCGCTCACATCCAGCACGAGATGAGCGCGCTGCCGATCGGCCGCGGCCACATCCGCCGCCAGGGCCAGGGCCGTGTCGCCATCCTCGCCTTCGGCAGCATGGTGACGCCGGCCTTGCAGGCCGCCGAAGCCTTCGACGCCACCGTGGCCGACATGCGCTTCGTCAAGCCGCTGGACACCGGGCTGATCAAGAGCCTGGCCGAAAGCCACGAGCTGATCGTCACCGTGGAAGAAAACGTCGTCATGGGCGGTGCCGGCTCGGCCTGCGTCGAAGCCATCGAGGCCCTGGGCATCACCGCCCCTGTCTTGCAGTTGGGCCTGCCCGACGACTATGTTGAACATGGAGACCCTGCCTTGCTGCTGGCCGACTGCGGCCTCGACGCCAAAGGCATCGAAGCGAGCATCGCAGCCCGTCTGGCATCGCGATAAACCGACTAAGGAGCCGGCATGAGCGGCATCGGCGTGGAGGCATGGCTGAACCTGGAAGGCACGCCGTTCGCAGTGCTGCCGCGCTTCGTCACCAGCCTCGCCATCGGCCTGCTGCTGGGGGTGGAGCGCGAACGCAAGCAGCACCCGCTGGCTGGCATCCGCACCTTCCCGCTCGCCGCCATGCTGGGCACCATGCTCACCATGCTGGGGCAGATGACCGCCACCCCGGCACTGGTCGCCGTCGGGCTCGCCGGGGTGATCGCGCTGGGCTTTCTGCCCGAGGGACACCAGGAAGCCGAGGTGCAGGAGCCGCGCACCACCACCCTGGTCAGCCTGATGCTGGCCTACGGCCTGGGCGCCCTGGTGTGGTACAACCAGAGCGAACTGGCCATCGCCACCGCCATTCTCGCCACAGCACTGCTCTACCTCAAACCCGAACTCACCGGCATCGCCCGCAAGCTGGAGCGGCGCGACCTGCTGTCGCTGCTGCAGTTCGCCACCCTCACCTTCATCATCCTGCCCATCCTGCCCAACCGCGCCATGGGCCCCTATCTTGCACTCAACCCGCACAAGATCTGGCTCATGGTGGTGCTGATCGTCGGCGTCAGCCTGACCGGCTACCTCGCGGTGCGGCTGCTGGGCGGACGCGCCAGCGGCCCCTGGCTCGGCCTGCTTGGCGGCATGGTGTCGTCCACCGCCACCAGCCTGGTCTACGCCCGCGAGGCACGCAGCAACCCGGGATCGTTGAGTTTCGCCACCTCCGTGATCCTGCTCGCCAACATCGTGCTGTTCCTGCGGCTCATCGTGCTCGCCGCCATCCTGGTGCCGGAGGCGCTGGGCGCCATGGCGATGGTGATGCTGCCGGCGCTGGGGCTGGGGCTGATCACCGTCTTCTTGCGCTTTCGCCACGACCAGAACCAGGACGGCCATCCGGAACTGACTCTGTCCAACCCCACCGAACTCAAGCTGGCACTGGGCTTTGCCCTGATGTTCGCCGTAGTGGTGCTGTGCTCGGCCTGGCTGCACGACCTCTACGGCAGCCGCGGCATCTACGCCGTGGCGCTGATTTCCGGTGTCAACGACGTCGACCCCATCACCCTCACCGTGCTCAACCTGTTCGGCGAGCACCGTCTGGACATTCATCAGGTCATCATCAGCGTGGTGCTTGCCGTGTTCGCCAACAACCTGTTCAAATTCGGGCTGATCGCAAGCCTGGGCGGACGCACCCTGGCCTGGCGCTGCCTGCCGACCTTCATCCTTTCCGGGGCGGGCATGCTGGGCGGGCTCCTCTTGCTCGGCACCGGCGTCGCTTGACGAGCGGCCAATTCCGACTTCTTTACTCAACTATTACTCTGGCGTTATACTCGCCAAGTACCCATCTCGTGTGTTACACAATAACGCAATGAACCAAACCACCATTCCTGACGTGCAAAGCTCGCACGACAGCCGCAATATTCCCATCAACAAGGTGGGTATCAAATCCATCCGCCACCCCATCAAGGTGGCCGAGCGCGACAACGGCGTGCAGCACACCATCGGTCTGTTCAATATGTACGTGCACCTGCCGGCCCATTTCAAGGGCACGCACATGTCGCGCTTCGTCGAGATTCTCAACCAGCACGAGCGCGAAATTTCCGTGGCCTCGTTCGAGCAGATCGTGCGCGAGATGGTGCAGCGCCTCGAGGCCGTGTCCGGCTACGTCGAGATGAGCTTCCCCTACTTCGTCAACAAGACCGCTCCGGTTTCCGGGGTGCAGAGTCTGCTCGATTACGAAGTCACCTACGTTGGCGAATTGCGCGACGGCGAGTACCACTTCACCATGAAAGTGGTGGTCCCGGTGACCAGCCTGTGCCCGTGCTCGAAGAAGATCTCGCAGTACGGCGCGCACAACCAGCGCTCGCACGTCACGCTGACCGCCAGCACCCACGAGCACGTCTGGATCGAAGAGCTGATCGACATCGCCGAAGACCAGGCCTCGTGCGAACTGTACGGCCTGCTCAAGCGCCCCGACGAAAAATTCGTCACCGAGCGCGCCTACGAAAACCCGAAATTCGTCGAGGACATGGTGCGCGACGTCGCCGCCGCGATGGACCGCGACGAACGCATCCACGCCTACGTGGTGGAGTCGGAAAACTTCGAATCCATCCACAACCACTCGGCCTACGCACTGATCGAGCGCGACAAGCGCCAGGGCTGAACGCTACCGTAGCAAGCTAGGCGGCATCCCCGAGGGATGCCGCTTTTGTTTGTGCGCCACGCCAGGGCAGTATGGCTAGGGACCGGCTGCTGCGGGCGGCGACAGCAGCGCCGGCAGCCGCTCCATGATGCGCTGCGCGGTTTCCACCGGATGCTCCAGCGGGAACAGGTGCGAGCCGGCCTGTTGCGTGATCTGCATGCCGAAATGACGCCGGGCAAAAGCCAGGTCGGCCGGTTTCAGTACCCCCGACTGCTGCCCCACCACCAACAGCGTCGGCACCGTGAGACGACCGCGGTAACGAGGCAAATCATGCGGCAAACCTTCGAATACCTGGTATTCGACCAGGGGACGGAACTTGAGACGGCGCCCGCCCTGCGCGTCGGGCACGGTGCCGTGTTCGGCGTAGTCGGCCAAGCAATCCGGATCGAAACGGGCGAATGCCGGTTTGTGGGCAAAGTACTCGCGCACCCGCTGCACGCTGGGCCAGCTGTCACGCCGGCGCAGCGGATTACCGCCCGGCGTGATCTTCTGGATGAACCCCAGGCGCTTCGCAAGCCAGACGGTGCGCGAACGCAAGGGGCCAAACAGCGGTGAGTCCAGGATCACCAGCGCGCGAAACAGTTCCGGCCGGCGCATGGCGGCATACAGCAGCAACACCCCGCCCAGGGAATGGCCGACCCCGATCACCGGCCGGCCATACTGTTCGATGTGGCGAATGCACTCGTCCACCAGATACGGCCAGCCGTCGGTCACCGGATAGGCGGGGTCGTGCCCCACCGCGTCGAGATAGCCGATCTGGTACTGTTCGGCCAAGGTAGCGAGAAATTTGCGGTACACGCTCGCCGGAAAACTGTTGGCGTGGGCGAAATGAATAATCTCCCTCATGTTTTTGCCTTGCCCCTGATTCGTGTCAGATAATTTGAGTGATGGCTGCGCTATCATACGGTTCCGCTTTCCCGGCGACGTGGGTTCCCAAAACGTCCGTCGCGGAACCTGGGCCGCGTGCCGTGGTCCTTCAGCTAGCCCCTAGAACGATGCCGTTATGTTGACCGTGACCCGATCTGCTTCGCTTTCCCTCTGGCAGCGCCTGACCCTGCTGCTGGCCTTGTTGTGCGCCTCGACGCTCGCCCTGGCGGTGGCGCAGGAAGACCTGCTGCCGCCGGAAAAGGCCTTTCCCGCCCGCCTCGAACAAAACGGCAACGACCTGCGCGTGATCTTCGAGATCGCCGACGGCTACTACCTCTACCGCGACCGCACCCACATCGTCTCGGACCCCGCCGGGCAGATCGGCGAGCCGGTCTTCCCCACTGCCGACGTGAAAAACGATCCGTTCTTCGGCAAGCAGAACGTCTACCACAAGCAAATCGCCATCACCGTGCCGCTCACGACGGCCTCCGCAGACGGCCTCAAGCTCAAAGTCACCGCCCAGGGCTGCGCCGACGTCGGCGTCTGCTACCCCCCGCTGACCCAGACCCTCACCGTGGGCGGCCAGGCCGCCTCGACCCTGCCCTCCTGGCTGACCAGTACCGCGGTAGCAGGCACCGTCAGCGGCCAGAGCGATGCCATCCGGCTCGCCGGCCAGAGCTGGCTGACGACTCTCGGCACGTTTTTCCTGGCCGGACTCGGCATGGCGTTCACCGCCTGCATGTACCCGCTGCTGCCCATCGTGTCCTCGCTGATCGCCGGCCAGGGCAACACCCTCACCCGACGCCGCGGCTTCCAACTGTCGCTGACCTACGTGCAGGGCCTCGCCCTGACCTATACCGCCGTCGGCGTGGTGGCCGGCCTGACCGGGTCGCTGCTCACGGTGTGGCTGCAGCAACCGGCTGTGGTGCTCACCGCCAGCGCCCTGCTGGTGGTCTTCGCGCTGTCGATGTTCGACGTATTCTCGATCCAGCTACCCAGCAGCTGGCAGACGCGCTTGAGCGAAACCTCCAACCGTCTCAGCGGTGGCAAGGTCGCCACCGTATTCGGCATGGGAACGCTCTCCGCGCTGATCATCGGTCCCTGCGTGGCCCCCCCGCTGGCGTTGGCGCTGGGCTATATCGGCACCACCGGCGACGCCGTGCTGGGCGGCGCGGCGCTGTACGCCATGGCGCTGGGCCTCGGCCTGCCGCTGATACTGATCGGCACCTACGGCGGTCATATCCTGCCTCGCGCCGGGGCCTGGATGCGAGGCGTCAAGGGCGTCTTCGGCGTGGTCATGCTGGGCCTGTCGATCTGGCTTGCCACCCCGTTCCTGCCCGGCCCGCTGGTCATGCTACTGTGGGCGGCGCTGGGCATCGGCTCGGCAGTCTTCCTCAAAACCTTCGAAAACCTGCCCGGCAACGCCCATCCGGTGGCGAAGATCGGCAAGGCCATCGGCCTCGCGCTGTTCCTGATCGGTGCCGCCCAGCTGATCGGCGTGCTGGGTGGCGAGACCAATCCACGCTACCCGCTGAAATGGCTGAGCGGCAGCAATGCCCAGGCACGCAGCATCACCCCGGTATTCCAGCGCGTTGGCAACCTGGCCGAACTCGATGCGAAACTGGCCAGTGCCGGCGGCAAACCGCTGCTGCTCGACTTCTACGCCGACTGGTGCGTCTCCTGCAAGGAAATGGACGAGTCCACCTTCGGCAACGCCCGCGTCGCCGACAAGCTGAACCAGTTCGTCCTGATCCGTGCCGACGTCACCGCCAACAGCGCCGAACAGCAGGCTCTGCTCAAGCGCTTCGGCCTGTTCGGCCCTCCTGGCATCATCCTGTTCAACGGCCAGGGCCGCGAGGCCGATCGCATCATCGGCTTCATGGAAGCCGAGCCGTTCCTGGCGCGGCTGCAAAAGCTGGCGCGCTAAGCCCCTGCTCACCCCACATGCCGCAACGTAGGATAGGTGTAGGCACTATTCCTTCGCGACGCTACGCTTGCCTCGCTCAGTCAGTGCCGTAGCCCATCGCAACGGATGGGTTCTGCCGCGCGTCACCCATCCTACGAACCTGCAAAAACTGGCGCCTTAAGCCGCGTCGACTGCCGTGCCCGCCGGACAAGCCTGCTCCTCCCGGCTAGAATGACGGCTTGTCTCTTACCCGACGGGGTTCATTCATGCTGGACAAGGGTTTTGCCGGAATCGGCGTCATGGCCGTGCTACGAGTCGCCATCGTTGCACTCCTGGTCTGGGCCTGCCTGCAGGTCATCCTGCCCTTTCTCGGGGCGCTGACCTGGGCTGTGATCATCGCCATTTCCGCCTGGCCGCTGTACCAGCGCCTGACCCAGTGCCTGCGCGGGCGCGGCAATCTCGCGGCCTTGCTGGTGGTTCTCCTGCTTGGCCTGGCGCTGGCTGTCCCCCTGGGGCTGATGGTGCTGACGCTGACGGATACCTTGCCCCACCTGAACGGCATCGCCCACGGTCTGGCCAACTTCACCTTGCCACCCCCTCCCGCCTGGCTCGGCAAGATTCCGCTGACGGGTGAAGCGCTCACCCAGTACTGGGTAACGGCGCAGACCGACCTGCCCGGCCTGCTCGCCCGGCTCAAGCCGTGGATCAACCAGGGGGCCCTGTGGCTGTTGGGACGCGGGGCAATGCTGGGGGTCAGCCTGCTGGAAATCGTCATGGCCATCATCGTGGCCGGGCTGCTGCTGGCCAACGGCGAGGCGCTGTGGCGCATCGCCGAGCGCGTCATCAACAAACTGGGCGGAGCCTCGGCCAGCGAGCTGCCTCAAGTGGTGGCACGCACGATACGCGGCGTCACCACCGGCGTGGTCGGCACCGCACTGGCCCAGACCATCCTGTGCGTGATCGGGCTGCTGATTGCCGGGGTACCCGGCGCTCTGGCGCTCGGTTTCCTGTGTTTCGTGATCGCGGTGGCCCAACTGCCGACCCTGCTGGTCTGGCTGCCGGCGGCCGGCTGGGTGTTCTATACCGGCGCCACCGGCATGGGCGTGTTCCTGCTGCTGTGGGGCTTCCTGCTGGTCAACACCATCGACAACGTACTCAAGCCCCTGCTGATCAGCCAGGGCGCCAAACTGCCGCTGTCACTGATTTTCCTCGGCGTCATTGGCGGCCTGCTGGCCTGGGGCATCATCGGCCTGTTCATCGGCCCCACCCTGCTGGCGATCGGCTTCACGCTGTTCCAGTTCTGGCTCAACAACGACGAAGAGGCCGAAGCGAAGCCGGAACGCCCCTGAAAACAACAGGCCGGAACACCGTCCGGCCTGTCATCCCTCACCTCATACCAGCTCTAGCGCCAGCGCGGTGGCCTCGCCGCCGCCGATACACAGGCTAGCCACGCCCTTCTTGCCGCCCCGGCGCTGCAACGCTGCGATCAGCGTGACCAGGATACGCGCCCCGGAAGCGCCGATCGGGTGCCCCAGCGCGCAGGCGCCGCCGTTGACGTTGACCTTGTCGTGCGGCAAGCCCAGTTCCTGCATCGCGGCCATGGTAACCACGGCGAAAGCTTCGTTGATTTCGAACAGGTCGACCTCGTCGGCCTGCCAGCCGGTCTTGGCAAACAGCTGGCGCATGGCGCCGACCGGCGCCGTGGTGAACCAGGACGGCTCCTGGGCAAAGGTGCTATGGCCGACAATGCGGGCGAGCGGCGTGAGCCCGCGTGCGCGTGCCTCGTCCTCACTCATCAGCACCAGCGCCGCAGCGCCGTCGGAGATCGAGCTGGCGTTGGCCGCCGTAACGGTGCCGTCCGGCTTGAAGGCGGGTTTCAGGGAAGGAATCTTGTCCGGGCGGGCCTTGAGCGGCTGCTCGTCGGTATCGACCACGGTCTCGCCCGACCTGCCGGGCAACTTGACAGCGGCGATCTCGCCGGCAAAGGCACCGCTTTCGATCGCCGCCACCGCGCGCGCCAGCGAGCTCAGCGCGAACTCGTCCTGGGCGACCCGGCTGAAGCCGAAGCGCTCGGCACAGAGCTCGGCGAACACCCCCATCAGCTTGCCCTTGTCGTAGGCGTCTTCCAGCCCATCGAGGAACATGTGATCCTTGAGTTCGCCATGCCCGAGACGCAGACCGCCACGCGCCTTCGGGATCAGGTAAGGCGCGTTGGACATGCTTTCCATGCCGCCCGCCACCATCACCTTGGCCGAGCCGGCCAGTAGCAGATCGTGCGCCAGCATCACCGCCTTCATGCCCGAGCCGCACATCTTGTTGATGGTGGTGCAACCGGTCGCCAGCGGCAGCCCGGCCTTGAGACTGGCCTGCCTGGCCGGCGCCTGGCCCTGTCCGGCGGGCAGCACGCAGCCCATGATCACCTCGTCGACGCTGGCCACATCGATACCGGCGCGCTCGACCGCCGCCGCCATCGCCACCGCACCGAGTTCGCTCGCCGTCAGCGGCGACAGGCTGCCCTGCAGCCCTCCCATCGGGGTCCTGGCCATTCCGACGATCACGATAGACTGGTTCTGCATGCTGCACCTCGATAAAGGGAACGTTGATTCGATTACATTACGTTAACGTCAACGTAAAATCAATCACCCTGCAGCGGCCTCATCCCAAAGGCAGCGGCGGCAGGCCATGCTGAGCGCGCGCCCGGTTGCAGGCCTCCTCGAACACGCCAATACCGGCACGCATGGCGAATTCGCGACAGGGTGACGGCCGATGTTCGTAGATACCGCAGCGCACTTCCTCACCGATCTTGCCGACCAGCGCGATGCAGCGCGGCCGGGCGTAATCGGTGCCACGCAACCGCACCAGGGAGGCGGTTTCCTCGTCGGCCAGCCGCTCCGGCACACGCCCTCCCGGCTCGCAGTCGAGCTCGGAACGGTGGAAGGTAACGCGGAAGGCGGCGCAGCAGGCACCACAGGAAAGACAGGTATTGTGCAGGCGGTCCGTCACGAAGGAAGCTCCAGATGCAGGCTAGTTCCAAAAAGCAGTGGCAATGAGAACGCGAAGGCCAGTGCGCAGCGCCGCAGACAGCACGGCAAGGCTCCACAGAGCGGACCAAAGATTCGCACGCGGTCCAGGTAACGCCACCGGCAACGTTATCGCTTCCAAGCCAAAGTGGAATACGGTTCGGTGTTCTGGCGGATAATGCCTTCATGCCCTTCCCGCGGCAACCCTCGGCATGGGCGAATGACGTTACTGTGGGCAAATTCAGGCCGACGGTAGAAGCTTGGCGACGCACCGACAGCGGCGCGAGACCGGTATGGGAACGCGCAACAGCGCTTATCCACCCACACTCACGGCGAGACGACACCATGCAACAGCATTGCCCCGGCTCCAGCTGGCCCGACTACCGCGGCCACAGCCTGCTCAATCTCACCGCCACGTTGGCCGAAGCCCTCGGCTACCCCATCGGCCACCCTCCGCTGCGACACCCGGCCCTGGCCGGGCTGGCGGCACGCCACCACGTGGTACTGCTGGTGATCGACGGACTGGGAGAACAGCAGCTGCAGGCGCTCGGGCCGGAGAGCGCTCTGCGCCGGCACCAGCACGGCACGCTGACCTCGGTCTTCCCCCCCACCACGGCCGCCGCCATCACCACGCTGATGACCGGCGAGCCACCGGTGCGGCATGGGCTGACGGGCTGGCACGTTTACCAGAACAACCCGGAGCGCATTGTTGCCGCCCTGCCGCTGACGGTGCGCTGGCCGGAAGACGACACCAGCGATGCCGCCGCCGTTGCCGAGACCCTGTTCCAGACACCCGCTCTGTTCGACCGCTTCGACCGCCCGGCCACGGTGCTGCACCCGACCT
Organism: Pseudogulbenkiania sp. NH8B; assembly: GCF_000283535.1. Classification (GTDB taxonomy): domain Bacteria; phylum Pseudomonadota; class Gammaproteobacteria; order Burkholderiales; family Chromobacteriaceae; genus Pseudogulbenkiania; species Pseudogulbenkiania ferrooxidans. Next base: position 2,940,105 of record NC_016002.1, read on the forward strand.
ACATCAGCGACTCGCCCTACAGCCGCCAGCACTCGGGGCAGGCCCGGCGCCTACCCTATCGCGGCATCGAGGACGTGTTCAGCCAGCTGCAACAGACCATACAGGCCGACAGTGGCCCGAGTTTTGTCTACGGCTACCTGCCACAGCTCGACAGCACGATGCACGCCCACGGCACGCGAGCCGAGCCGGTACGTCTGCTGTTCGAACGGATCGATCAGGCGTTCCGGCAATTCACCGAATCACTGCGTGGCCAGGATGTCACCGTGCTGGTCACCGCCGATCACGGCTTCATCGATGCGCCGCTGGAGCGGCAGATCGATCTGGAAGACCATCCCGAACTGGTGGCCGATCTGCGCGCCCCCTTGTCCGGCGAGCGGCGCGTAGCGTTCTGCCACGTGCGGCCGGGCCGCTGCGAGGCCTTTCTCGCCAACGCCCGGCACCGGCTCGGCCACGCCGCTTGGTGCCTGGCAAGCCGGGTGCTGCTGGAGCAAGGCGTTTTCGGCCCCGGCCCGCAGCATGCGGAACTGGCGCAACGCATCGGCGAAGCGGTGCTGATCATGAAGGACGACTGGACCCTGCGCGACCTCGTGCCCGGCGAAAAGCCCTACTACCTGCCCGGCGTGCACGCCGGCGTCAGCGCGGCGGAGATGACGGTGCCGCTGATCGTGTTCCACGGCCGCTAGGCCGCATGGACTAGGCTCCCCTACCCTAATGGGGGGATGGTATCCGGCTGGCCTCCGTCGTAACGTAAGGCTATGAAAGCGAAGACTACCCTCCCTCTCGTCTACGCCTGCTCCGGCTGTTCCAGCGCCGCCCAGATGGCCAACGATTTTGCCCTGAAGCTGACCCGCGAAGGCTTGGCCGAGATGTCCTGCGTCTCGGGAGTCGGGGGCGGCGTGCCGGCGCTGGTGCGACTGGCCCGCTCCGGCCGGCCGGTGCTGGCACTGGACGGCTGTCCGCTGGCCTGCGTCAAGGCCTGTCTCGCCAACGCCGGGGTCAGCGCCGACCGGCACGTGGTGCTGTCCGAATTCGGCGTGATCAAGCGCAAGCATCACGATTACGACGCCGCCGAGGCCGAACGGCTGTGGCCACAGATACAGACCGAGTCGGAAACCCTTGCCGACCAGCCCTGGGACCACGAAAAAAAAGGCTGAACCGCCTGGGTTCAGCCTGTGCCGAAATTCTCTTCCAGCTCGCGGATCGCTTGCCGGGTAACCCTGGCGGGCACTACCACACGGCGCACCGGCGGCATCTCGCCCAAGAGCACCTCTTCGAAGCAGATCGGGTGGCCATTGCCGGACTCGTCATCCGGCTGCAACACCCCCATACGATCAAGGTTGAGCGTGACGCTGCGGCTGCTGAAATAATCGGCCGGATGCTCCAGGATCTGCCGCACCTCGCGCAGCTTGCCGTCCAGGGTCAGCTCGGCCTTGAGTGCCGCCAGGTCGGTACGCACCGCCTCGAAACGGCTTTGCAGCGCCTGCGGTGAATCGGGCAAGGCCGGCCCCTGGTCCGCCATGGCATCCACCACGAGCTGGCCGGGAGCGCGCAGGGTCTTCAGTTTCAGCTCGACGCGCAGCAGCTCGCTTTCCAGCTCGACCCGCTGTGCCTCCTTGTCGCGCAAGCGACGGGCGATCACCTCGGTGAGGCGCTCTACCCCCCGCTCGGCCAGGCGCGGGACAAATTCATCGAGCGTGGCGCTGGGCAGGGTCAGGCGGTGGTTGTCGAAGCTGACCACCAGTTGCGGCACCTCGGCGACCACCTCGCCGTTCTGGCTGACCATGCCAAGGCGCTGGTTGTCGCTGCGCTGCATGATGAGCAGGCAGAAAGCCACATCGCCGTTGCCGGGCCGGGCGAAGAAGGCGTCCAGTTCGGAACTGGTATGCAGCAGATCGAGCAGACTGGCAGGCGAGGAAAAGAACATACCCAGGCGACGGTCGCTGGTGAAGCCGCGCCAGGACAGTTCCAACACCTCTGGCAGATCCTGCGTCAGCTGCTCGGCAAAATCCAGCGTGCGCGCCATGCCCCGCAGCAACACGCGCGGATAGCCGGTGACCAGGCGCAGGCGCGGCTCGACCATCTCGACCACCCTCTCCAGCTCGGCCTGCAGCTGCCGCCGTGGCTTGGCTGAACCGTGACGGGGGCTCAGGAACAGGTCGACCAGTCGCTTCAGCATACGGAATTACCAAGTGAAAGAGGGCGGGTTGGATGGCGCGTCAGAACTGCTCGTCTTCGCGCAGGTAGCGCCATTGGCCAGTCGGCAGATCGCCCAGCATGACGTTGCCGATACGCACCCGCTTCAGCCCCACCACGTACAGGCCGACCTGCTCGCACATGCGACGGATCTGGCGCTTCTTGCCTTCGCGCAGGATGAAACGCAGCTGGTCTTCGTTCTGCCAGCTGACCTTGGCCGGGCGCAGCGGCTGGCCGTCGAGCGACAGGCCGTGGTTGAGCAGTTTCAGGCCTTCGGGGCTCAACTCGCCGGTGACACGTACCAGGTACTCCTTTTCCACAGTGGAATTCTCGCCGATCAGCCGTTTGGCCACCACGCCGTCCTGAGTCAACACCAGGAGGCCGACCGAATCGATATCGAGCCGGCCGGCCGGCGCCAATCCCTTGAGGTGGTTGGGGCTGAAGCGGATGCCGCTCTTGTCGCCCTCCCAGTGATTGGCCGGTACCGCCAGCATGGCGGCGGGCTTGTAGCCCTTTTCCGCCTGGCCCGAGACATAGCCCACCGGTTTGTTGAGCAGGATGGTGACGCGCTCCAACTGCGCCTTCTTCGCGCGCGGGTCGAGTTCGATGTGTTGATGCGGCAGCACCTTGAAGCCGAGCACCGCCACCTGGCCGTCCACTTTCACCCAGCCCTGCTCGATGTAGCTGTCGGCTTCGCGGCGCGAACAGATGCCAAGCTCGGCGAGACGTTTAGAAAGGCGTACGGGTTCCATGGCACATCCTGAAAGAAAAAAGCGGCTGCATGGCCGCCCGGTTGATCTGGCCCGTATTGTAGGAGATAAGGCGGGCGGAGGCCATGACGGCATGCGCACGGCAGGGCGTCGACGGTCCGCTCAAGGCGGCAAAAAAAAACCGGGCCCGCCGCTGGCGGACCCGGACAAGGGACCAATTACCAATATCGAAGCAAACCTGAAATCGGAGAAGGCGCGACGTCAAGACAGCCGAAACTCCCCAAAAAGCGTACAGCGCCCGAACCGGATCCGCCGAGGGCGGAAGCGCCGGTTCACATTCAGTGCTTGATAGGTCGTCACTATAGCGGCGGATTCGACATCGCGATATTCGTAAAAATTCTTATAATTCCGATTGAAACTCAAATAACAAACAAAAACCAATATGCATCATCGGCTGTCGCGCTGCTGTTCGGCGGCAAACAGGAAATCCAGCAACGCCGGCGCGCTATCGAGCAGGTTGCGATTGCTACCGTGAAACTCCGGGTGCCACTGAAAACCGGCGACAAAACCCTCTCCCTTCCAGCGGATGGCTTCAACGATGCGGTCCTGCGCCGACACCGCCTCGATCGCCAGGTCGTTCCCCAGGTCCTTCACCGCCTGGTGATGAATGCTGTTGACATGGGCCGCGGCATACTCGGGATACAGTTGCGCCAAGTGAGACTCCGGCAGGATTTCGATGCGGTGGGAATACTTGTCGTAGAGGTCGGCATCGACATGCGGATGGGCGTCCGGATGCTGGGTCAGGATGTCCTGATACAGCGTCCCGCCCATGGCGACGTTGATCAGCTGGGCCCCGCGACAGATGCCCAGCACCGGCTTGCGCTGGAACACGAACTCCCAGAACAGCTCGATTTCGTAGAGGTCGCGGATGCGGTCGCCCGACCACTCCGGCCGCAATGCCTCCTCGCCGTAGCTCAGCGGGCAGACGTCGGACCCGCCCTGCAGCAGCAGGGCGTCGAGTTCGTGTACCACGCTCTTGATCGACAGACTGGAGCGCTGCACTTCCCCGCCCGTCTCGAGAGTCGGCACCATGAAGGCCAGCGCGCCGTGTGCCATCACCCAGTGCGCGATGGACTGCTCGATGTACTGGAGCACCTTGTTGCGGAACCCCAGCTCCTTGGGCGGGGTATGCATCAGCCGTGCCGATAGCCCTATCTTGAGGGGTCTCTTTTCCATAGGTGTCTGCTTTACTGGCTCCAACGCAGGCACTGCTGCCGCACCACCTCGGGCAGCAGGTTTTCCTGGCGCTGCAGCGCGCGTATCCAGCCGGCATCGTTGCCGCGATTCAGGGCATCGAGGCGCAACTCTCGGCAGGCGCCATCGCTGCCCAGCTCGATGGCGTGCGGCTCCAGCATATCGAGCGTCAACAGGATGTCGTCGCGGATGGTGCGATGCTCCAGCGTGCGCGGATCGACAAACACGCCGTCGAAGCCGAAACGGCAGGCCTGGAAACGGTTGAAGCTGTACACCAGGTAATCGTCCTCGAGCGGCCGGTCGGGTTTTTCCACCAGCTGGCGGCGCACGATGGCCTGGATGTAGGCGGCGATGCGGGCCGCCTTCTCCACGCTCAACGGCGTATCCATCACGCGCACCTCGATGGTGCCGTATTCTGGCTTAGGCCGGATATCCCAATAGAAGTCTTTCATGCTTTCGACCACGCCGGTCCGCGTCATGTGCTCGAAGTAGCGCGTAAAATCGTCCCAGCAGAGCAGGAACGGTGCCCGGCCCGAGAGCGGAAAGGCCGTTACCGAATTGATGCGGGCCGAATCGAAACCGGTATCCACTCCCTGCACGTACGGCGAGGAGGCCGACAGCGCGATGAAATGCGGAATGTAGCGCGACAAGGCGTGCAGCATGCACAGCGCTTCATCGGGGCCGGGGCAGCCGATGTGCACATGTTGGCCGAACACGGTGAACTGCTTGGACAAATAACCGTACAGCTCATTCAGATGCAGAAACCGCGGCGTTTCGAAGATCTGGCGCTGGGTCCACTGCTGAAACGGATGGGTGCCGCCGCCGCACAGGCCGAGGTTGAGCTTGTCGGCGGCGCGCAGCAGCTCGTTGCGGATCAGCTCGAGCTGATCGATCAGCTCCTGGTAGCTGTTGCAGATGCCGGTCGACAGCTCGATCATGCAGTCCGTGATTTCCGGTTTGACCTCGCCCGGGATATCGATCCCTTTCATCAGACGCAGCAGGTCCTCCACGCTGGGGGCGAGGTCGTAGTCGTGACGGTTGACCACCTGAAGTTCCAGTTCCACTCCCATGGTCAGAGGGCGGGACGGGGCAAAACGTTCCAGGCTCATGATTTGATCTCCGCGCTGCGCTCCAGCGCCCATTTCACCAGCAGCGGCCCGGCCAGCTCCATCAGCACCACGGCACCAAGCAAAACCGAGTTCAGCTCCTGGCGCAGCGTGGGGAAGGAGAACCCCAGATCCGTCGCCAGCACGAAGGCCACGATCGATAGCGGCGTCAGCGCCAGCGACAGCGTCACGCCCTGGCGCAGGCTGAGCCCGCTCAGCCGGGCAAACGCCAGCACCCCGACCAGCTTGGCCACGAAGCGACCCGACAGCAGAATCAGCGCCATCACGGCACCGCTCAGCAACTGTCCTGGCGATAGCATCATGCCGCTCACCACGAACAGCACCACCACCAGCAGGCTGCCGGCGGCGCTGAAATGATCGGGGCAGACCCACGGCCGCAGCCGCCGGCTGCGGAACACCACCCCAGCCAGCAGCGGTGCCAGCAAGGTGGAGAGGTTCAGCATCTGCAGCAAGGCGGTGGCGAGCAGGATCAGGCCGAACAGCAGCACGGTGGCCGCCTCGCTCTGCACGGCCATGCTGCGCGACAGCCGCTCCACACCCCCCGCCAGCAGCAAGGCCACCAGCAGCGACCCGGCCAGCACGTACAGCGGCACGCTGATCGCCAGCAGCGGGTTGCCGGCGGTACTGTGCATCCAGCCGGTGAGCAGCTTGACCAGCAGGATGGCGTAGATGCTGTTGAGCGTGGTCATGAGCAGCAGGCGCTCGGTGACCTGCCCTACTGACTGGAACTCGCTGACCACCCGGCTGACGATGGCCGGCGACGCCGCCATGGCGATGGCGGCCACACTCAGCGCCACCGGCGGCGAAACGCCCCACCAGGACAGCAGGGAGCCCACCACGACGAAGCTCAAGCCCGCCTCGGCGACGCTGCTGGCCAAGAGCCAGGGGTTGCGCCGCAACCAGCGCACGTCGACGCGGGCGCCCAGCTCGAACAGCAGCAGCGCCAACGCCAGGTCCAGCACCACGCGCAACCCGGAATCGTCCACCCGGAGCATGGGTTCCACTCCGGCCAGGCGGATCGCCATGCCGGTGGCGGAATACGCCACGATGCGCGGAAAACCCAGGCGCCGGTAGCACCACTCGCCGGCCAGCCCGGTCAACACCAGCGTCACCGCGATCCAGAACACACCACCGACCGGCAGAGGCCAGGAAGGCAGGAAACTCTGCGCTGCACCCAGGGCCATGGCGTTCTCCAACGTCATTTCACGTATTACCACCATAGAACACTTTGCCGCCGCACAACGCCGGGGTGGGCCTTTCCCGGTACGACATCGGCGCGCATAATGCCCGCTCTTCCGCCTCTGACCCGCCCCATGCTGCCGATTCTTTACCGCGACGAACGCCTGATCGCCATCCACAAGCCTTCCGGCCTGCTGGTGCACCGCACCGTGCTCGACCGTCACGAAACCCGCTTCGCCATCCAGCTGTTGCGCGACCAGATCGGCCAGCGCGTCTACCCGGTGCACCGTCTCGACAAGGGCACCTCGGGCGTGCTGTTGTTCGCGCTCGACCGCGACATGGGACGCGAGATGAGCTGGCAGTTCGAGCGCCAGCAGGTCGACAAGCGCTACCTGGCGGTGGTGCGCGGCTGGCCGGACGAACAGGGCGAGATCGAGCACGCGCTGACGCGCCGCCCGGACGATCTGGAATGGGTGGGCGAGAAGGTCGACACCGCGCCGCAAGCGGCGCTGACGCGGTTTCGCCGCTTGGCCACAGTGGAGCTGCCGTACGCCGTCGACAAGTACCCGCAAAGCCGCTACGCGCTGGTCGAGCTGACGCCGGAAACCGGCCGGCGCCACCAGCTGCGTCGCCACCTCAAGCACATCGCCCATCCCATCATCGGCGACGCCACCTACGGCAAGGGCCGGCACAACCGGCTGTTCGGCGAGCTGTTCGGCTGCCAGCGCCTGCTGCTGGCCTGCATGGAAATGCGCTTTGCCCACCCGGTCAGCGGCGAACCCGTGACCCTGACCGCGCCGCTGGCCGACGATTTTGCCGGCGTGGTGCGCGCCCTGGGCTGGGAGGACGCGCTGCCGTCCGCGTGGCTGGGGAGCGCGGCTTCGGCCAACCTTTGAACAGGCGCCCGCGCCGCTCCGCGCCCGAGCGGGGTGCCGTGTGGCCGGCATGTGCCGCCTGGCGCGGCCAGGTTCTGGCAGCGGCGTCGCCGGCCATCAGCTACAATCTGCGCCTGACCGAAGAAAGACCGATTCATGCTGAGTTACCGTCACGCCTTTCACGCCGGCAACCACGCCGACGTGCTCAAGCACTTTGTCGAAGTCGAACTGCTGCGCTACCTCGGGCAGAAGGACAAGCCCTACTGGTACGTCGACACCCACGCCGGGGCCGGTTGCTACTCGCTGGAAGAAGGCTACGCCACCAAGAACGCCGAATTCGAGAGCGGCATCGCGCGGCTGTGGCAGCGCGACGACCTACCCGAGGCGCTGGCCGGCTACGTCGAGGTGGTGCGCCGTCTCAATCCGGACGGCCGGCTGCGGCTCTACCCCGGCTCGCCCCTGGTGGCCAGCGAGGTGATGCCGGCCGGCGACAAGCTGCGCCTGTTCGAACTGCACCCCACCGACAGCCAGATCCTGCAAAATAACTTTGCCGACGCCGGGCGCCGGGTGCAGGTGCAGGCCGCCAACGGCTTCGAAGGCATCAAGGCGATCCTGCCGCCGCCGCCGCGCCGCGCTCTGGTGCTGATCGATCCGCCGTACGAGGACAAGCGCGACTACCAGCACGTGGTGACGGCGCTCAAGGAAGGGCTGAAGCGTTTCGCCACCGGCACCTACGCGGTGTGGTATCCCTGCTTGCAACGCCAGGAAGCGAAGGAGCTGCCGCAGCAGCTGAAGAAGCTGCCGGTGAAGAGCTGGCTCAACGTCACGCTGTCGGTGCAAAGCCCCTCCAAGGATGGCTTCGGCATGCACGGCAGCGGCATGTTCATCCTCAACCCGCCGTGGACGCTACACGCCACGCTGCAGCAGGTGATGCCGTACCTGGTCGAGGTGCTGGGGCTCGACAAGGAAGCCGGCTTCACGCTGGAGCAGCACGAGAACTGAGGCTTCGGCCAACCTTATCTGTTCCCGCACGACAAAAAGCCCACTTTCGTGGGCTTTTTGTTGTCGGCTCGGTGCGTGAGCGCGCCAGGGTTCACTGCGTCACGGTGGCGCGGGGCTTGGCACCGATCATGTTGCCCTTGATGGCGAATACCTGCGCCAGCGCCGCCGTGGCCTGCTGGTCGCCCGCCAGCGGCGCGGGGTAGAAGGCGATGTGCTGCACGCCCCGGCTGTAGAGCTGGCTCACCGTCTTGGCCATCGGCTCGCCCGGCAGCGTGGCAAAACGGTCACACCCCGGCGCCGCCAGATCGAACACGGTCTTGGTCAGGCCGCCCGGATGGTTGGCCGCCAGGCGCACCACCTCGTGCAGGGCACGCTCCGGCACGCAGCCATCCTCGGCGGGCGCCACCGCGGCGACGGTGAAATCGTAACTGGACAGCATCTGCCGGAACGCCTGGGCGTACTGGTTCGCCCCCTGGGTGCTCAGCAGCGGGGCGCGGTAAAGGGTTCGCGCCGTCTTGAGGTCGGGGTGCTCGCGCCGCACGATGGCGGCCAGTTCCAGGGCAAAGCGGTCCCACTGCCCGGTCATGCCCGGTTCTTGACGGCCGCTTGCCGCGTCGCCAGACGCCGGTTCCTCGCTGAACAGCAAACCGTCGATCGGCCCGGCCAACGCCATCTCTTCATAGAGCTGGCGCAGCAGCTGGCGCCCGCGCGCCGTGAACGGCGACAGCCGCGCCGTGACGGCGGCCGGACGCTCGACCGAGCCCGAGGCGGCCGCGCTGACCAGCAACGGCCCCCAGGCGTACACCGCCTGCACCGAGGTACGGGTCTTGATTTGCCAGACCACGCGGTTGAGCAGGTCGGCCCGCATCGGCAGACGCCGCGAGGGGAAGTACACGGCATCGGCGGTGCCGTTGCCGTCATGATCGGCGAACGCCTTCAGGTAAACGGTATTGACCCCGCTGGCGACGATGCGCTCGAGCAGATTGCCGAGGTTCTGATTCTGGCGATCCGGGTCCGGGTCGTAGATGTCGTCGATCGCGACATGCATGATCTTGCCGGGCAGCGTGATGATCTCGTGAGGCCCGGCACGCAGAGCCAGATCGGTGGCCAGATCGCTGAGACTGGTATCGCTTTCCAGCAGGATGCGGCGCAGCCCGGTCAACGCGATGCGGCCGGTATTGGGGCCATCGTCCAGCGTCAGGTCGACCACCAGCCCCAGCTTGGCGGCAATCTCGACCAGCGACTGGTTATAGCTGCCGTACGGCCACACCATGATGCGCGGGGTCTGGCCGGTGTAGCGACGCAGGAAGGCGTTGTTATGGCGCAGGTCGGCCGCCACCCGGGCGCGGTATTCCTTCTCGGTTTCATAGCGGCCATCCCGGAAAATGCGGGTGGTGGCGGCCGGCTGGGTGTTGCCCTGGGGATTGGCCACCACGCCTTCATGCAGACCATAGGTGTGACTGGCGACTTCTACCAGCCCGCTTTTCACCATTTCCCTGATCTGGCTTTGCGACAGGAAGCGACTGCGCGGCACCGCCTGGCCGGCGAAGTTGACCATGCCGTCCTGCGGCTCCAGCCAACTGCCGACCAGGGCGATCTGGGCCGGCGCGTTGAACTGCTTCAGAATCGGGAAAACCTGGCTGTAGACATCCTCGTAGCCGTCGTCGAACGACAGCAGCACGGCCTTGGGCGGTAGCGGCTTCTTGCCGGCGCGATCCGCCAGCACGTCGTCGACGCTGACGAAGTGATAACCGTTGCTCTTGAACCACTGCATCTGGGCCAGAAAGGTGGCCGGGCTGATGGCGTACTGCGGAATCAGCGCCTGTTCTTTATCGGTGATTTCGTGATAGCCCAGTATCTGCAGCTGGGACGCCGCCAGGGTCAGGGTGGATGTCAGGGCGATAAGCAGGCCCATGGCAAGGGACAGGATGCGATTCATTGTCATCGGGTAGGTAGTTGCAACTAGCGGGTGAGGCAGGAATTGGACGTTGGCCAGTGGGGTCGACCCGCTGACATTACGATTCGTTACATCATAACAAAGAAGACGCCACAATCCGTAGCGGGACGGGTATCTGTTTGTTACTAATTGTAATTTGCTGAAGAAGAAGCCCCGCCGGGGCCGGCGGCCAGCGCCATTCCGGCTGCCATCGCCGCAAAACTCAGCACAATAGCATATTTCGCACAACCCGCCAAAGCTGCCGTACTGCCGACGTGGCCACCGGGCCACGCCAGATGCCAGCCCGACCGACACGCTCTTTCCTTGCGGCGCCCCGGCAAAACAAAAATGCCAGTCAGATCGACTGACTGGCATTGAACCGGCGGGCTTTGGCCGTGCTTACTTCAGCAGCTGGCTGATGTCCTTAGCTTCCCAGTGCGGGAAGCCAATAAATATATTATTACAAGTTAAATCAAGGCGTTATGCCTTACACCTTACAAAAAGGGGGATCTTAAGGGGGTACAAAACAAACCTACTGTGGCATGGTACAAAAAGACTTTCCCAACTGCACCTAACCTGTGGATCCAAAATTACCACACATCCCCTAGGATCAACGAAAGCCCGTGAAACTACACTCACAGATAAGAGCGGCTCTGCGGATGGCTCAAAGGACCTACTCCAGATACTTTCATAAATACCACTCCTTCAAGCTTCCGTAACTAGTGCACCAAGAAAGGTTTACTAGGGATCTTCCAGAGCCTGCCCTCGCCCATACCGTCAAAACTTAGGTTGAGGCGACCAACCATCGTGCAGAACTGCTGGAGCAACGTCGCCTGATGATGGATGCATGGGCGGCGTTTATCACCAGCCCTCAGCCCACCACCCACAAACGTCGCAACAAAGGACTTGACCCCTACCCCGAGGTTGGTATTGCAGAAGCTGGCAGACCGGCTCAAGAACTACGCGTACTGCTAGCTCAGGGCATTGATCCACTACTCTTGTGGCCGGTGCAGCCGGTGAGGCCTTCAAGAATGTCGGTTATGACATCTTCGAGCGACTGACAACCACTGCAATCAAGGCTATCAAGGACGAACTGGTGGACGTGCTGCGTGGAGGCGCAGACAGGATCAAGGTGCGCGTTGACCGCATGCTCAAAAAGATCCTCGCAGTGTTGCGCAATGTGCTGGAAAACCCACTACAACTGTTGCGCGGGATTGCTGAGTTCATCGTCAATGCACTGTCTAAGACCATCAGCCAGATCTACAACCTGGCGCGCAATATCTTCGACCTGGCCAACAATGGCTGGCAGATCTACAAAGGTGCGCAGGCGATGTCCCGTGAGGAGCTAGTCCGTAAAGTCAGTGAAACCATCATTATCAGCGGCTCATTAGTGATCTGGGATTCACTCGACTTGATGTTGGAAAAGTGGCTGGTGGCCCAAACAGGTGGAACCTTGGCACCATTTTCACCTTATATCTCGGCCGCAGTCACTGCCATTGGCTTTGGCATTTCCACTCATGCGCTGCAGGGCTTTGTCACCCGGATCATCGATGCGGTCATCGCTTTCAAATGCGGCTATATGGAGCTGCTGGAGGGCGAGCGCGCTGCGTGCGAGCAGCTCATCATCGTGGCTGAAAACGAGCTTTCGATGATTGGCGATCTGGGCGAATACGTTGAGTCGGAGCTGAAGGTCTTTGCGCAAATGGAAGCCTATACCCGCACGTTATCGATCCATGAGCCCATCCAGCCGATCGACCTCATCACCTTGCGTATCGACCGCCCCTGATTCGAGAAGGCACTTCTATGAACATGCATACCAAGCCAGACAATTTTCCCGTTTTATCGCCACGCGCGAGCGGTACTTTGACCACGGTAAACCGACAAGAGATCGTGGACTTCACGCGCGACCTAGCAGATGCCGTGAAAGACATCGGACTGGCAGCTAAGCAGAGCTCAGACGTCAAAGAAAAGGTTGGCTCACTGATGTTCGGTCTGCAGAACCAGAGCTTGTGGGGCAAAGTGACCTCGGGGTTGTCAGGGAGCACGGATAAGGAACTGGCCATTCTGGTTCAGGGATTGGGTACTAGTCTCTCGATCACCCAAAAGGTGTTGCAAGTTGTGCTGAAGGTCATGACCCAGAAAAACCAAGTCCTTCATGCATTCAATGAGGCTCTGGTCAAAAAAATTGCAATGGTATGCGCCGGTGGTGGCAGCTTCACTGCTGGGAGCTGTGGCGGTTTACTTATCGCTGGCAACGTAAGCAAGTCCCAAGCTACTTGCTGCAGCGGTACTATTGCTGATGCAAAGCACATAGTTCTGAGCTGCTATTGGTCGAAAGTGATCGTTCCCAAAGTCTGAAAGCAGCCTTTCGCTACGGGGTTAGGGAAATGGCCGGAATGTAGCCCTGAACGGCCACTCAAGGCCGTTACCCTGGAAGACTGTTTAGGCCGACCTGCTGCCTTCCCACCTGGAGCAGCGGCAGGTCGTCGGCCATTCCCGCCGTTCGGCTTGCGACCTGATTGGTCGGCAATGGACCGGTTACCTGCCGTTCGGGGTCGAACCGCGCTGAACGGCAACTCTCAATCTAGCGAAGGCGAACTTCCGACCCTGAAGCGACGCTGGGACTGCTCATTAGGAGCCAGTCAGAAGGGTGAGAGTGTACATTCGTAGCGTGCTTCACCAAGGTCGCCACGCCTTGGTTTGGACTACGCTGAAACTCTCTGAAGCAGTTCGGCGTCTCTGAAACTTGGAGCACGGGAAACCAACATGATTGACGCGTGTAGAGGCCAAGGCCTCAACTATCGGGCGCTTGGTATAGGTCTGCTATAGCTGTAAGCATACGCTAGTTGTATAACTGGCGAGCCGATCGAAAGCGCCTTTGTTTACAGCCTCCGGATATCTAAGGAGAGTAGAACTCCATCAACTTTGTTGTCGGCTATCAATATGGAGATTTTCAGCAAGCTTTGGTTTAAAGTGGCGTTAGTTGGTGATCGCAGGCGATAACTGTGCATCAAGTCGTAGCCGGGCGTTCTCCTTAACGCAGTGTCCGTTTCCATGCCAGACCTTGACCTACATCCCCCCCAAAGCAGCCAGTCCCCATTTTTCTCAGCCCTTCACCCTCACGCATGACAAATAGCGCATCGAGTTGCCTGTCTCGGGCAAACGCCACTCCCCTTTGTTCTCCCAGTACCATGAGCGCCGTAGCATAAGCGTCGGCATCCATGCAGGTGCGTGATAGCACCGTTACAGATGCAATCCCATTATTCAACGGCGTACCAGTGCGAGGGTCCATCGTATGGCAGACACGCTTTCCCTCATGGTTCTTCCAGTGCCGGTAATCACCTGAGGTCGCAATCGCGACGTCAGTAAGTTCAATAACTGCCATCGCTTCCCGACACGTATGGTCAGGTCGCTCGATGGCGATTGCCCACAACGAATTCAACGGCTTCATGCCCTTCGCTCGCATCTCACCATCAAGCCCGACGAGCCAGGATCGAATACCATGTCGATCCATCACTCGACCGAGTTCGTCGGTACCAAAGCCCTTCGCGATACCACATAGGTCAAGCGTCATGCTCGCTCGCTTGCGAGCGCGCCCCCCGTTCACGTCCACTTCGAGCCACTCGTCTACAGGGTGAAGTGCGCTGCCGACCGTTGTCTTCGAGTGATCGACAAGGCCAGGACTTCCGGGGCCGAATCCCCATTTGCCGACCACGTCGCCAACGCCGATGTTAAAGGCATTGCCCGTCTCGCGGCCGATTTCGATCGCACGAGTCAGCACCTGTGCGAGGTTGCCGGAAATTGACACCCACACGTCAGGATCAGCATGGTTCAAGCGAGTCAGATCGGATGAGTCCTTCCAATTCGACATCTCTTCATCAACGCGCCTCACCACTAGATCGAGTTCGGCACCCAACGACAAATGATCAAAGTCGGCCTGCGCATAGCACTGTGCGCTGTAGCGGGTGCCCATCGTTGCTCCGCTGAACAGGTAGCGCTTCAGGTCGCATGCACTCAATGAATCAGTAAACGTCTTCAACATAGCTTCCCCGCAGTTTCATATCGTTAACGCTTACGCCAGAGTCTGCCAAAATGCGCTCCCATGCATTGGCGACAGAGTTGGCCATGTCGCGGCCTCCGCAAACCATCACATGGGCACCTTTTGCCACGAGCTCCCTCAGCCTTGTCGAATCTGCAAGAAGTCGATCTTGCACGTAGGTCTTCTCCGATGGGCTTGATAAAGCGGTTGTCAGCGCAGTCAGCCGGTGTGCAGTCATCAGGCGATGCAATTCCTCGTCATAAAGAAACGATTCACCGCAGCGCCGTGCGCCGAAATATAGATGCATGGGGCGGTTCGCCTCGTTCTGCCGAATGAATCCTACAAACGGTCCAATACCTGTGCCTGCACAGATCAGAATGAGTGGTGCCGCGTCAGCTGTCGGCCTAAAACTTTCGTTCTTGCGAATGAAAACCTCGATCTTGTCCCCTGGCTTGAGGCTGGTCAGATAACCCGAGCAGACCCCATGCGGATGCTTGCGTACGCAGAACTCGAGAAACCCTTCCCGCGAGGCGCTGGCCAGCGAATAGAACCTTGGCACCGTGTGGCCGGGAGGCACGACGCCAACCAAATCGCCTGGCTCGAACGATGGCAGGCTCTGGCCGAATACCTTCTGCCATGGCGACCGCAGCTTCGGGTTAGGTGCCAGACGTAACACGCACGCAGGTCGGTCGGAGTCCATACCGTAGTCCTTGCGTTCGACAATCTCGAGTGAAATCGTAGGAGGCAATGAAGGCCGGTATTGAATGTCAAGCTTAACGCCGAGAACGGCACTCAACTGTTCCCCCCATTGCCTGAAAGCGCTCTCGGACTGTCGATCGATTGCTCCCAACTCCAGGAGCGGGTGCATTCCCTTTTCCAGCAGGGCCTCATGTACCTTCCTGGCGTAGCCGCAGAAATTAGGAAATTGCCGATCACCAAAGCCAAGGACAGCAAATCTCGAGTCAGGGTTGAGGTGCAAGTTGGTGAGAATGCGCATGAACTGTGTTGCATTCGATGGAGCATCCCCGTCCCCGTATGTCGAAGTTAGTACAACAAGACGTTCAACTCTTCCGTAGCCTGGGCTCAGTTCGTTCATTGAGGTGATGTTCACCCGGAACCTTGCGCGGGTGAGCGCTTGATGAACAGCTATAGCGAACGTCCATGTCGAGTTACTTTCGCTCCCGACGAGGATGACCGTATCGGCTTCACGAGCGTTCACATTGTCGGCAACTGCGGGTATTGCCCTGCGACGGTTTACCCACAATGACACGCCACTGACCGCCAACACAGGCACTGCGGCACTCCCTAATCCGAGCACCAAAGCCAGCCACCAGAGTCCTTCGCCCGTGTGCAGCATGTACACGATTTCATGGAACCGATTCCATGCGTCGAGGCCCTGCCAGGTAAGCCATGCTCCAGACGATGGGTCGATATAGCCGTTTCCGTTTGACGTGGAGACAACATACACATCGCCCCGTTGACCTGGCGCAGGCAATGTAAGCTCGCGCAACGTGCTCACATCCACAGACCTGAGAGCGGCTAGCTGGCCGACAGGAATTGGCATCTGCCTACCTGTTGAGCTTGGGTAAGGTAGTTCGGCAGTGACTCGTTCAGGAATCCACCCAAAGGACGTCAGAGACATCAATAGGCCCGTGGTTGCTGAAAGTGTGAGTGCGAGGAGCGCTACGCGCGCGATCTCATTATGCACACGTTGTAAGTCGGAGCCTCGAATGCGATCGAACAGATGCAGCCATCCCCCCATGCGCCGCACAAGCAGTACAAGACCCGACGCACATAGAAGCAGCAGGAAGGCTGCAGCTATCCCTGTGGCTATCCGCCCTGGGTCGCCGAGCAGCAGTTTGCGATGCAGATTAGTGATCCATCGCATGGTTTGCGACTTTGCTTCCGGGCCGACGCCGATGCCGGTCGCCGGGTCAATGCGAGATGTAGCGCTACCGTCGCCCGACGAATAGTAAGCAACGATTTCGCCGGAGGGGTTGCGGACGATCTTGTCTAGTCCAGGGTAGTGGGCTTGAACACGCATTGTGAGCGTTGCCACATCGAGCCGTGCCATCGCGCGTGTGGCCCCGGCCTGCTCGAGTGCAGGCTTGACCGATAAAACGGCACCAGAGAGGGACATGACCGTCAGCAGGAGGGCCGCGATTAGCCCTGGCAGGGAATGAAGCTTGCGCAGCATGGCATTTCTCACAGCGTATAGCGAAACGACTTCACGTACCCACGACCCTTGACGGGCTTCGCAGCACCGGAGGTCGTTAAAGGAACAATGACTTCGGATGGGTTCTCGCTCATTTTCTCCACTGCTGTATCGATGTGCACTTCATAGCCCGCATCAATCAGCGCATTGGCTACGTCAACTGTTACCCGCAGGGTCTTGCCGGCTCCAACGCTCGCGCCCGTGACGCCATCGACTCTGGCACCACCACCCGTCAGTCGGTACCAGTCCCGTAAGTGCCTGTAGTATTTAACTTTGTTGCCTGCCATCCATAGTGTGCCCTGATAGTGGCCGGCCCGATCCGTTACATAGGTCACGACATAGGCACCGTCGCCGCCATAATTGCTCAACTGGGTTTCGAATGTGACCTGTCGCGCCGATACTGTCGAAGGTACAGCGAGTGCGGCAGCCATTGCGGCAGCCGGGAATGCATATTTCATTTTCATAATCAGCCTCTTGGTAGTGCTAATATCGGGCGTGCGTTCGCTCTGCTCGTGTTAGATCTCTGGAGCGAGCAGCTCGGAAGGGACGGCAGCGCCTTATTCGCTCTAGCGAATCTGTACCTGTGGCCTCGTCCCCGGGGTCAGGACTCCATCTGTGGGAGCCGCTCCGCTAGCCGCATTGCCTGCCTTGCCGCTAGGCGTGCTCGACTGTGTACGACGCTCCCCTTCTGCTGCGTGCTCGCGATGCCGTTCATGCCCGCTAGGGTCTTCGGTCTTCATCCGCATGATCTCAAGCGTGACGGGGTTGACTTTGGCCTTGAAGCGGCGGCCGTCGCGATCGACACCGCGGACTTCGTAGCAGCCGTCGGCTGTCTTGATCCTGTCGACGTTCCATCCACGCGACTTGGCAAGCAAATTGAGCTCTTTGATTGGCTTCCATGCCGCAAGTGGCACGTTGCAGTCATCGTCTGCCAGGGCAGGCCGAGCGATGATGGCGAAAACTGCGAAAATGGTTGTGATCGCAAGGCTGTTGAAAAGCGCGTGGCGGGTCATGGTGGGTCTCCGGTTCACTGTTACAGGCTCTACAATGCGGCGCAGACCTGACGCGAACCTTGCGAACACCCCCATTTTTCTTCATCCTGGCGTAAGCTTCATGTCACAGAGTTGGCAAAAATCATCGTTAGGAAAACCGCATGAGAGTGCTGCTTGTCGAGGATGATCCCCTGCTTGGACAAGCCATCAGAGATCAGGTCTCGCACGACGGACATTCAACCGACTACGTCGGGAACCTCCGTGACGCCAGAAGCTACGTACAAGCCGCGAACTATGATTTGATCTTGTTGGATCTGTTGTTGCCTGACGGCAGAGGAATCGATTTCCTTCGGGAACTGCGCACGCACGGCTCGACGGTTGCCGTCATTATCCTGACGGCGCTCGATCAGGTTTCCAACCGCGTCGCGGGATTGAATGCCGGCGCCGATGACTATCTCGTCAAGCCGTTCGATCTGTCTGAACTCTCGGCGCGCGTAAACGCGGTTGCTCGCCGGTACAGCGGCAATCCGAATCCGCTCATCACGATGGGGGATCTTGAGATCGACCTAACCGCCCACCGTATTAGGCGCAATGGCCATACCATCTCGCTGACGGCTAGCGAATGGGCACTGCTTGAGGCATTCATCCATCGACAAGACATGATCCTCTCCAAGGCACAGTTAGAGCAGCGTCTTTATTCATTCGGCGATGAGATTGGCAGCAATACAATCGAGGTGCACATGAGTCGGCTACGCAAGAAGTTGGGAGCCGACCTGATCGAAACGGTACGCGGCCTTGGCTACCGGCTGCGGCCTGCCCGATAATGCTGCATAGCCTGCAAGCACGTCTGGCTACCATGCTTGCTGCTGGCCTGGTGGTCCTCTCGTTCGCCGCCGCCCTCGCTGCATCCCACGTGCTGCGCGCGGAAATCGACCGGATGTCGGACAGCGCCTTGCAGGAGACCGCTCAGCGGCTCGTCCCGCTCGCGGTTATGGATATCGTAGATTGGGATGCGCAAAGCAGCACCGGGCAGCGCATTGCCGCTGTACGTGCGCACAATGAATTGTTGACCTATATCGTAAGGGATCAAACAGGCAAAACCATCCTGCAGTCGCACGATGCAAACCCCGCGATCTTTCCACCCGGGTTGAAGGCCGGGTTTCACTCGACCCCAACCTATCGGATTTACGCCGAGACGGTGATACAAGGGACGGTCACACTTCTCATTGCCGAACCACTGGTCGCCCGGCAGCGCGCCGGCCTTGAGGCCGTGCTTGTGGTCATGAAACCTTTGCTTCTACTCGTTCCCTTGGGACTGTTCGGTACGTGGCTGATCTTGCACTTGGGACTAAGGCCGATACGACGGTTCTGCCAAAGCATTGCAGATCGAGGCCGCGATGACCTAAGCCCCCTCTCCAAAGCGGGTTTGCCTACAGAGATCGAAACTATCGCGGACTCTGTAAACAACTTGATGCATCGACTGGATCGGGCTCTGACTGCCGAACGCAGTTTTACCGCAAATAGTGCGCACGAACTTCGCACACCCATAGCCGCAGCGCTTGCGCAGACACAACACCTACTTACCGAGGTGCAAGGATCGCCGTTCGAGGTGCGCGCCAAAACTGTCGAGACAGCGTTGCATACGCTTGCTCGGCTGAGCGAGAAGCTCATGCAGTTAGCCCGTGCGGAAGGTGGGCGAGTTCTTGCCGATATGCCCCAGGACCTTCGGCCATTTCTCCAAATCGTGGTTGAGGACATCCGCCGTGCCGGGCAATCAAAGCGTATCGACCTAAACTTGCCAGAGATTGAGGTCGTCTCTCGAATCGATCCAGATGCGTTCGCGATTCTCGCGCGCAATCTCATCGAGAATGCGAACAAACATGGGATCGAAGTAGTCTACGTGACACTTTCCGTCGGCGGACGGCTGACCGTCGTAAACCGCGGGCCTGTGGTGCCGGCAGACACGTTAACCCGCCTCACTCAGCCGTTTGAGCGGGGTGCCACGACGGCCAAAGGAAGCGGGCTAGGCTTGGCAATCGTCAATGCCATCGCGCAAGCGGCAGGCGCTAGACTTCACTTACATTCTCCAGCGACCGGATATCCTGATGGCTTTGAAGCTATCGTCGAGGGGCTGAAAACTTCTGGCCATTAAACCAAATCCAGAGGCGTTAGCCGGTCCCTCCTGAGCTGTCTCGAGACCAAATAACAAACCGCACCTCATGGCGAGACTTCCGCTGTATGGTTGGCTGTAGTGCCTTCTTCCCAGTCTTGGTCGGGCTTGCCCCTGTAATTGTCAAAATGGTTGCGACTTCTCTACTTAAAGATTGAGGGAGTCGGCATTCAGCTTCGTATAAAGAAAACGACTGGGTTGTTGACTTGAGAGGGGGACGATACCAATCGGATGTGGCCATCCGCTAAGGCCGACATGGACGCGCAGTTGTATAGCAGGTTATTAGGGTGAGGCCGTCATTCAAATGATAGCGTGACCCGGTCTTCAAATGGCAACTACTGGCCGATAGTACACATACGCAACTCTACCCAATAGCGGCTACACCCGCGCACGACAACAATCGGACTCCGTTCAACAACCAAGGAGTCTGTCATGGAAGTTATCAAAAAGCGCGAAGCATGGAACAAGGGCAAGCTGGTTGGCCAGAAGCCACCACTCAAGCTAAAGGACATCTGGGCAATCCGGATACACCTGCAGAACAGGCATGCAGTCCGGGACCTCGCCATGTTCAACCTAGCTATCGACAGCAAACTGCGCGGCTGCGATCTCGTCAGCCTGCGCGTACGCGACATTACTCATGGGAACCAAATTCTTTCCCGGGCCATGGTGATCCAAAGCAAAACGCAACGGCCAGTGCAGTTCGAATTGACGGAGCCGACAAGGTCAGCAGTAGCAACCTGGCTAGAGAAGGCTCATCTGCGGGGCGATCAATACCTCTTCCCAAGTCGAATCGCAAAATCGCCCCATGTCTCGACACGCCAGTATGCGCGAATCGTGCATCAGTGGGTCAAGACCGCCGGTTTGGATTCATCGGCCTACGGTACGCATTCGATGCGACGCACCAAGGCAACGTTGATCTACAAGCGAACGAAGAACCTGAGAGCTGTTCAGCTCTTGCTTGGCCATACCAAGCTGGAAAGCACAGTCCGATACCTTGGCATCGAGGTTGATGACGCACTGGAGATTTCCGAGCAAACTGAAATCTAGCAGGCACCCAGCGGCCATACATGGCAAACCGTGTGGCCGCTTTCTGCCATCATGTTGTATGAGTGCAATCGGCCAAGAGCAGCCATTCAAAATGGTCTGCAGCGCAGCCAGTCAAATGGCTGCTTGCCGTGGAAACCTGCTGAACAGCCTGCGCGTGTAACTCGGCCTAAGCGGCAACTCCGACTTAGCTCACAAACAACTGATTTTTTTGTGGAAGAGTTACCAAATTGTTGAAACATTCAATATCTCAATGCCAAATTTATACTAATAAATATGAAAACTAAAATTGAAATACAAGCCCAATTAGACGAGTTTTATGCGCTCACTCTTGCGGAGGCTCAGGGGAGCTTTGACAAATATCTAGATGACCTCTCTTCGCCGTTTCTGATAAGTGTATCCGAGGGCTATCTCAGTGCTGACGTCCGTATTATGTTTATCGGCAAGGAGACCAACGGTTGGTGGGGGTGCTTACGAAAGTTCTTCCAAACCGCAGATTCAATTACAGAGTTGAAAAAAAGGTACATTGAGCAATTTTACAGACCGACCGGCAAGAGCCGCTTCCTGCGTATGACAAAGGATCTTGCGAATGAGCTTGCCGATGGCAAGCGCACTGCCATTTGTTGGAATAACTTGATGAAAATGGATTGGAAACGTGGGTGTGGCTTCTCGCGAACATCCATTGGGCACTCGCCAGAGCTATTTGAGCTCTCGATAAAGATGGTTCAATATGAAATTGACCTTCTAAAACCAAATGTAATTATTTTCGGAAGTGGCCCTTCTTATGACCGCGCTATCAAAGCCATTTTACCGGAACGCATTACCAAAAGCGTCGACCCACGCGCCCTATGGCACTTCACTTCCGGGGAGACCCAGTGCTACAGGACATATCACCCTAATGCGCGTGACTCATCGGCAGAGAGACCAATTGCCCACTACTATGGTGAAATCATTGCCAATATAAAGTCCCGACATGGGGAGCGTATTGCATAGCGAATACTTCACTCTGAATAGCCTACGTTTATCTAGATACTTTTATGGCTACTTTACAACGCGAGAGCAGCCATCTTTCATTTGGCTTGCGAAAACCGCTTTGCCAGGACTGGCAACACTTGAGTGGTCGGCTTGGCAGACTGCGCTATTCTGATAGTCGCCTTCTTTAACCTTGGCAACTCGACCGGCAGCAATGGGTCGAGTGCCGTCCCTCGCAGCTGAGGAAAACTGTCATTCGGACCGAGTCTACCGCCACCGGCAGCTGCCTGACCGATTGCTGACGTAGTGCGGGACTCCTTCTTGCGGCAGCAAAAGCCAATGATCCGACTATGTAATCAAATCTAAATTTTTTTCAGCCACATATCACTCCTTTGAACCCGCACAGCGACACCCACTCCGGGTGTCTTTTATGCCCTGGCCTCCGTTTTGACGGGGCCATTTTCATTGGAGTGATCTCATGTCCCATCTCATCGAATCCATGGCCTTTGTCGGAGCCACACCCTGGCATGGTCTGGGCAATCCGCTGTATCCCCATCAGCCACTGGAAGTGTGGTTGCGCGAAGCCGGTATGGACTGGCGTATCGAGCAGAGTGATGTCTTGTTCAACGTGGCTACCGACGGCATGCACATGCGGCCGTTTGCGGATTCCAAGGTGCTGTATCGCTCGGACTCCTTGGCGCCGCTGTCGGTGGTCTCGCCGCGTTACAAGGTGGTGCAACCGTCTGAAGTGTTGGAGTTCTACCGAGGTCTGGTCAGTGCCGGTGGTTTCGAGCTGGAAACCGCTGGCGTGTTGAAGGGTGGCAGCAAGCTGTGGGCCTTGGCCAAGACCGGACAGGAGGCCCTGTTGAAGGGTGGGGATCGGGTGAAGGCCTATCTACTGCTGGCTACCAGCTGCGATGGCACGCTGTGCACCACGGCGCAGTTCACCTCGGTACGGGTGGTGTGCAACAACACCCTGCAGATGGCGGTGAAGGACAGAACGGGCGCGGTGAAGGTACCCCACTCCACCGTGTTCGATCCGCAGCAGGTGAAGGAAGCGCTGGGCATTGGCTTGTCGGCCTGGGACCGTTTCATCGGCAACATCAAGCAGCTGTCTCTGCGCTCTGTGTCTCATGAGGAGGCCTGCCAGTTCTTCCGCGAGGTACTGGACGAGCCACTTGTGGAAGGCACGGAGGATGCAGTGACCTCGAAGGCGCTGCAGCAGGTATCGGCGCTGTATAGCGGTGGTGGTATGGGGTCGCTGTTGGCCGGAACCAAGGGAACGGCCTGGGGCCTGGTGAATGCGATGACCGAGTATGTCGATCATCGCCGCCGTGCCCGCAGCCAGGACTACCGGCTGGATTCGGCCTGGTTCGGTCAGGGTGCCCAGCTCAAGGGCAAGGCGCTGGAGCATGCACTGGCATTGGTGGAGTAACGGCCATGGCTTCCGTGCAATCCATTGCCTTGACCGCAGCCTGCCTGACCGCCGGCATGCGCGACTTCTGCAGTTGGAATAGCCAGGGCATGCAGTACGATGGAACCGATGCCGAGCACAGTCTGCTGGTGATCTGGGGACAAGGCTGCCTGGAGCTGCATGCCGAGCTGGTGCAGTACGCCCCGATGGTGGCAGCGCTGGTCGATACTTTGTACGACCAGTTAGATCAAGCCGCACCCGGGATCTGGCACTACGAGGTGACCGAGGCGCTGGGCGGTGCCATCGCGGAATGGATCGCCCTGCATGATGGTTGGGCTCCTTCACTCGATTGGGTCAAAACCTGTCTGGTGCGGCTAGCTGGGGAGTTCATGTTGCGTGGCCAACCGCAGCAGTGGCCCACCATCCGGCAGATCCTGCTGACGCTGTCGCCAGAGCTACCGGTGATTGTGCCGGTGGCGCCTGCTTGAGCCAGGTGTTGGTTTGATTCGTTTCTGCTGGTTCCGACTACTCTGCCCTACTGCTGTTATCTGCTGATTCCTGCTTCATTGTTCTGGTGATCTCGCCAGGGCTGCCCTGTCGTCTTTCTCTCATTTCTTGCTGTTGTTCCTGCTTATCCATCTATTGCCCAGTCAGCCCTGCTGCCGGGCTTTATGCCTTTATAAGGAGTGTTTCGCCATGGCTGAACGCTACGCACAGGCCATTCGTCTGGCCTCTACCCTGAAGTTGTCTCGTGATGAATGGCTGCGCATCCGCCAGCTGGGCATTGGCTCGTCCGATGCCGCGCCGGCCATTGGGCTATCGCCATACAAGTGTCCACTGTCCTTGTGGTTGGAGAAGACTGGTCGCAAGGAGACGGAGGACCTGTCGGAGAAGGAGGCGGTGATCTGGGGCACGATTCTGGAACCCATCCTGGCCCGGGTGTATGCCGAGCGCACCGGGCGCAAGGTGCGGCGGGTGAATGCGGTCCTACAGCACCCGGAGCACCGTTTCATGCTGGCCAATCTGGATCGGGAGGTGCGTTGCCCAGAGGAAGGTTGGGGCATTCTCGAAATCAAGACCGCCAGTTATCACTCTGCCCCGCAGTGGGAAGAAGGCATCCCGGTCGCTTATCAATGCCAAGTACTGCATCAGTTGGCGGTGACGGGTCATGACTGGGCCGATGTGGCGGTGCTGATTGGTGGTCAGGATTTCCGTATCTACCGGGTGAATCGCGATGAAGACAAGATCGCTGACCTGATCGCTAGGGAAACCGTGTTCTGGAATCACGTACAGCAGTACACCCAGCCGGAGCCGGATGGTTCCGAAGATGCCGCGTCTGCCCTGTTGTGGCTGTTCCCGCGTGACGATGGCCAGACCATCGACCTGTCCGAATCGATTGAGGGTAATCGGCTGTTCTCTGCCTTGTTGGCTGAACGGCAGCGGAAAGAGGATGCCGAGGCCAGAGAAGCAGCGTTACGGCAGCAGATCCAGAACGTGTTGGGTAATGCCTCTGCCGCCGTATTCCAGTCTGGCCGCATCTCCTGGAAGAAGTCCAAGGATCGCTTGGCTCCCGATGTCGAGCGCTTGTCGCAAGACCATCCCACCCTGCTCGCCCAGTACAGCAAGTCCATTGCCGGTTCCCGGCGCTTTGTCATTCAGACGGAAAGGAAAGCATCATGATCAAGGGTCTCGCCATTACCCCGCCCGTGATCGGGCGCATCAGCATTGGCAAGCTGGTACAGAAGCAAGAGCGTTGGCTGCCGGAGAAGGATGACAGCTTTTCGTTAACCACCCAGGTACAAAACCGGGAAGGCTGGTTGCTGCATCCCTTGCATCAGGCCCTGGCCGAGCAGGCGCAGAACGGCAAGATTCGCGCCATTCCCATCCAGCTCCTGTTCAACGATAGCGAACTGAATCTACGGGCCGAATACAGTGCCTTCGACCGACAGAACGGTCGTCCGGTGTGTGTCGGCAACGGAGAGACGGCACGACGAGTAACGAGTCAAGGCATGGAAGACATCGGCTGTGCTGGACCAGACCGTTGTCCACTGGCCAAGGAGCTGGGCTGCAAACTGTATGGCCGGCTCAATGTGCAGGTGGAAGGTCTGCAGGATGAGCTGGGCAGCTTCATCTTCCGCACCACTGGCTATAACTCGGTACGCACCCTGGCAGCACGACTGAAATATTACGAGGCCGCCAGTGGTGGCAACACCAAGCATCTGCCGTTGTTACTGCGTCTACGCGCCAAGAGCACCACCCAGTCACATCGCACCCCGGTGTATTACGTAGATCTGACGCTGCGTGATGGCCAGTCCTTGGCCGAAGCGGTGAGCACCGCGAGGAAAGTGGCCGAAGCGCAGTTGGAGGCTGGCATCGATACTGCCGAGCTGGAACAAGCCGCCCGGCTGTTGCTGCAGAACGGCCAATTCGAGGATACCGAGGAGGAAGTGCCGCAGTTGCTGGAGGAGTTCTATCCGGTAGCGGAAGAAGGGGCACAGCCCGAGGAGAAACCGAAGATGGCTTCTCGCCCAACAAGGCTCACACCCAAGTTGGGTCATGCGGTCAGGACGGCTTAGCCAGACGGTTGGTTAGTTGCTCCACCATCTTCAGCACCATCTCCCGATCAGCGTTATCCAGGCGGGCCAGCATCTGGGCCAGGTGCTGTGCCTGCTCGGCTGGTCGGTTGCTGGACTCCACCAGCAGTGACGACGCATCGCAGTTGAACAGGCTGGCCAGTTCCAGCAGTCGGGCCACCGTCGGCATCACCAGACCCCGCTCCATGCGGGACACCGCTTCATTCCCGATTTTCAGTTGTTCCGCGACCTGTTCCTGGGTCAATCCGGCGTCCTGCCGTTTGCTGGCAATGCATCTACCAACATTTGCCGCCAGTCCGTCCACCTTCGCTTTTGCCATCGTATTCTCCATTCAACTCGAATAGTGGCAAATCACCCCATTGACATGAACATCCACGAAGGCTGAATATCAACTTATTAGGTTGAAATTAGACGACACAGGATGACGAAATGCTTAAGAAAGGAAGTTGTATGAAATCGAAACAGATACTGATCACCCTGCCCGTCCTCGTGCTGGCCGGGATCATGCTGACCGGCTGTAACTCGGATGCTCCCTCTGCCAGGGAAGCCCAGAAAGCCATCGAAAGCCGCTTTCCCTGTGAGCACATCAGCATCCGTGACTTTGAACGGGTGAATGGCATTCCGCAGAATGACGGCAGCTACCTGGTTCAAGTGAAGTACACCGTCAGGGTCTCACCGACGGATGAGATCAAGGCCTATGCAAAGGATGGCTATGCCAAGGAGCTGGCTGAGGCGCAAGAGAAAGTTGCCCAAGCCCAGGCATTCAAAAAGGAGTACGACAGCAAGAAAGACAGCTGGTCCGCGGCCAACCCCGGGAAATCTGATTATGACTTCTGGCGTGAATTTCCTGATAGCTACAAAGCATATGACGACTATGTGCACTCGCCACAATCTCAGGGCGATGAGTATCTGGCCAGGCTACCAAGCGGAGCCAAGGCTGTTATGGAACAGAAGATGATGCAGACCTGCCCTTCCATGCCGCAACGGATCATGGACCAGCTTTATCAGCGCCAGGACCCAGTCGAACAGTATGCCGGCGATGTGGATGCACCTTTCCAGGACACCCTTTCCATGATCAAGACCGACAACGGCTGGATGGCCGGGCAGTAAGCCACCATCACAACCGGCCTCATGAACAGCGCCCATCTCCGTACCAACGGGATGGGCGCTGTCGTTTCCAGACACGGAGATTGTTATGTTCTTACCCATTCTGTGTGGAAAGCAGCTGCTTTCCTACTTCAGCAACACCCTGAACCTGCATGGTCAGGCCTTTACCCAGGCTCAACGTGAAGAACTGCAGGCGCGTATCGAAGAGCTGGTCAACTATCAGGCCGTAGTCGGCATCATGGGCAAAACCGGTGGTGGCAAGTCCAGCCTGTGCAATGCCCTGTTCGGCCAGGATATCGCCGAAGTTGATGACATTGCCGCCTGCACTCGTTACCCACAGGAATACACCCTGGCGTATAAAAACGGAAAAGGCATAGCGCTGATTGACGTACCTGGTGTCGGTGAAAGCATCGGCCGGGATCAGGAATACACCGAGCTGTATCAGCGTCTGCTACCGGAACTGGATCTGATCCTGTGGGTGGTCAAAGCCGATGACCGGGCACTGGCCATCGACCAGCAGGTGTTCAACAGCGTCATCCGCCCCTACCTTGCTGGCCGAGACATCCCGGTACTGTTCGTGATCAGCCAGGTCGACAAAGTGGCACCCTGTGGAGAGTGGGACCATGAACGACACCTGCCGGGTAGCACCCAGCAAAGCAATTTGAGCCGCAAACAGATTCAGCTCTCGCAAACCTTTGAATGAGTATTCGCATGAATTCCGCCAGTAATTCTTACTTCATAACCAGCATGCCTTCGCACCTGAAGGGCATCATCATCACGCATTTCAAATCCGCAACGCATTCGCGTGGGAATGCCGCCACTCGGCTCTGAATCACCGCCTGTTATCTTTGCTGTGCACTCTTCGGCCTGAGCGGTCTACCCTATCATCTACCCTGAGCAACCGCTCATGGCCACATATCTGCCATTTCCCTTGACTTGCTGCCGAAGGGCAGCTTTCAAACATTGGCAATAATCACTTTCGACACATTGTGAAATTAGGCACAAGCGTAATGAGCTGCAGGAAAGCAGTTACTTGACGGTGACGCCGCAGTGTCATGATTCCCGATCAAGCGTTGTCAGGCTACGGCTGGCGCCATCGCACCCATGTCTTCAATGAGATTAGGTCGTCGAGCTACAAGCCACTCTCGTAGTTCTGCAACGTAGGGCTCCCATGATGGTGACAGGGCGGCAACTTTTGCAATGGCGTTCAGGCCCACTGGACGTTGCACATTGAGTGTCTGGACGATGAGCTCAATGAACGAGTGGGTGTCATCGACAGCTTCGATGCCTACTGCGAGGTCAATGATTTCGTTTACGCCTTCATCCTGTTGCCGGGGCAGTTCGCGTATCATCCTGTGAAGTTGCGGCTCTGGCAGCTCGTTGGCACTCGGTGTCATCAGCTGCCGCCCAAGCTCATCGGCCATGCCAAACAGTTTTAGCGTTTGTAGCTTATCAATAGTCAGATTGTTCATCATGCTTGTGTTTCTTCCTTGCCCAGCAGGCGCTCGTAATACGAGGCACCGCGGATGTTCTCGTGTTCATTATCTGGAATGGATTTGCTGTGGGGATCTGGAGAAAACAATCGATCCAACTTTTTGTCCAGGATGCTTCGCAAATCGGGCATCTTGGTAATCTTGTGAGGGAGTGCATAGGCACAAGCCTCTTCCAGACGAGTATCCCCATGTATCTTTGCCAATGACTTCATGGCTTGGGTGATGCGATATCCCATGTGATAACCGATAGCCTTGGTGAGCTGAATGCGGAGTACCGTTTGTGTGTTAGGCCCAATACTGCCTGCCCATGACAGTGCCTCCTCCTCGCTCCATTGCTGAACGGCTTTGTGTGCAGGGTGGCGATGCGCGTCCAGTATCGTTACTTGCTCGGCGGCATAGCTGCGTTGATGAGTCACAACGGATCGACCCTTGACGATCAATTCCAAGGCTTTATCGGTCAGCCGGTATTCGACCTCCTTGCCACGAAGTTCGTAGGGCACGCTGTAGTAATGGCTGTCGACCTTCACTAAGTAGTCGAGGCCAGCGCGGACCTTGCCCCATTCGGCGTACTCATAGGGTGCCACCGGCAGTGGCAAAAGCGTTGGTAGCTCGTGCTCCATCCAACGGGAATAACGACTACCGGCCAGTTTTTGGAAGGACTTATGATTCAGTTTGTGGAGTAAGGACCGGACTTCTCGGTTGGCGTCTTCCAGGGAGAAGAATTTGTGCTTGCGCAGGCGAAATAAAATCCACCGCTGGGCCAGCAGAACCCCACCCTCAGCACGGGCCTTGTCCTGCGGACGACGAGAGCGCGCAGGGAATGGTACTGCACCATAGTACCGGCACATCGCGTTATAGGTTTCGTTCAGCACCGGGGAAATCCGATCCGCCTTGGTAACAGCGGCTTTCAAATTGTCCGGTACGATGACGCGAGAAGCGCCGCCAAAATACTCGAACATCCTGATGTGTGAGGAGATCCAGTCGCGAGAACGTTGCGTCCAGGTGACTTCACAATAGGTGTAGTTCGAGCCCCCCAGGACGCCGATAAACACCTGTGCCGTGCGGATTTCTCCAGTGACCGGATTAGTAATGCCAATCGTCATGCCAGAGTAATCAACATAGGCGGTTTCGCCATACACTTCGGCACGTCGCATCGAGATACGCAGTGATCGCTTGTAAGCACCATATTGTCTGCAAAATTGCGAATACCCAAGCTGTTGATCTGCTGGCGCTTGCTCCAACCACTCAGCATGCAATATGGAGAGCGTGGCCCCACGCTTCCGCATTTCCGCATGGATGCTGGCAAAGTCGATGGCGACGGCAACTCGTTTTTGGGCATTCAGTACCGGGAACAGCAGATGCTCCAGCGTGCTGTCGTCCAGGTCGGCCGGTAGCGGCCAGGTCAAGCCGGCCTTCGTGAAGCGCTCCAGGTATTCCGTGACGGTAGAGCGATGGATGCCGGCAACGGCGGCAGCTTGTTGCTTGGAAAGTCTTCGGTCAAAAAGATAAATGAGGACATCGCGGATATGCCGCATGTCGATCCTCCTGTTAGCCATATGGTCAGCCTTTTGAGAAACAACAGGCTCGACACCTTGGGGGCTTCGCACATCAAACAGACGTGACGAAACCTCCCAAGGCGGGTTCAGTATTGACAGGGGGAAGAGGGGTAAAAGATACTCAGCGCTGAATTGTGCATTCAAAGCTGTACAGGGGCTTGCGAGCGGGAACTCGCAGGCCCTTTTCACTTTGGCCCTCCGCTGGCGTTAACTCATGGGATTTCTCCTTCCTTTGGCGGGGACGATGGTTCAATAGCACGTGCGTGCTGTGCAGCAAGCCACGCCGCCACATCCTTGGTCAGCGCAAACTTCCCGCGTCGCTTCTCAATGCCGAAGATCGGAATGGGTATCGTCTTGCGTGCGACTGCCTGCCGAAACGCGTCTTGGGACGGATACCCCAGCGCGGCACTTAGATCCTCACCTGTCATCATCGGGCAATGCTTGCTCAACAGATCTTGCTCAAGCAACGCCGCTAGCTGCTCTTCACTTTTGGATTTGGTCATTTCTCAGTTACGTGCAGTCATGCTGGTAATGGCCGGATGCTATCAACCGTTCGCTTGGCGCGAAACCTATACCTTTACGCTTAAAGTTGCTCTTTTTGCTTGCCAGATTGTAATGTAAGCTGTTGAATTTAATGAAACATACCGATTTCGTTTAATACCTTCATGCCAGAGAAAACCAAAAAACGTGCAGCCCGTCGGGATGCGGAAGTTGATGCAATCCGCACTATTTGGTGGTTCCGGTGCTTGAGCAACCATCTAGAAACGGATGCACCACGAAAGGTGCAGCATGTGATCGCTCCCAATACGCTGTCGCACGATGTCAGCGAGGCCCCCATCAAGAACAACAAGTTTCTGGGCTACTCAAGGGGGGCGCATGTCCCAAGCAGGACGCTGGCGTTACAGGCAGAGAGGGTTGTATCAAGGTCAAGCTGGGTGCTGTATCACCCGATTTGGACGGTGTTGCGAACGGCTGGTCCCATCCATAAACATGCAATGACATGGGTGCGCCAGCTCGATCATGAAATACAGGCAATTATGCTTGGGCCGTACAACGCGATTGTCGGTGGTGCGAGCCGACATACGCTTGGCGCGCTTGAGCGCCGGGCCAGTCTGGATAGCCTGGCGGCGCTGACACTCCTTTTGCGCCTACACCACGAGGAGGGCAAACATGAATTGGTTTGGCTCTACACCTGCAGCATCTTCCGGGTACTGCTGCTGGGAACATACTTTGACCAATACGGGGTCGCGGAAAGAATGTTTCAGCTCTACGTGCAGCGAGTGTTCAGCTTGGCCGAGTTCGAGGGGCGGCGTGTGGATCTGTCCAACTATGACTACGTTTTTGCGTCGTATCACTTGGAGGGGATCGCCGAGCGCGTGCGGGATAAGCATGACTCGCAACGCGACCGAAGAATGCCAACATTCTATGCCCTGCAAGCACTGACCGGCCTATATGAGCAGCGATTCAAGAAGTACTTCCAGATTCCGCTAGTCAGCGTTGCCGATAGTTAGGCTGACGGTATTCGGTGCGAGTTGATGCTGGCTTTGGAATGCGATTGGAAGTCGGTTTTGGAGTGCGATTGGATGTCAGCATTGGGATGCGAACGTGTGACTGTATTCATGCGAATACTCACTTTGACATCGCCCTCGACCACATCTGTGCCACATCGGCAGAAGAGAGCTATGGCCTGACCTGCCTGGTCGAGCAGATCGTTACCTTGCTGCCCAATCAAAAAAAGTGGGCCATCGCACGAGAGGCCAACCCTGACTACATTTCTGGGAAGGCCTACCAGACGGCAAGCAAAGGACTATGGGAAGCCATCAAGGAAACCGCCACCACCATCCTGCGCGAAGGCTGGTCGGTGGTCTCCAGCAAAGTGGAGAGCTGGCTGGACAAGCTGTTCAACTGGTAGGCATAGAGGGCAAGGCCACAGCCTTGCCCTCTATGCTGTACTAGTGCGGGATTTCTTTTTTTGGTTTCAACGCACTTCCACTTTGCCTATGGCCAAGCAAACCTTCCAGCTACATCAAAGAAATTTAATAAAAACCAGCGTGCCGTGAGCAGCATGTCCAAAAACATTCCCCGTCATGTTAGCCACAGCATCAACTTGCCGGGCAATACTGGCATGGAAGTCAAATACATCTCGGCTGGGGGATGCCCAGTAAGAAACTCCTTGATCGAAGCAAATTCTGACTTGCCCGCCTCTGACAAAAGCCAACTGAAGCTCTCTGGCATGCTTGCACCCGCCCGTTTTCGTGCTGTTCGGCTTCGTACACCTGCTGTTTATAGCGATTGATCGACAGGTCGTAGTTCTGCGCGACCAGATCGCCCTTCGGTACGCCGAAGGCCTGCTGCGTGCGACCCGAGAAATCGCCGTCGCGGTCGCACCAGCGCTGGTACTGCGCGAGGATGTCCGGGATGTCGTTGTCCTTGACCGGCTGGCGCTTGTCGTCCAGCGAGTAGCCGTCGGCGTGCATGTCGTAGAAGAACACTTCGTCGGTGCTGCCGCCCTTGCTGAAGATGATGATGGAGGTGGAGACACCGGCGTAGGGTTTGAACACGCCGCTGGGCAGCGAGATGACGGCTTCGAGCTGGTTGTCTTCGATCAGGTGCTTGCGCAGTTGCACGTGAGCCTTGGAGGAGCTGAACAGCACGCCGTCCGGCACGATGGAGGCCGAACGCCCGCCGGTTTTGAGCATGCGCAAGATGAGGCCGATGAACAGCAGCTCGGTTTTCTTGGTTTTCACCACGCGCAGGATGTCGGGCGACACGTCCTGTTCGTCCAGGCGGCCCTTGAAAGGCGGATTGGCAAGGATTAGGTCGAAGCTGCTCTTGGCGGCCTGCGGGCGTTTTTCGGCAACCCCCTGGCTGAGGGTGTCCTGATAGTGGATGTCGGGTGAGGCAACGCCGTGCATGATCAGGTTCATGCTGGCGATGCGCAGCATGGTGGCGTCGAAATCGAAGCCGTAGAACATGTCATGGTCGATGTGCTGGCAGTATGCTGTGCTGCTAGCGAGGCACAACAGACTCTTCGGATCAGCTTGATTGCAGGGCCTTGCAAGCACTCTGGTTTAGCTCGACAAAAGTCTCCCATGTCATGATTAATCGGTAGTGCAGTTCGTATTGCCTATCGACCCTGCAAATATCCGGGCGCTGCCGGTAGATTCGGCAGCGCTTGAGACCATCATCGAAATGCTGACAGACTCCATCTCCACGATCTAGGCTAGCAGTTTCCGCTAACAGATCAACGCGCCTGCAACACTCACCGCACTGGTTGCAGGGAAAGTTGTGTGGGCCATCAGACATAGGGTTGCAGTATTGCCCGGGCTCGCACCAGCACAGCACGGTCTTCGCTAAGTTCTCTCTGCGCGTCAGAGAAACCTCCCCGAATGTCACGCAGCCTGCTGTTGATCTCGGTGAAGTTGCTGCGGATGTTCTCATCCACCACGCCAATGATGGCATTCTTGAACTCCCACGCAACATCCTCGCTCATCTCGCGGATCAGTTGATTCCGCCGCTCTTCCTGCTGAGCGCGCAGATGCGCCTCTTCCTCCAGGCGCTTTTCCTCGGGATCCTTGCTGAAAAGGGAGTAGAGAACTTGGCAGGCTTGGATGGCCAATCCGATGGCCGGAACCACCTTGCCCACTACCTTCTCACCGATTTTACCCATTGTTACCGGGCCGATTCCCTTGAACACGCTCGGCAACATATCCTTCCCAAATTTCAGGGCGCTCACCACATGCTCGGATTTGATAAGGGAACCCATCTGGCGGACCCCGGTTTCCAGCTGGGTAAAATCGATACTGGAACCCTTAGTGCCTGTCAAAGGTACCGCGCCTTCC
Organism: Pseudogulbenkiania sp. NH8B; assembly: GCF_000283535.1. GTDB lineage: Bacteria > Pseudomonadota > Gammaproteobacteria > Burkholderiales > Chromobacteriaceae > Pseudogulbenkiania > Pseudogulbenkiania ferrooxidans. The sequence goes on from NC_016002.1 coordinate 2,973,819, forward strand.
TCTTCCATGGAGAACGACCCCGTTCTAGGGGTGTGCAGCTTAGCTTCTGCCTGAATTTGTTCGAGTACTTCGTTCAGCAACCGAGAGGCGTCGCTCGCCAACCAGTGCATCTCCATTTCCAGTTCGGACAGAATCTCGTTGCCGGCATTCTGGATCAGTTGCTCAATCCGCTCTTGGGCGCAGTCCGGATCGCTGGAAATGGCGTTGAAAGCTCGCTGTTCAATAAACGTTGCCTTTGCTTCTGCCAGAGACTTGAGGCAGGCCCGCAAATTAACCTCGCGTTGGGCCAGTTCTGCGTAGAAGTGGTCGATAGCTGCAATGCTGTCCGAGTTGCCGTTCTCATCTAGTAGGTTGATAGTATCGTCGATGAAGCTGTTCAGCCGAGAGATAAAAGAGGCAACCAATTCGCTTCGCTGGATTGAGCCTAGGAACTTGTAGAGATCCCGTTCGAGAACTGGTAGGCCGGATTTGGCCAAGAGATTTTCCTTGCCTTCCAACTTGGCCTTCAAAGCGCTCTTGGCATTTACCTCTAGGATTGGAATGGCCTGCAGCACAGGAGACATTTCACGCTCAAGGGCTATTTCCTGCAGGCGTTGGCGAAGCTCGTCCTTGAGGCGTTCGGCAACCAAAGGCTCGAGGTGATTCTTGCAGTTGAGCACCAGTACAATCTTCTTCTCGCACGCCACAAGCTCCAGCAGTGTGGTGAGAGTTTTGGCCTCTTCGATCACCCCCAAGGGGTTGACTACGAATATCACAACGTCTGCGGTATACAGCTGTTCCCGGGTGACTTCCTCATGCTTGATGGGTGCATCGATACCGGGGGTGTCGAGGATTTCGAACTCGTGCCAAGGGTAGCGGCTGACACTATCCGTTTCTGGTCGGTCAGCCACTTTGGCGCGCTCGACACCCAACAGGGCATTGATTAAGGTGCTTTTGCCAGCGTTATACACGCCATAGACCATAATCGAGGCATTGGGCGATGCACGCTTTTCGGCAACCAGTTTACGGATAGGGGGCAGCCCGGCGGGGTTATACTTTGCGCAGATTGCGTCGATACTATCGAATACGGAAAAAGCACGGGAAAGATGAGTGTCTTGCATCGTCAATCTACCTTGGCCAGTTGTTCGAGCTTGATCTTCAGCTCGGTCATGTCGCTATCTAGTGTCTTGCAGTATTCCTGCAGGGCAGCACGCAGTGGCGTGTAAAGTGTGTTGACATGTTCGGCAATCAGTTCAGGCAGCTTCTTTGCGTAGTTATCCAGTGCGGCCTGCCGGAGCTCTTCGCGGTTATCGCCAACCACGACCTGATGGCGGCTGTACTCGGCACCGGCTGAACGCCCAAAGGTACTGGCGGAGGCACCAAGGGATGCGCCAAGGGCAGCTCCTGCAGGCCCGCCTAAGATGAAGCCGACTGCACCGCCAGCTATGGCACCACCTAGACCAAACCAACTCTTGGTTCCCTTACGGGTACCGCTGAAGTATTCCTTTTCGACAGTAATCTCTTGGTACTCGGGAAGGCTTCCCAAGCGACTGCGGTCGAAGGCCTGACGCAGCCCCTGCTGTTGTTGCTCACCAATTCGCACCAAGGCCTCATGGGCCTGTTGCGCGATCACTTCGACGGCCTGCTTGCGCAGCGTCTCCTCAAGGTTGTCGTTGCCAACAGTGTTGAAGATCCTGTGAATATGCTCGCGCATCTCGCTGGCACCCTTGGCACCCAACTCGGCCAGTTCGCGCTGCAGCGCTTCGTCCTGACGCGCGGTGCCGGCAGAAAATTTATCAACGACCTTGCGGACATCATCCAGTTCAAGCGTGGTGCTGCGAATCGAGCTGCGCAGGTTTTCCATCGGCGTGTTCAGCTTGATATCGAGAGCAGGGCCGTGACAAATGTTCTGCAGTTCGTGCAACAACCGGCCCATTCCACTGGTGGCCATGCCCTCGGGGACTGGATTACGCTCGGCGTAGCGGGTAGAGATGGGCAGCACTTCGGCGAGGATGCTGGCGCTATTACCCAGTTTCTTCAGTTCACTCTGCACATAGGCAATCTGGTCACGGAGGTCGGAGAGATCTTTCATCACCACGGTGGTGATGATTTCGCCGTTTTCATCTTCGTCTTCATCGGTGGTGTCACTGCCGGTGAGCAGGACCATGATCTTTTTGTTGGCTGCCAATAGTTCAGCAATTTCCTCCATGTCGGAGGCGCGTCCCGGTGCTTGGGAGCTCATGGTGTAGAGAATCAGGTCAGCATGCTCTACATACTCCTTGGCTAGGTCCCCATTACGGGCATTGACCGAGTGCAGACCGGGCGAGTCAACCCAGGTCAGCCCTGGCAGCCTGAAGCCCTGAATGGAGCTGGTAGCTTCGGTGGCTCCCACACGGAACTGCCGGTTCCTCTTGGCGTCCCCTTCCTGATCACCATTGGCCACATCGGTACGCTCGGTGGAAAAATATTCGGGAGGATGTGCCGCGTGAGCTTTAAGCAAAGCGTCAGGCTCGCTGTGCCCCCAAGCCATGTAGTTGCCCAAGGAGCTCTTGCCTGACTTCACCTTCCCGTAAATGAAAACCAGCAACGAGTCGCCCAAGCCCTTGCGGAAGCGAGTGCCCTTGGCGCGCGCAGTTACTTGCTTTTCCCAAACCCTGAATATTTCATCCAGCTGTCGGGTCAGATCGTCCCCCAGCACCCGCAGCGGGTTATTGCTGTCGAGCATCTGGCTTAGATCCTTGCGGCGCTTCTGCAAGCGCTCGGCGAAGTTATCACGAGCCTGATCGAAGGCGTCCTCCTTGTCACGGATATCGCTGCGCTGCCGATCGAATTGCGCCTGCAGCCTCTGGAACGAGGTCATCAGCTCGTCACGGGAAACGGAATTCTCTTGCATTGGAGCACTATCCTTGTTGTTCGAGCTGCAGTTTCAGATTCTGCAGCCTGTCCAAGCGACTGCGGACCTCTTTGAGAGCGTCGAGGTCACGTTGTTCTTCACTACCGAAGGGGATGAGGTCATACAGTTTTTCCAGCATCTGCAGGTTAACCATGAACTCGCTTCGCTCATTCTGCATAAAGTCCTTCCGGAGGTGCTCCGGCATACGAAGAATCTCGTCCAGACCCCGGGCATATGTCGAGTCCGATTGAAGCTTGGCCATAAAGGCGTTCTCGAGTTTGGATGTGCTGAGCATTGCCGTCTTTCTCGGGAGCGGTACCAAGGCTTCCGCCGAGCGCGCGAGTAGTTCGTGGGCCTCTATCAGACTGTCTTTCTTGAGATTCTTTACCTTGGTGGTAAGGCTGTCGCGCTCTCGCTGGAGACGAGCCTCTCTCTCCTGCCTGCGGCGCTCAGCATCTCCAGAGTCGTATGAGGAAGAACTGTCGTCATCGTTGACGGCTTTGACCACAGCCGCGGCAGCGGCGACCACGGCGGCACCGATAAGCCAGGGTAAGGGCATAGGGAAACTTCCTTTTCTCAGAGGTTGTCGAGTTCATTCTGAACAGCGGTGATTTCCGCCGTTCGCGTGGCAAAGTTCTTGCGCAGCTCCGTCATCATCCGGTTGAAGGCCCTCACTTTGGTCACATATGGCTGCTGCAGGCGAGCGACTTGTTGTTGTTCGGCCGCTATGGCCCGTTCGAGCTTCGTCAAGAGCTCTGCCTTGCGTGCCACCCGACGGCTGGCGCGGACGCTTTCCAACTGGTTGCTAATCCCCTGAACGAGCGCGTCGAGATGCGTGGTCAACTGAGGAATACCACTACTGTCGATCATCGACTGCTTCGCTTGGGCGGAGCCTTTGTGATAGCGTCTGTTAGACACTAGGAAGCATTGGGGTTGAATGCCGAGGCTTTCCTGCAGCTGCTCGAGAATGCGCTGACGGACACTCTCCAGTACTCCGTCCTGGTCCTTGTCCAGTTGACTCAATACCAGTACCAAGCGTTGTTCGGTATTCTCGGCGTAGGTCGCTTTGACCTGCGTCAGCAACTCCATCTCCTCCTGATCCAACTCACCTGGAGGGGCATGGACAAAGAGAACCACATCCGCGTTGTCCAGCCCGCTGTATGCATGCCGGCTGTCTGCCTGGTCGATGCCGAGCCCCGGTGTATCCATCAGAAAATAATGGTCTGTCTCTAGCTCCTGATTGAGCCTGGTGGTGCGCACTGCGCCAGTCTTGAAGAACTCATTCTCAATATGACCGGACAGCATATTGAGTAGCGAGCTTTTCCCTGCCTTGACCAATCCCCAGGCAGCAATGACTGGTTTGGACCTGGGAGAGGCTTCCTGCAGGAAGTCATGGCAATTAGTTTCCAATTGCTCAATGATTGATTTTTTTGTCATAAAAATCCTTGCGGGGAGTTGACGGCGCTAGCGGTGAATGTGATGGGCGGAGTGAATTGTCATCCTGACCAAAAGCTCAGTAACCTTGAGCCCCTGACTCTCACAGTAACGGGCTGCACTGTGACTTGGGGCTGGTAAACTCATTTTTTCCAACTGATCAAGAGTGTTTAGAAAAGCAGGAGTGACTCGCCGGAACAATTCAATTAGATAATGAACCATAACTTTCAGTGGACTGATTGAGCTGATTTATGACTATGTCCCTTAACTCCAAGGGTTCAATGACTGTAATGTTGCAGCCACAAGCTAATATCCATCTAAGCAGTTGCCCGCTGGATGGCATGATCACAATGAGGAGTGAGCCTGGTTCGCCATTGCTCAATGGCTCCAGTTTCTGACTTTCATGCAGCGGGCAGTCATACACCAGATTTTCCACGTAGCCGCGGACAATGGCTTTCAGGGTGATGTGCTCGCCGTTGGCGAAGTCTGCCCGGCCATCGGCGATGTGGCGTTTGAAGTCAAAGTCCTGCTTCTGCCGCGCTGTTGTCGGTAGCAGTTCTGCTGCCCGGATGCGGTCGATGGCGTAGAGCCGTTCTTCCGGCTCGTCGTTTTTCAGGGCGAACAGGTAGATGCGCGGTCCGCGTTGCATGATGCCCAGCGGGTGCAGGGTGGGGGTGCTGCTTTTATCTTGCCGGTCGATATATTTCACCTGCAGGGTGCGGTTTTCTTTCAGTGCCCGCAGTACCATGGTGAAGACTTGGTAGTTGATTTGAGCCGGTTGTAGGCGCAGTGAGTCTGGCAGAATGCATAGTTTGCTTTCGTCGAGCGCAATACCCTGATCGCGCAGCTTCAGGCGGTCGAGCAGCTTGGCCAGTTCGGTGCTGGAGACAATGCCTTCCAGGTTTTTTTTCAAGTGCTCGACAAAGTAGTCCCAAATGCTGTCGTCAATCTCTTCGGTTTCTTCTATGCGCTGGTAGGCTGGCTGGTCGCTGTTGTTGGTCAGCTGGCGGACGCGTCCTTCCCGGACGAGCCGTTGCAAGTCGCGCTGCAGGGTACGTTGGTGGCGGATAACATCTTTATCGATGTTTTCCAGTTTGCGCTGGATTTGTTTGATGGTGAGGCCGTGCGGGTTGGCACTTTGGTCACCAGGCAGCAAGCGTTCAATCAGTGCCAGTCGTTCTGCTCGGTCTTGTGATAGCGACATGTTCTTGTTATCCACTTGCCTTGATATGGTTTAAGCATATGAAAACCGCGCGACATACCTTGTCGCCTGTTACTGGCCTTTCATTCCTGCTGCCAGCAGGGCTGCTGCACGTTCACTCAATACCAGCGATACCGATAGCAGGCCACGCGTCATGCCGACAAAGAGCTTGGCGCGCTCGACGTGGGTCAGCTCGGCAAAGTCGATTTCGGTCAGGATGACGGCGCTGGCAGATTGGCCCTTGAAGCGATACACCGATTCCAGCAGTAGCAGGCCGCGGGTCCATTCTGGTTGGCCATCTTCAGTGAATTTGCCGGTAAAACGCTTGGTGCTGTACCCGGCCAGGGTGTCGAGTCCAATCAGTTTCGAGTGCGCTATGCCCTTGATGGAAAGCACGGCCATCTCAGTCACATCAATGCCTAAGGCGCATTGTTCATTGATTGCATCTTCGGTCTTGCTTAGCAGGTCTTCTTCGCTGCCGTCGTACACGTAAAATGCCGGAACATCTCCGCGCCAAGGGCTTTTCGATTTGATGGTATCCCTAGCGAGTGCAAAGGCATTGATTGCATGGCAGACCAGCTGCGGGCTGCGGAAGTTATCCATGCATTGGATACTGACTGCATCGGGCATGTCGAAAGCGGGGCGACCATACAAGCATTGGTCCGGGTCCTCCAGCATGTACAGCCGGCCGTCAGGTAGCAGCATGGAGATCAGACCGTGGATCCACTCCGGTTGCAGGTCTTGTGCTTCATCCAGAATCAGCAGGTCAAGATTGGCTGGCTGGGTGTGGAGGGATTGCAGGTAGTTGGCTGCGGCCTGTTCAAAGGTGTTGGGGTCTTGAAAATCGAGTGTTTGATGCTGCTTGCGATAGTCATCGATACACAAGGCATGAAAGGTGCTGCACTGGCCAGGGGCGATGCGGGACATCTGTTCGGCCAGTGGCCGATTAAAGCAGACGTACAATGTGCGCAGCCCGGCTTGATTCGCTTCTTGTAGCAGTGTGACAGCCAGCTGGGTTTTACCTGAACCTGCAGTTGCCTGGATGCGGTAGCGCCGGGAGGGTGCCAGCATGCGAGGAACCCAGGTAGCCAAACCATCGGCAAGCCCTTTGACGGTCTTCTGCAGTTGGCCTTGCAGGCTGGCTACATCGGGGACAAGGTCGAGCTGGTTGCTGAGAAAGGCTTTTACCCGACCCGCCGTGGCGGCTGGTACACCCAGGGGTAGTAGATACGCTATGCGAGCCGGCAGGTTGGGGAAGTCTCCCGCATCAAAAATGCGTTCCCGCGGGATACTGACGATCGATGCGTCGGTGAGATGAAAATCTGGCAGCACCAGGCAGTTGGACACAGAAACGTGGAGTTCCGCCCTGGTCAGCAGCTGGCGCATTGCGCCGTATTGCACGCGCACTTGGGTGGCAATATCACGTTGGCGCAGACCGTAGTTTTTTATCAGTTGACCATTGTTGATAGTCAGTGCGCCTGACTTCACCTCGACAAGTAGCAAGTCGCCAGCCTGATTCATCACGATCAGGTCAATCTCGCCGTGACAATCGCGTGCTTCATGCAAGCTGTGCCATTCCACATTGTGGAAGATGACATATCCATCTGGCAGTGATCTCTGGAGCAGTGTCAGTACATCCATTTCACGGCGGTAGCCCGTGGTTCTTCTTACTTCTCCTGACAAGTCTGGAAGCAGCTTGGCCATACACAACAGCTCATCTGAAGTGCTTAAAGCATAAACATATCAGATTTTTAAGGCATTTACTTTAGAAAAAATGCATAAAAAATGGTGCTTTTCGCGACAAAGTATGTCGCAGATCAAAGCCATACTGACACAGGCCGCAAGAAGAGGAGCGTCATTATGTTTCCTGAAGACAAACGTCCCCATGAAGGTAATTCGGCATGGATACTGTTGGCAGTTGTTCTCTTTGTCGTATCCCTGGGGTTGCCGGGCAGGTCCTGGGGAAGGATGCTGCAAATGCTCTCGGCCGTTCTGCTGGCTATTGTCTTCCCGCTACTCGGTGTTCCCTTGTTGATTTACATCGTATTCGTTAGTTGAGGAGGTAATCCATGCCGGTACCACTTGGCCCTGTCAAGTTTGTCTGCCCTCGCTGCCATTGGCAGCGCACGATCATGATGCCATCCGACGTGATGCTCTTACCCGAATGGGCACGTTGTTGCCCACGCTGTGGGTGCAATCAAATGCAGCAGACCAGGGGCAATCGCATAGAGAGCATATTGGGCGCACTTGCAGAGCGGCTCTCCCGGGCTTTGAACAGACGGGAGGCAATGTGATGAACGTTCTGTCGAGTAAAGGTCTTGCCAAGACACCCTCTCCGTCCGACTATGCGATGGTAGTCAGCTTATTTGCAAGGGAACCATTGTCTCGTATTCCGCTGATCGATCTTCGAAACACATTGCGAATTTACGGAGTAAGCTTTTCTCGCTGTATCGAGCAAGTCGACCCTGAAATGCCCGCCCTGGCGCTTCTCGCCTTGCGGGAGATACAGCGCAGGTTGCATTGCCACATGACTGCATTTCAATGCGAAGGCTGCTATTGATCATTATCGGCGTGAGCGGCCGTTTTGGCCGTCGATCTGCCAGAGCCGCATTCGGGGCTTCTGCTGCGAGTGAAAACATGGGAGTGCCACCCAAGGCCCGCCATCCCATCCGTTCAGAAAATGGCGCTCTGCTTGAAGAAGGCAAAACAGGCCTTCAGTGCTGCCTGCTGCTTGACATCCCGCGTGATGAACCCCAGACCATACACTTCCCTGGCGTCCTTGGCCTGCACCCACATCACGCTGGCATCCTGCTCCAGCGGGGGCTTGGGAGCGGTATTCTTCGATACTGTCATGGGGCATCAAGATCAGCAACTGCATGTGACTGCCCTGCGGAAAACCAAGCGCGATCGGCAGGCGCAAACGCAGACCGGAGAGGAGCAGATCAGGGCTACACAGCTACATGAATAGAAAAAAGCCTCACAGCATTTCTACTGTAAGGCTTTGATTTTAATGGCACCGATAAGAAGAGTCGAACCCACGACCTTCGCATTACAAATGCGAAGTCAATAAAACACAGCTACACCATAACAGCCAAGGCTAGCTCAGATTGAAGTCAGCCGGCTCAATAAATATCTTGCGCTCACCCATCTCGTCCAACCAGTCGCTGTACCATTGCATCATCTCCTGACGGTGTTTTAGATAACGTGCATTGCGATTGTACAGATCTCGGATGGCTTTTGCGGATGGAGCCAAGTCCCCCTTGTCGCCTTTTGCAGCATGACCAATGTGCAACTCAATAGCATCGCGGTGGAAACGCATCGCTTCATTCAGTGCAGAGGTCATAGTAGTTCGGAAACCATGCAAACACTGGTCTGTGCTCGTACTGTAGCCCATGGCTCGGATAGCGTTGTTAATGCCTGTATTAGACACAGGACTTCCCACTCGCCCTCCGGCGAAAACAAAGGTGGCATGCTCATTAAGAGCTTTGACTTGCTGCATTACATCCAAAGCTTGGCGACTCAAGAATACCATACGCGGGCGGCCCATCTTTTCCCCTCGGTAGCTATAAGCCACCCAGTCCACAGGCTGACGTTCTGGAGGAATAGTCCACACACCCTCCTCCAAATTGAACTCCGCCCAACGAGCGAAACGAATTTCGGAAGACCTGGCACCTGTCATCAATGCAAACCGAAGAAAGAGCTTGATGACCAGCAGACAATCAACTGACCGTAACTTTTGAAGCAACTGCGGAACACTCTCAAGAGGGAGGGCCGCTTTTGGGGTACTAACAATTACTGGCAAGATACCGTTGCGGCCAGTCAGGCTTGATACTGGATCATACTGAATCCGGCTTGTACGCTTAGCATGTTTCATAACACCGCTAATATGCTGCAGTACACGTGTCGCAGTTTGCTGATGGCCTTGCTTGCTGAGCAAGTCCACCGGCTTTCTCAATAGAGCCTCATTCAAAGTATCTACCGGCAACCGGCCAATGTAGGGAAAGATGTGCTTGCGTAACTGGCTAGCAATACGAGCACTGGTGACCGGTTTGATATTTTTCACCCGACAATGCTCATCTAACCACTCCATTGCTACCACTTCAAAAGTAGACTCATGAGCGAGCTTACCCGCCTCTTTGCACAGCTTCCGCTCAATTGCTGGGTCTTTGCCCTGCCGTATGCTCTCGCGGCAAGCATCGGCTTCCAGCCGAGCCTGTTTAAGGCTGAGCTGAGGGTAGTCTCCTAACCAGATTTTGATCCTCTTCCCATACAGGCTACTGACATACCGCCAGCGCTTCCGTTCAGCACTGACTACTAACCACAAGCCACCACCATCTCGAAAGTTAGACTCGGATTTACCTGCTTCCACTTGCGCAGTACGGCACTGAATATCCTTCAGCAATGCCATACCGATGCCTTTTTCCACCGCCATAAAGAAGCCCCCGTACGTTCCCCCTAAAATAACACGGGGGTACATACGGGGGCACGTTTTCATGTGGATGCAGCTAAATTCAAGTGCACCACATTGGACGCTAATTCTTGGGAAAACCTATAAAACTATGACCAATCAAGAAATTTTGGACGACTTAAAACAACTTTGAAATATCCTTGGCTTCCCAGTGCGGGAAGTGCTTGCGCACCAGCGCGTTGAACTCCAGCTCAAAGGCACGCAGGCGGGCCAGTTCGTTGGCATCCTGGGCACTGCTGTCGCTCTGCGCGGCGCCGGTGATCATGCCGGCGCCGGCGGTGGCGTTGGACAAGCGATCGATCACGATCAGGTTGCCGCTGCCACGGCACTGGCGGTAGGCGTCGAACACCACCGGCGCATTGACGACGACGCGGCACAGGCCGAACTCGTTGAGCTTGAGCTCGTCGGCGGCATACTGCTCCATGGTGTTGACGTCGACGCGGTGCAGGATGTGCTCGACACGGCCGAACACGTTCTTGCCGGCCAGCTTGAAGGCGTACTCCTTGCCCACCTGCAACGGCACCTCGTTCATCCACACGATGTGGGCATCGAACGCCGCCGAGACCTGGGGTTCCACCTCGCCACTACGCACGATCATGTCGCCGCGCGAGCAGTCGATCTCGTCTTCCAGCGTCAGCGTGACGGCCTGGCCGACGTGGGCACTGGCCAGATCGCCGTCAGCGGTGACGATGGCCTTGACCTTGCTGGTCTTGCCCGACGGCAACACCATAATCTGGTCGCCCGGATGCACGCGGCCGGAGGCGATGGTGCCGCAGAAGCCGCGGAAGTCCAGGTGCGGACGGTTGACGTACTGCACCGGCAGGCGGAAGGCGTCGAGCGCGGCGTCGTGCGACAGCTCGACCGACTCCAAGAGCTGCATGAAGGTGGCACCGTCGTACCACGGCGCGCGCTCGCTCGGTTTCACCACGTTGTCACCGCGCAGCGCCGAGATCGGCACGAAGCGGATGTCCGGAATCGCCAGGTGTTCGGCGAAGGCGAGGTAATCGTCGCGAATCTTGTCGAACACCTCCTGGCTGAAGTCGACCAGGTCCATCTTGTTGATCGCCACGATGACGTGGCGGATGCCAAGCTGGCTGACGATGTAGCTGTGGCGGCGGGTCTGGGTCTGCACACCGCGACGGGCGTCGATCAGGATCACCGCCAGGTCCGAGGTGGAGGCGCCGGTGGCCATGTTGCGGGTGTACTGCTCGTGGCCCGGGCAGTCGGCGATGATGAACTTGCGCTTCTCGGTGGAGAAGTAGCGGTAGGCCACGTCGATGGTGATGCCCTGCTCGCGCTCGGCCTGCAGGCCGTCGACCAGCAAGGCCAGATCGATGTCCTCGTCGGTGGTGTTGTACTTCTTGCTGTCCTTCTGGATCGCGGCCAGCTGGTCTTCGAAGATCAGCTTGGAATCGTGCAGCAGCCGGCCGATCAGCGTGGACTTGCCGTCGTCGACGTTGCCGCAGGTGATGAAGCGCAGCAAATCCTTGTTTTCGTGCTGTTTCAGGTAGGCCAGGATATCGCTGGCAATCAGTTCGGATTGGTGAGACATGGTGGTATTCCGTCATCTTCGGCCAACGTGAGGCCGGGGGCGTTCACGTCGGCACGCGGGATTCGCGACAAGCTCGTCAGGACAGGCTTAGAAATAGCCTTCCATCTTCTTTTTCTCCATCGAGCCGGCCTGGTCGTGGTCGATCAGGCGTCCCTGGCGCTCGGAGGTGGTGGTGAGCAGCATTTCCTGGATGATCTCCGGCAGCGTGGCCGCTTCCGACTCGACCGCGCCGGTCAGCGGGTAACAGCCCAGGGTGCGGAAACGCACGCTGCGCATTTCCGGCACTTCGCCTTCCTTGAGCGGCAGGCGTTCGTCGTCGACCATCACCAGCATGCCGTCGCGGTTGACCACCGGGCGCGGCTTGGCGAAATAGAGCGGCACGATCTCGATGTTTTCGAGGTAGATGTACTGCCAGATGTCGAGTTCGGTCCAGTTGGACAGCGGGAACACGCGGATGCTCTCGCCCTTGTTGATCTTGCTGTTGTAGATGTTCCAGAGTTCCGGACGCTGGTTTTTCGGGTCCCAGCGATGGTTCTTGTCGCGGAAGGAATAAACACGCTCCTTGGCGCGCGACTTTTCCTCGTCGCGGCGCGCCCCGCCGAAGGCGGCGTCGAACTGGTACTTGTTCAGCGCCTGCTTGAGGGCGTCGGTCTTCATCACGTCGGTGTACTTGGCGCTGCCGTGGTCGAACGGATTGATGTTGGCCGCCCGCCCTTCTTCATTGGTGTGCACCAGCAGTTCCATGCCGACCTTGGCCGCCATGCGGTCGCGGAACGCGATCATGTCGCGGAACTTCCAGGTGGTATCGACATGCAGCAGGGGGAACGGCGGCTTGCCCGGGTAGAACGCCTTGAGCGCGAGGTGCAGCATCACCGCCGAGTCCTTGCCGATGGAGTACAGCATCACCGGGTTCTCGAATTCCGCCGCCACTTCGCGAATGATATGGATCGACTCTGCTTCCAGTTGTTTGAGGTGAGTCAGTCTTGCTTCACTGATAGTCATCTTGCTCCGCCCGCTATTGGCACGTGGCCAGTTCTGTTCCTGCCAGCAGGCGGCACACCCGCCTGCCATTTGACGCCAATCTACCGGAAGCCCCCTAGCCAGGCAAAACCGAATGGATATATCAATATGCGCTATTGGAAGCAAAAAACTATCTAACCAGACATATAGCGGCGCCCCCGATGGCGGCCCTGCCTCCCACGGCGAGGATAAAGTTGTCCGGAGTCGGGAGATTGCTTATATAGTCAGCGGGGGAGAAAAAGAATGACAACACACGCCGCACCGATCCTGAGCCACGACGCCGCCCAGCAACCGGCCGGCTTGCCGGTTTCCGCCCCCGGCGGCACGCTCCGCCATACCCTGTCGTTGCCGCAGAAACTGACCGTCGCCACCTTTCCCGCCGCCCGGCTGAAACACCCCGGCATCGTCCCGCCCAGCGAGCAGGAACTGCGCGACGGGCTCTGCCTTTGGCATTACGACCTGCCGGCCTGGCATCCGCTGGCCAGCCTGCTGGCGCTCTCGGGGGTGCTCCCGGGCAAAGAGGCGGTGGGGCTGTGCTGCGACCTGCTGGGCGCGCTGATGTACGCCCACGCTCAGGGCGTGGCGCACGGCGGGCTGAGCCTGGACCATATCCTGCTCGACGACGAGCGCACGCCGCACCTGCTCGGGCTCGGGCTGTTGCCGGCGCCGCCGGCGAATAACCTGCCCCGCATGCGCCAGCGCGACCTCGCCGCGCTGGCCGGCATCCTGCACCAGTTGCTGACCGGCCAGCCGCCCGGCAGCACGCCGCTGCGGCAATTGAACCCGCTGATCGATGACGAACTGGACGCCATCATGGCGAGCGCGCTCGACACGACGCCGGGACAGGGTTTTGCCGACGCCGCCTCGCTGCTGGCGGCGCTGCAGGCCTGGCTCACCACCCAGCACCGCTTCATCAAGGGTAGCGCCAGCCCGACCGCCTGGGACAGCCTGCTGGAGCGCATGCGCTATTCGGCCGACTTTCCCGCCCTGTCGCAGGCGATCCAGGCCATCAACCAGGTGAGCGAGGACCACACCGGCCGGGTACAAGAGCTGGCGGAAATCATCCTGCAGGACTTCTCCCTCACCAACAAGCTGCTGCGGGTGGTGAACTCGGTGCATTACAGCCACTTCGGCGGCGCGGTCAGCACGGTGTCGCGCGCCATCGTCATCCTCGGTTTCGACACCATCCGCAACCTGGCGATCACGCTGCTGCTGTTCGAACACATGCACAACAAGGCGCACGCGGCCACCTTGAAGGACACCGCGCTGCGCACCTTCTTCTGCGGCCTGCTGACGCGCGAACTGGCGCAGCACGGTGCCGCCGGGGACAGCGAGGAAGCGCTGATCTGCGGCATGTTCCACCACCTGGGCGAACTCCTGTGCCGCTTCTATTTCCGCGAAGAAAGCCGGCTGATCGACCTCAAGGTCGAGAACGGGCTGAGCCTGACCCAGGCCACGATCCATACCCTGGGGCTGGATTTCGCCGCGCTGGGCATGAGCGTGGCCGAGCACTGGAGCTTCCCGGCACGCATCGTGCAGAGCATGGAGCTGCTGCCGGCCGGGCCGATCCGCCCGCCGGCCAGTGCCGCGGCGCGACTGTGCATCCTGGCCAACCTGGCCGCCGAGCTGACGCAACTGACACAAGACCCCGGCAGCGCCCCGCGCCAGCCGCTGGAGACGCTGCTGGAACGCTATCAACGCGTGTTGCCGCTGAACGCCGAGCAGGCGATAGAGCACGTGCGTGCTGCACTGCGGGCGTTCGACGAGCACGTCGAGCCGATCGGGGTCAGCGCCCGTCCCGACAGCTTCCTGGCGCGGCTGCGCGGCTCAGCGCTGCTCGCCGGCTCGACGCGTCCGGGCGTTCGCCCTCCGCCGCTCGCCCAAGCCATCCAGGCAGCCCGGCCGCAAGAGCTGGAGCTTGACCTGATGCTGGATTTCGCCGCCGTGCCAGAGCCCTGCGAAGACAGCAGCGCGCGCCGCTTGAGCGCTGGCGTGCAGGAGCTCACCCACGCCCTGCTCGGCCCGTTCAACCTGAACGAGCTGCTGCAGACCGTGCTGGAAACGCTGTTTCGCGCCACCCCGTTCGAGCACGTGCTGCTGTGCACGCGCGACCCGCGGCTGGGACAGATGGTGGCGCGTTCCGGTTTTGGCGAGCGGATCGGCACGATGATCCCGGCCTTCCGCTTCAGTCTGCAGGAGCCCGCCAACGTGTTCTGCGTGGCGCTGGAGCACAACGCCGACATCTTGATCGAGGACGTCAACGCGCCGAATATCGCCAGCCGCATCCCCAACTGGCTGCGCCGCGCCACGCCGGCGGAGACCTTCCTGATCCTGCCGCTGGTGCTGGAGAACAAGCCGATCGGTTGTCTGTACGGCGAACGCAGGCATGCCCATAGCCTGAAGCCCGACGCAGAAACGCTGAACCTGCTGAAGGCGCTGCGCAATCAGGCGCTGCTGGCGATCCGCCAGAAACAGTCCGCCGGCGGAGCCTGATGGCAGAACGCCACGACGCCCCCTACCCGGCCCGTCTTGCCGGGGAGCCGCGCCGGGTTTCGCGGTGTGCCGGACTATAATTGACGGGAATGGAAGGGAAGGATTCGAATGTTTTGCGGCGTCGCATATTGACGTTTACGTAAACGTTATCTTATGTTCACGGAATCAGTGCACAAGGAGACATCATGGCAATCACCCGCATCGGCGTTATCGGCGCCGGCACCATGGGCAACGGCATCGCCCAGACCTTCGCCCGCCACGGTTTTCAGGTCACCCTGGTCGACACCTCGGCCGCGGCGCTGGAAAAAGGGCTCGCCACCATCCGGACGAGCCTCGCCAAACTGGAAAAGAAGGCGCTGCTGAGCCCCGCCGACGTCGAGCTGACCCTCTCCAACATCGCCACCGCCGACACGCTGGCCGCCCTGACCGGCTGCCAGCTGGTGGTGGAAGCCGCCACCGAGAACCCCGCGATCAAGGAAAAGATCTTCCGCGAGCTGGCGCGCACCCTGCCCGCCGACGCCATCCTGGCGTCCAACACCTCGTCGATCTCGCTGACCCGCATCGCGGCCTGGGTGGAGTGCCCGGAGCGGGTGATCGGCATGCACTTCATGAACCCGGTGCCGCTGATGCCGCTGGTGGAGATCATCCGCGCGCTGCAGACCGACGATGCCACCCACCAGGCGGTGCACACGCTGGCGGTGGAAATCGGCAAGACCCCGGTAACGGTGAAGGACGGCCCGGGTTTCGTCTCCAACCGCGTGCTGATGCCGATGATCAACGAGGCGGCGTTCGCGCTGTACGAGAACCTGGCCAGCGCCGAGGACATCGACACCGTGATGAAGCTCGGCATGAACCACCCGATCGGCCCGCTGGCGCTGGCCGACCTGATCGGCCTGGACACCTGCCTCGCCATCATGGACATCCTTCATGACGAATTCCGCGACAGCAAGTACCGCGCCTGCCCGCTGTTGGCGCAGCTGGTGGCGGCCGGGCGGCTCGGTCGCAAGAGCGGGCACGGCTTCTACCGCTACGACTGACGACACGGGGAGAACGCGCACCCGGTGCATGGTCTAAACAGAACATCATAAAGGTTGGCCGAAGCCCCTGTTCATACCCGTCGCGGGAGCCATACCGGATCGCGGGCCCGGCGCAGAGGGTTTCCCTGCGCTGCCGGCCCGCGCCGGGCAGCATCGAACACCGGCCCCTGTCCGGCCACGCGGAGGAGAAACCACGATGAGCACTGCCGTCCCCACCATCAAACTGCTGATCAACGGCGAATTCGTCGAGTCCAACACCAGCGACTGGCGCGACGTGGTCAACCCGGCCACGCAGCACGTGCTGGCGCGGGTACCGATGGCGACGCCGGAGGAAGTCGACGCCGCCGTAGCGGCGGCCAAGGAAGCCTTCAAGAGCTGGAAGAAGACGCCGATCGGCGCCCGCGCCCGCCTCTTCCTCAAGTATCAGCAGCTGATCCGCGACAACATGAAGGAGCTGGCGGCCATCCTCACCGCCGAGCAAGGCAAGACCCTGGCCGACGCCGAGGGCGACGTGTTCCGCGGCCTGGAAGTGGTCGAACACGCCGCCAACATCGGCAACCTGCAGCTGGGTGAGCACGCCGAGAACGTCGCCAGCGGCGTCGACACCTACACCGTGCAGCAACCGCTCGGGGTGTGCGCCGGCATCACGCCGTTCAACTTCCCGGCCATGATCCCGCTGTGGATGTTCCCGATGGCCATCGCCTGCGGCAACACCTTCGTGCTCAAGCCGTCCGAGCAGGACCCGATGGTGACGATGCGGCTGGTGGAACTGGCGATCGAAGCCGGCATTCCGCCCGGCGTGCTCAACGTGGTGCATGGCGGGCCCGAGGTGGTCAACGCGCTGTGCGACCATCCCGACATCAAGGCCTTGTCCTTCGTCGGCTCCACCCCGGTCGGCACCCACGTCTACCAGCGCGCGAGCCAGGCCGGCAAGCGCGTGCAGTGCATGATGGGCGCCAAGAACCACGCCATCGTGCTGCCCGACGCCAACAAGGAACAGGCGCTCAACCAGCTGGTCGGCGCCGGTTTCGGCGCCGCCGGCCAGCGTTGCATGGCGATCTCGGTGGCAGTGCTGGTGGGCGAGGCACAGGGCTGGATTCCCGAACTGGTGGCCAAGGCCAGGGCGCTCAAGGTGGGCCCCGGCCGGGACAACCCGGACCTCGGGCCGCTGATTTCCCCCCGGGCGCGGGCGCGCGTCGCGGGACTGATCGCCAAGGGCATCGAACAGGGCGCCAAGCTGGAGCTGGACGGCCGCGCCGTGCAGGTGCCCGGCCACGAGCAGGGCAACTTCGTCGGCCCAACCCTCTTCTCCGGCGTGAAGCCCGGCATGGCGATCTACGACCAGGAAATCTTCGGGCCGGTGCTGTGCCTGGTGGGGGTGGATAGCCTCGACGAGGCCATCGAACTCATCAACGCCAATCCGCACGGCAACGGCACCGCCATCTTCACCCAGAGCGGCGCCGCGGCGCGCAAGTTCCAGGAGGAGATCGACGTCGGCCAGGTCGGCATCAACGTGCCGATCCCGGTGCCGGTGCCGCTGTTCTCGTTCACCGGCTCGCGCGGTTCCAAACTGGGCGACCTGGGACCGTACGGCAAGCAGGTGATCCTGTTCTACACCCAGACCAAGACCGTCACCAGCCGCTGGTTCGACGACGCCGCCTCGAGCGGCAAGGTCAACACCACCATTGCGCTGCACTGACGCATCATCAGGCGCGGCGCGCTCATCCAACCCGGACGCGCCGCATATCGACATCCTCCCGCCGACACGGCGGGGCTGACAAGATTGGCTGAAAACATGGACTTTGCCCTGACTGAACAACAGATCGCCTTCCAGGACGCCGCGCGCGCCTTCGCCACGCACGAACTGGCGCCGCATGCCGCGGAATGGGACGAACGCGAGGAGTTTCCGCTCGACGTCATCCGCCGCGCCGGCGAGATGGGCTTTCTCAGCCTGTACACGCCGGAAGCCTACGGCGGGCTGGGACTCAGCCGTCTCGACGCCGCCATCGTGTTCGAGGAACTGGCCGCCGGCTGCACCTCCACCGCCGCCTACCTCACCATCCACAACATGGTGAGCTGGATGATCGCCAGCTTCGCCAAGCCCGAGGTGGCCGAGCACTGGGTGCCGCAGATGGTGACAGGCGCCAAGCTCGGCAGCTACTGCCTGACCGAACCGGGCGCCGGCTCCGACGCCGCCTCGCTCAAGACCCACGCCGAGAAGAAGGGCGACGTTTACCTGCTCAACGGCTCCAAGATGTTCATCTCCGGCGCCGGCAGCACCGAGGTGCTGGTGGTGATGGCGCGCACCGGCGGCCCCGGCCCGAAGGGGGTGTCCGCCTTCGTGGTGCCGGCCGACGCGCCCGGAATCCAGTACGGCAAGAAGGAGAAGAAGATGGGCTGGAACAGCCAGCCCACGCGCGCCGTCACCTTCGACAACGTCGAGATTCCGGCCGCCAACCTGCTCGGCGAGGAAGGCCAGGGCTTCACCTTCGCCATGAAGGGGCTGGACGGCGGGCGCATCAACATCGCCACCTGCGCCGTCGGCACCGCCCAGGCCGCGCTGAATGCGGCGCAGCGCTACGTGCAGGAGCGCCAGCAATTCGGCCACGCGCTCGCCGACTTCCAGACCGTGCAGTTCAAGCTCGCCGACATGCTGACCGAGCTGGTCGCCGCGCGCCAGATGGTGCGCCTGGCGGCGTGGAAGCTCGACAGCGGCAGCCCCGACGCCACCGCCTACTGCGCCATGGCCAAGCGCCTCGCCACCGATCTCGCCTTCAACGTCGCCAACCAGGCGCTGCAGCTCTTTGGCGGCTACGGCTACCTCAAGGATTTCCCGCTCGAGCGCCACGTGCGCGACCTGCGCGTGCACCAGATCCTGGAAGGCACCAACGAGGTGATGCGCATGATCGTGGCGCGCCACCTGCTGAAGGATGGCGCGCTCGATACGCTGCGCTGAACGCCAGGCCGAACTAGGGGTCGGGAGGGTTGAAACACGACACATCGCTTCCAATCATGGCGATAGGTTTCGTCCCTCCTCCCCGCTCAACAACGGCCAGGACAGGCCACACAACAAGGAGAACATTTTGCCGAACTACGCCCATCTCAACGTCGAAAAACACGGCCACACCGCGCTGGTGACCATCACCAACCCGCCCGCCAACACCTGGAACCGGGAGAGCCTCTCCGCCCTCAAGGCGCTGGTGACCGACCTCAACGCCGAGCGCGACATCTACGCCCTGGTCATCACCGGCGACGGCGAGAAGTTCTTCTCGGCCGGCGCCGACCTGACGCTGTTCGCCGACGGCAACAAGACCGTCGCCACCGAGATGACCATGCTGTTCGGCGAGGCCTTCGAGGCGCTCGCGGCGTTCCGTGGCGTCAGCATCGCCGCCGTCAACGGCTACGCCATGGGCGGCGGGCTGGAATGCGCCCTGGCCTGCGACATCCGCATCGCCGAGGAACAAGCTCAGATGGCGCTGCCGGAAGCCGCCGTCGGCCTGCTGCCCTGCGCCGGCGGCACCCAGCTGTTGCCCTGGCTGGTAGGTGAAGGCTGGGCCAAGCGCATGATCCTGTGCGGCGAGCGCGTGGACGCCGCCACCGCGCTGCGCATCGGGCTGGTGGAAGAAGTGGTCGCCAAGGGCCAGGCGCGCGCCGCCGCGCTGGCGCTGGCGGAGAAGGTGGCACGCCAGTCGCCGTCGTCGGTGGCAGCGTGCAAGACGCTGGTGCAGCGCGCCCGCGTCGAGCCGCCGTCGTACAACCTGATCCACGAGCGCGAGCGCTTCATCAAGCTGTTCGACACCGAGGATCAGAAGGAAGGCGTCGGCGCCTTCCTGGAAAAGCGTCCGCCGCAGTGGAAGAATGCCTGAGAGCCGCTCACGGTCCGTCGCGAGCGCATCGCTGCGTGCCGATCTTCCGCGGAGACCCGCAAAGATTCGCACGCGGCACACCTGAACCCCGATCGGGAACGCGCCGCAAGACCGTAAATCGGTTCTGACTAGTTGGCCGAAAGGAACACCATGAACGACGAAGTCCTGTTTGAAGAACTGGCCAGCAGCAACGGCCGGCGCATCGGCGTGGCCACGCTCAACGCCGAGAAATCGCTCAACGCGCTGACGCTGGGCATGATCCGCCTGCTCAACGCGCAATTGCAGCGCTGGGCCGCCGACGACACCATCGCCTGCGTGCTGTTGCGCGGGGCCGGCGAACGGGCGTTCTGCGCCGGCGGCGACGTGCGCGCGGTGCGCGACGCCATCCTGGCCCACCACGGCGACGGTCCGATTCCCGAGGTGGTGACGTTCTTCCGCGAGGAATACACCCTCGACCACCGCCTGCACACCTTCCCCAAACCGGTCATCGTCTGGGGCCACGGCATCGTCATGGGCGGCGGGCTCGGCCTGATGGTCGGCGCCAGCCACCGTGTCGCCACGCCGGCCACGCGCATCGCCATGCCCGAAATCACCATCGGCCTGTACCCGGACGTGGCCGGCAGCTGGTTCCTGCAGCGCATGCCGGCCAAGCTCGGGCTGTTCCTCGGCCTGACCGGCGCGCCGCTCAACGCCCACGACGCGCTGATCGTCAACCTGGCCGACCATGTCGTCGCGCTGGACGGCTATCCCGAGCTGCTGGCACGTCTGACCGACACCGCCTGGTCCGATACCGCTTCGGCCAACCACGCCGCCGTCACCGCCCTGCTTAACGACATGGAATGCGCTACCCACGCCTCCTTGCCGATGTCCAACGTCGAGCGCCAGCTGGTGGCCATCCACCGCCTGATGAACCGCGGCAGCCTGGCCGCCGTGGCGCAGGCGCTGACCGACGGCCATTTCGACGACCCGTGGCTGCAGGCGGCGGCGCACAGCTTCGCCCACGGCAGCCCGAGCTCGGCCGCGGTCACCTGGGAAATCTACCGCCGCGCCAAGCACCTGTCGCTGGCCGAGGCGTTGCGCATGGAGCTGATCCTGTCGGTCAACTTCTGCAGCAAGCCGGACTTCCGCGAAGGCGTGCGCGCGCTGCTGGTGGACAAGGACCGCCAGCCGCAGTGGAGCCGCAAGACGTTGGCCGAAGTCGACCAGGCCTGGGTCGACAGCCACTTCACCGCGCCGTGGGGTGATGGCGAACACCCGCTGGCGGCACTGGGCTGAGTTACCAACTTAAAGGCGAGAGCCCGTTTCAGTAGGCGAGCCAGAGCAGATTGAGGGCCGACAGCGCACAGGAACCGGAATGGACACGCAGTCCATGAGGATTCCGTATCGCTGAGCGGATGACTGCGTGCAACTCTCTCGCTGAGCCGATCGAAGTTTGGCACGCAGGGATTTGCCCAGCGAAAATTCGCACGCAGTCTGCCTACACTCAAATGAAATGGGCACCTCAGGAGACAACCATGACTCACACCGCTTTCATCGGCCTCGGCAACATGGGCGGGCCGATGGCCCTCAATCTCCTCCGCAAGGGCTTTGCCATCAAGGTCTTCGACCTCTCCGCCGAGGCCATGCAAAGGTTGGCCGAAGCCGGCGCCACGGTCGCCACCAGCGCCGCCGATTGCGTCGCCGGCGCCGACATCGTGCTGTCGATGCTGCCCGCCAGCCACCACGTCGAGGGCCTGTACCTGGGTGAAAACGGCCTGCTCGCCCAGCTGCCCAAGGGCACGCTGGTAATCGACTGCAGCACCATCGCCGCCGCCAGCGCCATCAAGGTGGCCGAGGCCGCGCTCGCCGCCGGCCTGCGCATGCTCGACGCGCCGGTATCGGGCGGCACCGCCGGCGCCGCCGCCGGCACCCTGACCTTCATCGTCGGCGGCGAGGCGGCCGACCTGGAACAGGCCCGCCCGCTGTTCGAGGCCATGGGCAAGAACGTGTTCCTCGCCGGTGGCCACGGCGCCGGCCAGAGCGCCAAGATCTGCAACAACATGATGCTTGGCATCCTGATGGCCGGCACCGCCGAGGCGCTGGCGCTGGGGGTCAAGAGCGGGCTCGACCCCAAGGTGCTGTCCGAGATCATGGCCAAGAGCTCCGGCCGCAACTGGGCGCTGGAGCTGTACAACCCCTGGCCAGGGGTGATGGAAAACGTGCCGGCCAGCCGCGGCTACAGCGGCGGCTTCATGGCGGAACTGATGCTGAAGGACCTGGGCCTGGCCGAACAGGCGGCGCTGGCCTGCCACGCCGCCAACCCGCTCGGTGCCTTGGCGCGCAACCTGTACGAGGAGCACGTCGCCGACGGCCACGGCAAGCTCGACTTCTCCAGCATCCTCAAGCACTTCTACCGCGACTGAGCGGCAGGCCGACCGGCCGCTTTCGGCCCCCGTCTCTGCGTACATCCAGGGAGACGGCCGGGCTGCCGCTCCGGCACACGAGAGTCACGCCCTGCCCGGTCTCCTGTCAGAGCGTACCTCGCAAGCGCTCAGCCGCAGCGCTTGGCCAGCTGCTGCGGGTCGCTCACGTAAGGATTGCCGCTGCCCTGCAACGCCACGATGCGCGCTTCGCGCTGGCGCTCCCATTCGTCCACCGGATAAGTTTTGGCCCAGGCGCACATCAGTTGGCGATCCTGGCTGCTCATGCGCAGGCCGTACTGGTCGTGCATGTACAGGGTGATGCGCGCGGCGCGTCCGCGCACCTCTTCGCGCGGCTGCACGCGCCGGTTCTTGAAGTCGACGATGGTCTGGCACTGGCCGTACATCGGGGTCGGAGTGCGCGTCCAGGCGCCGTACGACAGGTTGCCGCGATCGCCGTTGACCTCGCCCACCGCCGGAACCAGGTTATTCAGATCGCCCTCGGCCATGCGGAACGCCGCGTCGGTGGCCACGCAGTTCTTGCGCCCGCCCTGCTGCCAGCATTGCCGCTGATGCCCCAGTACCCAGGCCGGCACCACGTGCTCCCACTCGATGCGACTGGCGCGCGCGGCGTTCTTGCGCGGCTGATACCCACAGGAAGCGAAATCGACGTCCTTGCCGCTGTACTTGCAGCCGCAGTAGAAGTCTTCCTCCATGCCGGCAAAGACCTCCGGCAACACTTTCTTGGCGTTATTGAAGTCGCGGTGACCCACGCTGTGCTTGCCGGATACCAACGTGACCGCTTCGGCGGGGGGCGGAGTGTACGAGGAAACGTCCCGGGCGACGGGGGATGGACGGTCATGGCCGAGGCAGGCGCTCAGCAGCAAGGGCAACAGCAAAAACAGCAAGCGTTTCATGGCGGGTGGCAGGCAAAAAACCGCCACCCTAGCCCGCCCGCTCAGGACAACTCAAGCGCAGGAAACAAATATAAACAATTTAAAATAATGCCAAATAGATGGTTTATTTCAAAACAAATACTTGCAAATTATGCGGTGCTACGTACCTCGTAGCCACGCTTGACCAATTCCTTCTCCAGCTCGGACAAAGCGATGCCGACCAGCGCCGGTTGGCCGCTGAAACCGAACTCGATGTGCATCTGGGGGATGGCGTCGTTGCCGAAGTTGGGCAGGCTGGACAGCTTCAGCGCCGGGTAGCGCGCACTGAACGTCTCCATCAATCCGATCAGGTCACCCTCGCGGGCGTTGATGGCGATCACGCTACGCTCGACATCCGGCACATCGTTCCGGAGGTGCGGGTAGTGCGTATCGAGCACCCACTCGATCATCGGCCACGCCATGGCCGGAAAACCCGGCACGAAATGCACGTCATGCACCGAGAAACCCGCGATGCGGTTGACCGGGTTCGGGATCAGGCGCGCGCCGAGCGGGAACGCCCCCATGTTGATGCGGTGCGGATAGGCCTCGTCGCCGAAACGCTCCTCGATAATGGCGCGCGCCTCCGGGTGCACCGCCAGCTCCACCCCCAGCGCGCGGGCAGCACAGCCACGGGTATGGTCGTCCGGGGTGGCGCCGATGCCACCGAAGCTGAACACCAGGTCGCCACTGGCGAAGGCACGCTTCAACGCCGCCTCGATCCGATGCGGATCGTCTCCGAGGTACTCGGCCGCCGCAAGTGGCATGCCGCGAGCGGCCAGAATACGGATCAGCGCCTGCAAATGCTTGTCCTGGCGCTTTCCAGACAACAATTCGTCGCCGATGATGATGGCTGCTACCTGCATGACTGGCTCCTGTCAGAGTGTTCGTGAATCAATCTGCTGCGCGCCCCATCCGGCCCGGCGAGGCACGCCGCCCACCGGCACGACGGTGCTTCGGCACTGGCGACAATGCCGTTCTCCCGCGCGGTCAGGATTTGAGATGCGAGACCGAGCGGAGCAACGCGGTACCCCGCTCGCGTACGGCATAATACAGCCGCCCCACCCATTCGCGCAGCGCGGCGTGCGTCTCCTGCATCGCCCGCCCGGAAGGCAGGTACCACATCACGCCACCACCATCGTAGCGTACGAGTCCGGTCGGCGCCGGCAGTACCTTCA
This sequence comes from Pseudogulbenkiania sp. NH8B, assembly GCF_000283535.1. Lineage (GTDB taxonomy): Bacteria > Pseudomonadota > Gammaproteobacteria > Burkholderiales > Chromobacteriaceae > Pseudogulbenkiania > Pseudogulbenkiania ferrooxidans. The sequence goes on from NC_016002.1 coordinate 2,998,271, forward strand.
GGCCCTGCTCTTCGAACAGCGGCACGGCCCGTGCCAGGTGCCAGCCCTGGCTGACCAGCGTGATGGAACGCACGCCGTCGGCCTTGAGCAGCTGCGCCGACAGGCGTGCGTTGTCGAACGTGGTATCCGAGCCCTGCTCGACCCAGCGCGGCTGCACACCGTAATCGCTCACCAAGGTGCGGGCCATCACCGGCGCTTCCGCCTCGCCCCCCAGCGGCGCACCGCCGCTGACCAGCACGGGACGGCCACTGTCCCGCGCCAGGTAGGCGGCATAACGCAGCCGCACTAGGGTATCGGCCGAGGGCTCGTTGCGGCCGTATTCCGGCGCCGGCTTCTTGCCGCCCCCCAATACCACGATGGCACCGGTCTCCCGCACCTGGGACAGCGCCACCAGCGGAAAACGCTCGAGCGGACGGTTCAGCCACATCGCCATCTGCGGGGTCGCCAGGGCGTATGACAAGCCCAGCGCGAGCGCAACGACCACACTCCCCGCCCCCGGATGGCGCCGCCTCAGCCACAGCCCCAGCAGGACAAGCAGGATGACGTTGAGCGGGGGCAATAAAAAAGCCCCGAGGAGCTGGTGAACCAGCACGCCGGGGCCAAGAGTCGCATTCATTGTCAGCTCGGGTCAGCCGCCCAGATAGGCGTTACGCACCCGCTCATCATCCAGCAGCTCGCGCGCCGGGCCGCTCATGGTGATGCGGCCGCTCTCCATCACGTAGCCGCGCTGGCTGATCTCCAGCGCCAGCTTGGCGTTCTGCTCCACCAGCAGCATCGTCACGCCCTGCGCCGAGATCATCTGGATGATCTCGAAGATCTTCTGCACGATGATCGGCGCCAGACCCATCGACGGTTCGTCCAGCAGCAGCAGCTTGGGCTTGGACAGGATCGCCCGCCCCATCGCCACCATCTGCTGCTCGCCGCCCGACAGCGTGCCGGCCAGCTGCTTGAAGCGTTCCTTCAGACGCGGGAACAGCTCGTAGACGTGTTCCAGCTCGTTCTGGATCGCCGCCTTGTCGTCGCGGTAGAACGCCCCCATCAGCAGGTTCTCTTCCACCGTCAGCTTGGCGAAGATGCCGCGGCCTTCCGGCACCATGGCCAGACCGCGGCGCACGAAGTTGTGCGCCGGAATCCCGGCGGTTTCCTTGCCGTCGTAGACGATGCTGCCGCCAGACTTCTTCTCCATCCCCACCAGCGTGCGCAGCGTCGAGGTCTTGCCGGCGCCGTTGGCACCGATCAGCGTCACCAGTTCGCCCTGCTCGATGTGCAGGTCGATCCCCTTCACCGCATGGATGCCGCCGTACGACACCTGCAGGTTCTTCACGTCCAAGAGACTCATGCGTGGGCCGCTCCCAGGTAGGCTTCAATCACTTTCGGGTCCTTGCGCACCACTTCCGGCACGCCTTCGGCGATCTTCTTGCCGTAGTCGAGTACGGCGATGCGGTCGCACAGGCCCATCATCAGCTTCACGTCGTGTTCGATCAGCAGCACGGTCACGCCGTCCTTGCGGATCTTTTCCATCAGCACCTTGAGGTCTTCAGTTTCGCTCGGGTTCATGCCGGCGGCCGGTTCGTCGAGCGCCAACAGCTTGGGCTCGGTGGCCAGCGCACGGGCGATCTCCAGGCGGCGCTGGTGACCGTACGACAGGTTGCGGGCGCGTTCAAAGGCGACGTCGGTGATGCCGACGTAGGCCAGCAGCTCCCACGCCTTGGCTTCGATCGCCTTCTCTTCGGCCATGGTCTTCTTGTCGCGCAGGATCGCACCCAGGGCGTTGGCCTTGGAGCGGATGTGGCGACCCACCATGACGTTCTCCAGCGCGGTCATCTCGCCGAACAGGCGGATGTTCTGGAAGGTCCGGGCGATGCCGGTGCCGACCACCACGTGCGGCTTGGCGCGGAACAGGTCCTGGCCGTCGAAGGTGAAAGTGCCTTCGTCGGGCTGGTAGAGACCGGTCAACACGTTGAACAGCGTGGTCTTGCCGGCGCCGTTCGGGCCGATCAGGCCGTAGATCTCACCCTTGTTGATGGTCAGACCGACATTGTTCAGGGCATGCAGGCCGCCAAAGCGCTTGTTGATGCCTTCGATTTTCAGCAGAGCGTGTGCCATGGCTTAACCTTTCTTCGCGTCGTCGAACTCGGCCTTGCGGCGCTTGGACGGCCACATGCCTTCCGGACGCAGCAGCATCATGATGACCAAGGCGAGGCCGAAGATCAGCATGCGGGCGTTTTCCGGGTCGATCAGCATGCGACCGAAGGTGTGCATCTGCAGCGGGCCGATGACGTCGCGCAGCACTTCCGGCGCCACGGTCAGCACCACCGCCCCCAGGATCACGCCCGGGATGTGGCCCATGCCGCCCAGCACGATCATCGCCAGGATCATTACCGATTCCAGCAGACCGAACGATTCCGGCGAGATGAAGCCCTGGAACGAGGCGAACAGGCCACCGGCCACACCACCCGACAGCGCGCCCAGCGAGAACGCCAAGAGCTTGATGTTGCGGATGTTGAGCCCCATCGCGGCGGCAGCGATCGAGTCTTCGCGCATCGCCACCCAGGCACGGCCGATGCGCGAGTGCTGCAGGCGCCAGGCCATGATCACCACCAGCACGGTCAGCGCCAGGAAGAAGTAGTAGTAAAGATAAACGCTGTTGAAGCTGTGGCCGGCGATCTCCAGCGGCTTGCCGAACGACAGCCCGCCGATCTTGACCGGATCGATCAGGTTGATGCCCTGCGGGCCGTTGGTGATGTTGATCGGCGCGTTCAGGTTGTTCATGAAGATACGCACGATCTCACCGAAGCCCAGCGTCACGATCGCCAGGTAGTCGCCCTTCAGGCGCAGCACCGGGGTGCCGAGCAGGATGCCGAAGAACGCTGCCACCACGGCCCCGAGGGGGATGGTGATGTAGAACGGCAGGTGGATGTCGAAGTGCGGCGAACCCAACAGCGCAAAGGTGTAGGCACCGACGGCGTAGAAGGCGATGAAGCCCAGGTCCAGCAGGCCGGCGAAGCCGACCACGATGTTGAGCCCCAGCGCCAGCATCACGTACAGCAGCGCGAAGTCGATGATACGCAGCCACGAGTTGCCCAGCAGGCCGCCGACGACGAACGGCAGCACCGCGAGCACGATAGCCGACACGAGGAACAGGCCGACCTTCTTGTTGGTGTCGAGCTTGTTCATTTCTAGTGCCATGGTCATGTTTGTTTCTCCCCTTCGATCAGGCACGGTCGGCCATTTTTTCGCCCAGCAGGCCGGACGGACGGAAGATCAGCACCAGGATCAGCACCATGAAGGCGAAGATGTCCTGGTAGTGGCTGCCGAGGAAGCCGCCGGTCAGGGTGCCGATGTAGCCGGCGCCCAGGCTCTCGATGATGCCGAGCAGGATACCGCCCGCCACTGCGCCGCCGAGGTTGCCGATGCCGCCCAGTACTGCCGCGGTGAACGCCTTCAGGCCGATCAGGAAGCCCATGTAGTAGTGGGCCTGGTCGTAGTTGGTGGCGACCATGACGCCGGCGATGGCGCCCAGCGCGGAGCCCAGCATGAAGGTGGAGGAGATGATGGTGTTGACGTTGACGCCCATCAGCGAGGCCACGCCGGGGTTCTGGCTGGTGGCGCGCATGGCGCGGCCGAGCTTGGTCTTCTCGACCATGATCAACAGACCGGCCATGATCACCAAGCACAGCACGATGATCATGATCTGCAGCACGGTGATGCTGGCGCCGAAGATCTCGACGGTGTCATGGCTCAGGATCGACGGGAACGGGATGTAGTTGCGGCCCCAGATCAGGATCGCCACCTGCTGCAGCACGATCGACAGGCCGATCGCGGTGATCAGCGGCGCCAGGCGCGGCGCGTTGCGCAGCGGACGGTAGGCGACGCGTTCGATGGTATAGCCCAACAGCGCGCAGGCCGGAATGGCAATAACGAGACCAATCAGAACCAGTAGCGGCCCCGGAAGGTTGACTCCGGCCCCCATCAGCGAGGTCACGACGGTGATGGTGACCATGGCCCCCATCATGACGACTTCGCCATGGGCGAAGTTGATCAGCCCCATGATCCCGTACACCATGGTGTAGCCCAGCGCGATCAGCGCGTAGATGCTACCCAGCACGAGGCCATTGAGTATCTGTTGCAAAAAAATGTCCACGGTGGGAATTCTCCTTTGATTGAAGACCCGACGACACGACGGGGGTGACCCTCTTTTCGTTATCGTCCATCTAGCGTCCGGTTGATGACTTTTGCTGTCACTATCCGGAAACTTCGGCGGATTATGCGTGTGTCTACAATCGACTGTCAATCTTAACAAGAGCCCCAAAAACCCCTAAAGAATAGACCTCCAAACACGACACAAGTAATTGTTTTTTATGGATTTTTTTTATTAATCTCGAAATACAACCGAAACGCGCTGCACCGCACCAGAACAAAACATCGCACGCCCCGGATTGAACCGACGATTTTCCTGCAGATTTTCGATCAAATAGCGATTTTCCGTCATGAGCTCTGATGGGCTGGCAAGAAAACGCCGTGAAAACAAGCTCTTTCCGTTGCTACTCGCGTCGAGCAACGACAATTTTTGTTGTATACAAAATACAAAAGGCAACCCGCACCGGGCTGCCTTTTTTGCACCAGAACCGGACTCAAACCAGCTGGAACGGGTACACCGCGCCAAGTCCCATGATTTGGGTCAATTCATCGAGCGCGGTGCGGCATTCCAGCAACAGTTGCGGGTCACCGAGGTCTTCCGGCGACAGGCGATCGCGATAATGCTTGTCCACCCAGGTGTTCAGCGTGCCGAACAATTGCTCGGACATCATCACGCGCGGGTTGACCGCGGCGATTTCCGACTCGGACAAGGCCACGCGCAGACGCAGGCAGGCCGGCCCGCCGCCGTTCTGCATGCTTTGCTTGAGATCGAACACGCGCACCTCGTCGATCGGGCCGCCCGAGGCCTTGAGCTTCTCCAGGTAGGCCCAGACACGTTCGATATTGCGGCACTCTTCCGGCACCACGATGATCATGCCGCCGCCCGGCTTGGACAGCAGCTGACTATTGAAGAGGTAGCTCTTCACCGCCTCCTCCACCGACACTTCGGCCTGCGGCACCTCAATGGCGATGAAGTTGCCGCCTGCCGCCGCCAGCTTGCGGTCCAGCTCGGCCAGCACCTCGGCCTGATGCAGGAAGGACTTCTCGTGGTGGAACAGCACGTTGCGGTTACCGACCGAGATCACGTCGTTGTGGAACACGCCGGCATCGATGGTGTCCGGGTCCTGCTGGGCGTAGACCACGCCCTCCTCCTTCAGGCCGTGCAGCCGGGCCACCGCCTGGCACGCTTCCAGCGTCTGGCGCGCCGGGAACCGGGCCGGTTTCGGATAGCGGCTGTCGAAAGCAGCGGCACCGAACACGAAGAACTCCACACCGGCTCCGTCGTAACGGTCGCAGAAACGGGTATGGTTGGCTGCGCCTTCGTCACCGAAGTGCATCTGCGCCGGCAGCGCCTCGTGCACCATGAAGCGCTCGCGGTCGGCAAACATCGCCTGCAGGATGCGGCGAGTGGTCGGGTGCTCGATCGAACGATGGAACTTGTTGTTCAGGTTGGCCGGGGTAAAGTGCACGCGGCCGTCGGCGGTGTCGCCGGACGGGCTGACGGTGGCCGCGTTGGCGGTCCACATGCAGGAGGCGGAGGAGGCGGCCGCCAGGATGGCCGGTGCCTCCTTGGCCGCGCGCTCGATCACTTGCGCATCGCTGCCGCTAAAGCCGAGGAGACGCAGGCTCGCCACATCCGGGCGCTCGTGCGGCGCCAGCACGCCTTGCTTGAAGCCCAGGTCGTGAAGCGCCTTCATCTTGGCCAGCCCCTGCTTGGCGGCCAGCCTCGGGTTGGACACGGCGTTCTGGTTGCCGGTGGAAGCGACGTTGCCGTAGGACAGGCCGCTGTAGTTGTGCGTCGGGCCAACCAGGCCGTCGAAGTTCACTTCAAAAGCGTTGCTCACAGTACGATCCCCGGAGAAAGTTGAGTCGGAACGGTCAGGCTGTCGCACTCCAGCGAAGCGACCGGCCAGGCACAGTAATCGGCTGCATAGTAGGCGCTGGGGCGATGATTGCCCGAGGCGCCGATGCCACCGAACGGAGCGGCGCTGGAGGCACCCGTCAGCGGCTTGTTCCAGTTCACCACGCCGGCACGGCTTTCCAGCAGATAGCGCTCGTATTCGGCGCGGTCGTCCGACAGCACGCCGCCGGCCAGGCCGAAGCGGGTGTCGTTGGCGATCTCGATGGCCTGGTCGAACGAGGTGTAGCGGATCACCTGCAGCAGCGGACCGAAGAATTCGTCGTCCGGACGCTGGGCATCGGTGGTGTCGATGATGCCCGGCGACAGAATGGCGCCGGTCTCGGACAGGCGGCGCATTTCCAGCAGCACCTTGCCGCCGTTCTCACGCAACGTGGCCTGCGCCTTGAGCAGCGCGTCGGCCGCGGTGTTGGAAATCACCGAGCCCATGAACGGAGCCGGTTCTTCGTTGTAGAGCCCCACCTTGAGCTTGGCGGCGACCTCGACCAAACGTTCGACGAAGGCATCGCCCCACTCCCCGGCAGGGACCAGCAGACGCCGTGCGCAGGTACAGCGCTGGCCGGCGGAGATGAAGGCAGACTGGATCACGTGGTGCACGGCGGCATCGACCTCGGCCACCTTACCCACGATCAGCGGATTGTTGCCGCCCATCTCCAGCGCCAGTATCTTCTCCGGCTGGCCGCCGAAGGTCTTGTGCAGCAGGTTGCCGGTGGCGGAACTACCGGTGAAGAACAAACCGTCGATGCCGGCATGGTTGGCCAAGGCGATGCCGGTTTCCTTGGCGCCCTGGGCCAGGTTGATCACGCCCGCCGGCAAGCCGGCTTGCTGCCACAGCTTGACGGTTTCCTGCGCAGTCCACGGCGTCAGTTCGGACGGCTTGAAGATCACGGTGTTGCCCGCGATCAGCGCCGGCACGATGTGGCCGTTGGGCAGGTGGCCCGGGAAGTTGTACGGACCGAACACCGCCACCACGCCGTGGGGCTTGTGACGCAATACCGCCTGAGCGTCGCCCATGGGGGCTGCCCGCTCGCCGGTGCGCTCGTTGTACGATTTGACCGAGATGTCGACCTTGTTGACCATGGTGGTCACCTCGGTCAGCGCTTCCCACATCGGCTTGCCGGTTTCCTTCGCGATCACTTCGGCCAAGGCATTCTTGTTGGCGGCCAGAAGCTCGCCGAAACGACGGGCAATGGCTACCCGCTCGTCAAAAGAAGTGCGCGACCAATTCTTGAAGGCGGCGCGAGCGGCGGCAACGGCGGCGTCGACTTGAGCCGGCGAGGCGCCCTTGCCTTCCCAGATCACCTCGGCCGTGGCCGGGTTGGTTTTTTTCAACGACTCGCCGTCACCGGCCAGCCAGGTTCCATTGATACACAGCGTTGCCATTTAGATAGTCTCCTTGGGCGAGAGCGTGACACAGCGCACCGGGTCACCTTCGCCCACTTGCAGGGCGTGCGCCTCTTCGGGCGTCAGCAGAATCTCGTTATCGACGACGGTGGTTTCCGCCAGGATCACGCGGAAGCCTTCAAACTGGGTGTTCGACACCAGCAGGTTCTTGCGCTCGCCCTCGACCGGAGCGGTCACGACGCGGACGCTGGCCATGACGCTCTGCTTCACGGCGCGAATTTCGCTGGTATAGGCCTGCACCGTCGGACCGGCGTCGAAAATGTCGACGTAGCCCTCGTAACGGAAGCCCTCGGACTCCAGCATGGCGACCGCCGGCCGGGTGTTCTCGTGCGTCTTCCCGATCACGGCCCGGGCTTCGGGCGACAGAAAATCGATGTACACCGGGTGCTTGGGCATCAGTTCGGCAACGAAGGCCTTCTGCCCGACCCCGGTCAGATAGTCGGCTTCGGCGAACTCCATGGAGAAGAAGTGCCGGCCCAGCGCCTCCCAGAACGGCGACTTGCCGTCGCTGTCCGAGACCCCGCGCATTTCGGCCACCACCATCTTGCCGAACAGGTCGGCGAACTGGGCCAGGAATAGGAAGCGGCTCTTCGACAGCAAGCCACCGTTGCGGTTGACCCGGTAATCCGGGTGCAGGAACAGCGTGCACAATTCCGAATAGCCGGTATGGTCGTTGGACAGGAACAGGGTGTCGTGGCGCGAATAGACGTTCAACTCTTCCGAGGCGTGCACGATGGTGCCGACACGGTAGTTGTACCAAGGCTCGTGCAGGCCGACCGCCGCCTCCAGGGCGCAGATGCCGGCGACGGTGCCGTTGCTGCCGTCTTCCAGCACAAACACGTAGCCTTGTTCGGCCAACTCGGCCTCACCGCTGAACGAGCGCACCGAGCGCAGGATGCGCTTGGCCAGACGTTCCTCGTTGATCGGCAGCGACGTCAGGCCCACGCCGGCACTGGCCGCCAACTTCATCAGCCCCGGCAGGTCATCGCGGGTAATGGGACGGATCACCATCATGATTGTTTCTCCTTGGCCTCGTGCAGCGGCACCACACGCACCGGCTGGCCGTTCGACAGCGCCAGCGCCTGGGCGACATCCTGGGTCATCAGCGCCATCCCGTTGACCAAGGCCACGCGGGCCGCCACCGCGGCAAAGCGGTCGGTACAGCCATTGCTGAGCAGCATGGTGGTGGCGGACGGCGGCAGGCTGGCCGACACTTCCAACGGATAGGTGCCGCTGCATTCGACGGTCCACAGCCGGTCGACGTCGGCGGTCAGCACCGCGCCGCCATCAAAGATGTCGAGGTAGTTGTCGGCCTCGAAGCCCTCGCTAGTCAGCAGCATGAACGGCCGCTCGAAATCCGGGTGGACCTGGCCGATGGCGTTCTGCGCCTCGTCCGGCAGCAAGGGCACGTAGATCGGGTAGGCCGGCATCAGTTCGGCGATGAAGGTCTTGCTGTGCGAGACGAAGGCCTGCTCCACCTGGATGAAATCCATATTGAAGAAGCGCCGGCCGATGGCGTTCCAGAACGGCGACTGGCCCTGCTCGTCGTGGATGCCCTGCATCTCGGCCAGGATGCGCTTGCCGAAGCGCTCGCGCTGCCCGGCGATGAACAACAGACGGGCACGAGACAACAATTCACTGCCCAATTCCCCGTAGGCCGGGTCGGCGTAGAAGCCGCACAACTGCACCATCCCGGTCAGGTCGTGGCAGATATTCAGCACATGGATGCGGTTGTTGACCTTGAGCGGACGCGAGGCGTGCACGAAGGTCTCGCTGCGATAGCTGTAGAATGGTTCATCGAAACCGGCGGAAGCGCTGATCGAGGCGGTCCCCACCACCTCGCCGTGCTCTTCCAGCACGAACATATAGAATTCGCGGCCGGTATCCGGCACCGCCTCGTGCTCGAAAGCGCTGGCCGATTGCTGGATACGCTCGAACAGCTTGTCCCGGTCATTGGGCAAACTGGTCACGCCGATGCCGCTGGCCACTGCCATGCGCTCGATTGCAGGCAGATCGGAGGTCCGGACTGGACGGACGACTAACATGGGCAAGCCCTCCCAAGCATGTCAAATCATTGTCGCGACGTTTTTCAGGCGCAGCCGTCCCCTACGACCTGCCCAGCCGGGCAGGTCGCGGGTGAAAAACGTCAATTGTTAAGAGAAGGGGGCGGGTTTAGCGGACGCTAACCAGGCTGGCGATGGCGGCATCGAGGCGGGCGAGGCCCTCGTCGATGTCCTTGTCCTCAACCACCAGGGACGGCGCCAGGCGCACCACGTTCAGCCCTGCGACCAATACCATCAGGCGTTCTTTCTCGGCGGCCTTGAGGAAGTCCTTGGCACGGCCGGCGTACTCGTCAGCCAGCACGCAGCCGATCAACAGGCCCATGCCGCGCACGGTCTTGAACACGTGGTACTTGGCGTTGATGGCGTTCAGGCCGGCCACGAAACGATCATGCTTGGCGCGCACACCCTCCAGCACTTCCGGACGGCTGATGATCTCGACTACCTTGCCGGCGATGGCGGATGCCAGCGGGTTGCCGCCGTAGGTAGTGCCGTGGGTGCCGACGCCGAGACTCTTGGCGATGGCAGCGGTCGTCAGGATGGCCCCAACCGGGAAGCCGCCGCCCAGGCCCTTGGCCGAAGACAGGATGTCCGGGGTCACACCGTAAGACTGGTAGGCATAGAGCGTGCCGCAACGGCCGACGCCGGTCTGCACTTCGTCGAAGATCAGCAGCGCGTTGTGCTGGTTACACAGCTCGCGGGCTGCTTCCAGGTAGGCCTTGTCGGCCGGCAGCACGCCACCCTCGCCTTGCACCGGCTCGATCACCACGGCGCAGGTCTTGTCGGAGATGGCGGCCTTGAGGGACTCGATACTGTTGAACTCGACGTGGGTGATGCCAGCCGGATTGGGGCCGAATCCCTCGCTATACTTGGGCTGGCCGCCGACGTTGACGGTGAACACGGTACGACCGTGGAACGAGTTCTTGCAGGAAATGATTTCGTACTTGTCGGCACCGAAGTGATCGGTGGCGTACTTGCGGGCCAGTTTGAAGGCCGCTTCGTTGGCTTCGGCACCGGAGTTGCACAGGAACACACGCTCGGCAAAGGTCAGCTCGGTCAGACGAGTCGCCAGTTGCAGCGCCGGTTCGTTGGTGAAGACGTTGGACAGGTGCCACAGCTTGTTGCCCTGCTCGGTCAGCGCGGCCACCAGCTCCGGGTGGCAGTGACCGAGCGAGTTGACGGCGATGCCGCCAGCGAAATCGATGTACTCATTGCCCTGCTGATCCCATACACGGGAACCCAGCCCTTTCACCGGAATGAACTCGACGGGAGAGTAGTTGGGGACCATGACCTGGTCGAAGGTAGCGCGGGTAACAGCGTTGCTCATCTTGATAGTTCCTTCGTGCAGTAACGGGTACTTTGGGGTAATTGTCCGAATCATTCTAATCGAATCCGCAAACAGCCCCATATCCGGTTTGCGACATGCGATTACAAAAACCTCGGAGCCCGAAAGAGCGTGAATTCAGCGCAAATCAGGCCAGATTGCGCATTTCGGATAGCTTATTACGGTCAGGAACGCGGATTTCCCGGCCTTCCACCACGATCCCGGCCTGCTCGGCGAGTTTTTGCAGAACCCGAGAGAACGTTTCCGGGGTCAGGTTGAGGCGTGAGGCCAGCGTCTGTTTGTTGACCGGCAGGTTGACCACGTTGTCGTCGCTGTCCTCCAGGCTGTTGAGCAGGTAGCCCACCACGCGCTCCACGGCCGACTCCAGCGTGTAGGTCTCGACATCCTTGAGCAGCGTACGCAGCCGCATCGACAAGCCCGCCAGCATGCGCCGTGCCAGGCGGCTGTCGTCATCCAGCGCGGTAAACAGGGTTTCGGCTGGGATGAACAGCACCAGCGAATCCTCCACCGCCTGCGCCATCACCGGGTAGGGCTGCTCGAGAAACATCACGGCTTCGCCGAAGCTTTGCGAAGGGTGAATGATTTCGATCACTTTCTCGGTTCCCTGGCGCGCGACGATGGCGATCTTGATACGGCCGTACACCAGCACGTACATGCCCTGGCACGGGTCGCCACGCTGGAACAGCATCTGCCCCTTTTCGTAGCGCTGCTCGATCGCCCTTTCGGCCAACCTTGCCAGTTCGTCCTCGTGGCAAACGCTGAACAATGGAATGTGCTTGAGAAAGGCGTGCGTTGACGGCCCAGACATGATTTTCTCCCTCGATTCTTGACTCTGATCATTCAGCTCGGACGGCGTGCGTCCGATACTCCCTAATACCCCATCCGGAGTTGTATGAAGATGCGACCGCTATCCCCCACCCCCACTCCCAGCCCCGGCCTGGCTCCAAAACCATCGCCGGCAGTCACGCTACCGGCCTTCTTGCAGGCACCGCACCGCGTGGCCTTCCTGCCCGGCATGGTGTTCGCCATCACGCTCTTGGCAGGCTGGTCACTGGAAATGAGCCGCCGTCTGACAGGCTTTGCCCTGCCGCTATCCATCCCCGCCACGCTGGCTCACGGTTTCCTGATGCTGTACGGCATTTTTCCGTTCTTTATGACCGGCTTCATCCTGACCGCCGGACCACGCTGGCTCAACGTCGATGCACCGTCTCGCGCCCGCTACCTGGCCATTCCGGCACTGATGGCGGCCGGCCTGGTGTTGTGGCTCGCCGCCCTGGCGCTGGGCCCGGGCCTGGCCGTGGCCGGCCTGTTGAGTTATGCGCTGGGCTTTTCCGGACTGGTGCTGGTCTTCGGCCAGATCATCCTGGCCAGTCCACAACCCGACCGGCGCCACGCTATCGCGGTGGAACTGGCCTTCATCGTCGGCCTCGCCGGGCTGATGGCCGCCCTCTACTGGCTGCTCAGCGGCGACATCCTCGGCTGGGCGGTGATGCGTGACCTGGCGCTATGGGGCTTTTTGCTGCCGGTCTTCCTGACCGTCAGCCATCGCATGGTACCGTTCTTTTCCTCGAGCGTGCTTGCCGGCTATACCGTATGGCGGCCGAACTGGCTGCTCTATGCCTTGCTGGGCGGCTCGTTCGGCCACGGCCTGCTGCACATCGCCGGCGTCACCACCCTGCCCGCCGACCTGCCGTTCGCCCTGCTGCTGGCCTATACCTCGTGGCGCTGGCAGTTGCGGGCCAGCCTGTCGGTGCGCTTGCTGGGCATGCTGCACCTGGCCTTTGCCTGGCTGGCGATCGGTTTCACCCTGTACGTCCTGCAAGAAGGGGCCGCCCTCTTCGGCCAACCCCTGCTGGGGCTCGCGCCGCTGCACGCCATCACCACCGGCTTCTTCCTGACCATGATGATCGCCTTCGTGACACGGGTCAGTCTCGGCCATTCCGGACGGCCGCTGGAAGCCAGTCCTGGGATATGGCGGCTTTACCTCGCCGCCCACTGGATGGCGCTGGCACGGGTGCTCGCCGACCTCCTCCCCGCTGGGCTGACCAGCGTGCTGTATGTGGTCGCCGCCGGCGGCTGGCTGCTCACGCTGCTATGCTGGGGTAGGCTGTTCATCCCGGCCTACTTGAAGCGGCGCGAGGACGGCAAGCCCGGCTAAGTATCGATTTTCTCCGTAGCGCACCTACCGACCCGACCACCCGACCAAGAGAACCATCATGCCAGCCCAAGACCTGAGAAACATGGCCCCGCCCGGGCCGATCGAAATCATCCTCAATGCGGCCGATGAGCTTCAAGCAGGAGGCGAAGCCTCCTTCATCCTACCGCACTTTCCCGGCCCGCTGATCCCGATGCTGGACGAGTATGCCGCGCTCGAGTACCGCTTCGAAACCAGCAGCGAAGGCGGTGTGCTGCTGCACCTGCGCCGTCCGGCGGAGGACTGAGCGCGATACGGCGGCGGCCTCACACCCAAGGCAACAAAAAAGCCCGCGCATGCGCGGGCTTTTCACTGGCAGCGATCAGACTCAGCTGCCGGCCTTCAGACCGAAGGAGTCGGCGGTTTCGCGCGCCGTCTTGGCTTCGTCTTCCAGCAGGGCCTTGATCGACAGGCGGATACGGCCGCGGTCGTCCATCTCGATCGCCTTGACCTTCACCACCTGGCCTTCTTTCAGGTAGTCGGACACGTTCTTGATACGCTCGTTGGCGATCTGCGAGATGTGTACCAGACCATCCTTGCCCGGCAGGATCGATACGATGGCGCCGACGTTGTTGTCGAGAATCTTCACCACGGTGCCTTCGTAGATCTTGCCCACTTCGACTTCGACGGTGATTTCCTCGATGCGCTTCTTGGCGGCATCGGCACCTTCCTGGGTCACCGAAGCGATGGTGATGGTGCCGTCTTCCTCGATGTTGATCTCGGTACCGGTATCCTTGGTGATCGAGCGGATGGTCTCGCCACCCTTGCCGATCACTTCACGGATCTTGTCCGGGTTGATCTTCATCACGAACAGGCGCGGAGCGTGGGTGGACAGCTGCTGCGGACCCTCCACGGCTTCCTTCATCAGGCCGAGGATGTGCAGGCGGCCTTCCTTGGCCTGGTCGAGTGCGACCTGCATGATTTCCTTGGTGATGCCCTGGATCTTGATATCCATCTGCAGCGCGGTCACGCCTTCGGCAGTACCGGCCACCTTGAAGTCCATGTCGCCCAGGTGATCTTCGTCACCCAGGATGTCGGTCAGCACGGCGAAACGGTTGCCCTCCAGGATCAGGCCCATGGCGATACCAGCCACGTGCGCCTTCAGCGGCACGCCGGCGTTCAACAGCGCCAAGCAGCCACCGCATACCGACGCCATCGACGAGGAGCCGTTGGACTCGGTGATTTCCGACACCACGCGCATCGAGTAACCGAACTCGTCGGCGGACGGCAGCACCTGCGCCAGGGCACGCTTGGCCAGACGGCCATGGCCGATTTCGCGGCGCTTTGGCGGGCCCATGCGACCGGCTTCGCCGGTCGAGTACGGCGGGAAGTTGTAGTGCAGCATGAAGCGGTCGGTGTACTCGCCGGCCAGCGCGTCGATGATCTGCTCGTCGCGCTGGGTGCCCAGCGTGGTTACCACCATGGCCTGGGTTTCACCACGAGTGAACAGCGCCGAACCGTGGGTACGCGGCAACACGCCGGTGCGGATGGCGATCGGGCGCACGGTGCGAGTGTCGCGGCCGTCGATGCGCGGCTCGCCGGCCAGGATCTGGCCGCGCACGATCTCGGCTTCCAGGCTCTTGAAGATGCCCTTGATCTCGTTGGCGGTCAGGGTGTCGGTTTCTTCAGTGATCAGCGCTGCCTTGACGTCGGCCCAGGCTTCAGCTAGCACCTGCGTACGCGCCTGCTTCTGGCGGATACGGAAGGCGTTGGCGATTTTCTCGCCCGACACTTCACGCACCTTGGCGATCAGCTCGTTGTTCTGGGCCGAGGCGGACCAGTCCCACATTACCGGATTGACTTCGTCGGCCAGCTCGTTGATGGCCTTGATCGCGGCCTGCATCTGGTCGTGGCCGAACACCACGGCGCCCAGCATCACGGCTTCCGGCAGCTCCTTGGCTTCGGATTCGACCATCAGCACGGCACGATGGGTACCGGCAACAACCAGGTCGAGCTGGGAGGTTTCCAGTTCGGTCTTGGTCGGGTTGAGGATGTAGTCACCGTTGGCGTAGCCGACGCGGGCGGCGCCGATCGGGCCGTTGAACGGCAGACCGGAGATCGCCAGCGCAGCGGAAGCGCCGATCATCGCGGGGATGTCGGAATCGATTTCCGGGTTCAGCGACATCACCGTGGCGACAATCTGCACGTCGTGGTAGAAGCCTTCCGGGAACAGCGGACGGATCGGACGGTCGATCAGGCGGCTGGTCAGGATTTCCTTCTCGGACTGCTTGCCCTCGCGCTTGAAGAAGCCGCCCGGGATCTTGCCGGCGGCGTAGGTGCGCTCGAGATAGTCGACGGTCAGCGGGAAGAAATCCTGGCCCGGCTTGACGTTTTGCGAGCCGACCACGGACACCAGCACCACGGTGTCTTCCATGGTGACGAGAACGGCGCCGGAGGCCTGACGGGCCACTTCACCGGTTTCCAGGGTCACGGTGTGGCGGCCGTACTGGAAGGTTTTGCTAATCTTGTTGAACACAGGGCATCCCTTTTGCTATTGGTTTGAGGCAAGTGGACTCACAACGGGAACCCCTAGAAATACCGACTGGCTGCGGCAACCGGCATGTCTAGAGGCTCCTCCCGTCGTGTCATTCAGTTAGTGGGTCGGGAAACGAAAAAGTCGCAGACTGGCTGCGACTTTTTCGAACCTGAACCGATTACTTGCGCAGACCCAGGCGGGTGATCAGGGCACGGTAGCTGTCGGCATCGGTGCGCTTGAGGTAGTCAAGCAGACGGCGACGACGGCTCACCAGTTTCAGCAGGCCGCGACGGCTGTGATGATCCTTGGTGTTGGCCTTGAAGTGCGGGGTCAGATCGTTGATACGGGCGGTCAGCAGGGCAACTTGCACTTCCGACGAACCGGTATCGCCTTCCTTCTGCTGGAAGTTTTTAACGATTTCTGCTTTTTGAGCGGCGGTCATAGCCATTTTGATGTACTCCACAATTCAGGTAAGGGCAATCAAGCCCGACAAGTGCAGCGAGCCGAGACCCATCCACACTTCACACTTCGGCTGCCGAGGCAGCCACGAGCCGGAGGGGGGAAAGAACACCCGGTTCCCTGACCTCCCCCAGCCCGACAAATTCCCGCGTTTCGGTAAGGTAAACCCGGAAGCGCAGCATTGTCTCACATTTTTCCGCGATGCGCACCGCCTGCCCCTGGCGAAAACGACCGGCCTGTTCCGGCGCCAGGACGATCTCGGGCAGATGCGCTACCAGCACGTCCATCGGCAGCAACAGAGCGTCACGCTCGGCCTCCGGCACAGCCTCCAGGGCCTCCAGGGTGATCGACTGTTCCAGCGTGAAACCACCGGTGGTGGTGCGGCGCAAACCGGTGAGGAAAGCGCCGCAATCGAGCGCCTCGCCGATGTCTTCGGCCAAGGTACGCACGTAGGTGCCCTTGCTGCACAACACGTCGACCACGGCCTCGCCGCCGTCGAACGAAACCAGCTCCAGGCCATGGATGACGACATCACGCGCCTGACGTTCGATATCGACCCCGGCGCGGGCGTATTCGTACAGCGGCTTGCCCTGGAACTTGAGCGCCGAGTACATCGGCGGCACCTGGCTGATCGGCCCGACAAACTGCGCCAACACCCGTCGTAGCGCGGTCTCGTCGAAGGTCACCGGGCGCTCGCGCAGCACCTCGCCCTCGAGGTCGCCGGTGGTGGTCACCTTGCCGAAGCAGATCGTCGCACGATAGCCCTTGTCGGCATCGAGCAGGTAGGACGAAAACTTGGTAGCCTCGCCCAGGCATACCGGCAACAGGCCGGTCGCCAGCGGGTCAAGCACACCGGTATGCCCCGCCTTGGCCGCCGTGAACAGCCAGCGTGCCTTGAGCAGGGCCGAATTGCTGGTCACGTTGTAAGGCTTGTCCAGCAACAGCACACCACTCACGGCGCGCTTCTTGCGCCGCATCTGCGTCATGCCTCGTCGCCCTCTTCCGGCTCGGTCTTGGGCTCGGCGTACTCTTCGGATACCTGGTTGATCAGGCGCGTCATGTGCATGCCGCGCTCGATCGACTCGTCGTAGACGAAATGCAGTTGCGGCGTGGTGAAGATCTGCAGGGCTCGGCCCAGCTCGCTGCGCAGGTAGCCGGCGGCGTGCTCCAGCGCCTCCTGTGTTACCTCGCGGGTCTTGTCGTCCATCACGGTGTAGTAGATCTTGGCGTGCGAGTAATCGCGCGTCACCTCTACCGAGGTAATGGTAATCCAGCCGGCGCGCGGGTCCTTCAGACCCTTGCGCAAGAGTTCAGCCAATTCGCGCTGGATCTGCTCGGAGATACGATCCGCACGGGAAAAACCTTTTTTGGCTCTGGCCATGGTGTTGATCCTGATTCACTGAAAACACAAAAGCGAGCGCCGTCCGGCCGCAGCCGGAGGGACGCTCGCCCGAACAACGCGCTTAGAGGGTACGCGCCACTTCGACGATTTCGAACGCTTCCAGCTGGTCGCCTTCCTGGATATCGTTGAAGTTCTTCAGCATCAGACCACACTCGTAGCCCTGCCTCACTTCCTTCACGTCGTCCTTGAAGCGCTTGAGCGATTCGAGTTCGCCGGTGTGAACCACCACGTTGTGGCGGATCAGACGGACCATGGAACCGCGCTTCACCACACCGTCGGTTACCATACAACCGGCAATATTGCCGACCTTGGACACCGAAATCACCTGACGGATTTCCACGGTACCGGTGATCTGTTCCTTCTTCTCCGGCGACAGCATGCCGGACATGGCGGCCTTTACCTCGTCCACGGCATCGTAAATGATGCTGTAGTAACGAATGTCGACACCTTCGCTTTCGGCCAACTTGCGGGCCGCAGCATCGGAACGGGTGTTGAAGCCGATCACGATGGCCTTGGAAGCGATCGCCAGGTTGATGTCGGATTCGGAGATGCCACCCACGCCGGAGTGCAGGATATTGACGCGCACTTCGTCGGTAGACAGCTTCTGCAGGCTCTGCGACAGCGCCTCGTAGGAACCCTGCACGTCGGCCTTGATGATGATGGAGAGGTTCTGCACCTCGCCTTCGGCCATCTGGGCAAACATGTTCTCCAGCTTGGCAGCCTGCTGCTTGGCCAGACGCACGTCGCGGAACTTGCCCTGACGGAACAGCGCGATTTCGCGCGCCTTCTTCTCGTCGATCAGCACCATGGCGTCTTCGCCTGCGGCCGGCACGTCGGACAAGCCGAGAATTTCCACCGGAATGGACGGGCCGGCTTCATCGATCGCCTTGCCGTTTTCATCGATCATGGCGCGTACGCGACCGAAAGCGGTGCCGGCCAGTACCACGTCACCCTTCTTCAGGGTACCGGACTGCACCAGCAGCGTTGCCACCGGGCCACGACCCTTGTCGAGGCGGGCCTCCACGATCACGCCCTTGGCCGGGGATTCGATCGGAGCGGTCAACTCCAGCACCTCGGCTTGCAGCAGCACGCCTTCCAGCAGGTTGTCGATGCCCTGGCCAGTCTTGGCGGAAACCTCGACGAACATCGCGTCACCGCCCCAGTCTTCCGGCACCACTTCCTGCGCGACCAGTTCCTGGCGGATACGCTCGGGGTTGGCGCCCTGCTTGTCGATCTTGTTCACCGCCACCACGATCGGCACACCAGCGGCCTTGGCGTGGTGAATGGCTTCGATGGTCTGCGGCATCACGCCGTCGTCGGCGGCCACCACCAGGATCACGATGTCGGTGGCCTTGGCACCACGGGCACGCATGGCGGTGAACGCCTCGTGACCCGGGGTGTCGAGGAAGGTCACCACGCCGCGCGGGGTTTCCACGTGGTAGGCACCGATGTGCTGGGTAATGCCGCCGGCTTCGCCCGCGGCGACCTTGGCACGGCGGATGTAGTCCAGCAGCGAGGTCTTGCCGTGGTCGACGTGACCCATTACGGTCACCACCGGCGGACGCGGCAGGCGCTCCACCTCGGCGCCGCCCTCGACGTTCTCGAGGAAGGCATCCGGATCGTCCATCTGTGCCGCCTTGCCGATGTGGCCCATCTCGCCAACCACGATCAGCGCGGTTTCCTGATCCAGCACCTGGTTGATGGTCACCATCATGCCCATCTTCATCAGGGTCTTGATGACTTCGACGGCCTTGACCGCCATGCGGTGCGCCAGGTCGGCCACGGTAATGGTTTCAGGCACCAGCACTTCGTGCACGATCGGCTCGGTCGGTGCGGTGAAAGCGTGCTGACTGTTGCCGCGCGACTTACCGCCGCGCTTGCTCTTCCAGTCGCCTCCGGCATCGCCACCCTTGACGCGCAGGCCACGGCCTTTCTTGCCGTCGTCCCAGCTGCGCTCGGAGCCGCCCTTCTTGCCCTTCTTCGGTGCAGCAGAACCCGGTGCCGGCGCGGCAGGCGCCGCGGCACCGGCCCCAGCCGGAGCAGGACGGCCACCGGCCGGAGCCGGACGCTGCCCCCCCGCAGCCGGACGCACCCCGGCCGAGCCAGGACGCTGACCGGCACCCGGCTGTCCGCTGCGCGGACCGCGTGCATCCTGCGGACGGCCATCGGCGGAGCGCCCGGCAGCCGGGCGTGCTTCGGCCGGTTTGGCCTCGACCGGCTTCGGCGCAGGAGGCGGAGGCGGATTTTCCGCCGCCAGCTTGGCGGCCTGACGGCGCTCTTCGCGCTCGATCTTTTCGCGCATCAGGGCTTCCTGACGAGCGCGGAACGCCAGCTGGCGTTTTTCTTCCGCTTCGCGTGCGGCGATTTCTTCCGGAGACAGAATGGACAGCGGAGCCGGGCGCACCGGGGCTGCCTTGACTTCCGGAGCAGCCGGCTCTTGCGGCTTGGCTTCGACCTTCGGCTCTACCTTGGTCTCAACCGCCGCCGGCTTCGGCGCTTCGGGCTTCTGTTCTTCCTTGAGGTCGACCTTCGCCACCACGGGCTCGGCCTTGACTTCGGCCTTGGCCGGCTCAACCGGAGCGGCGGCGACCGGAGCAGCCTCTGGCTTGGCAACGGCGGCGACAGCCGCAACCGGTGCCTCCAGCGGACGCTGCACCACACGCTTCTTGCGGGTTTCCACTCTTACCGTCGAACCGTCCGCCGTACGAACCTCGCTGGTCTGCTTGCGGGTCACCGTGATCGGGGTCTCGTTACGGGCACCATGCGAACGCTTCAGGTAGTCCAGGAGCTGGGATTTGTCCCGTTCTGAGAGGGTGTCATCCAGCGAGCCTTTGCCGACACCGGCGGCACGCAGCTGTTCCAGCAGGCGATCCGGTGTCAAGCCAAGCTCACTGGCAAACTGTTTTACATTCGTCAATACCATGCGTCTTCCCAAATTCCGTCAATAACTTCCCGAAGCCTTACTGGGCAAACCAGTGTTCGCGCGCCTTCATGATGATTGCACGTGCGGCTTCAGCCTCCATACCGGTCATGTCAACGAGATCATCCACGGCAAGGTCGGCGAGTTCGTCGCGGGTGGTCACGCCATTTTCAGCCAACTTACGCATCAGGTCGGCATCTTCCAGGCCTTCGATGCCCTTCAGATCGTCGGATACGCTTTCCACCTTTTCCTCGGAGGCGATGGCCAGCGTCAAGAGAGCGTCACGAGCGCGGCTGCGCAGTTCGTTGACTTGCTCCTCTTCAAAGCCTTCGATCTCGAGCATTTCGGCGATTGGCACATACGCCACTTCTTCGAGGGTGGCGAACCCCTCTTGCACCAGCGTCATGGCAGTCGCTTCATCCACACCGAGGTGCTTCATGAAGGTTTCACGCAACGCGGCGTCTTCTTCCTGATGTTTTTCTTCGGCCTCGGTCACCGTCATGATGTTGAGGTACCAACCGGTCAACTCTGCTGCCAGGCGGACGTTCTGGCCGCTGCGGCCGATCGCCAGAGCCAGCTGGTCTTCTTCCACCACCACGTCCATGGCGTGGTTATCCTCATCGATCATGATGCGGTTGACTTCGGCCGGGGACAGCGCGTTGATCACGAACTGCGCCGGTTCCGGTGCCCACAGCACGATGTCGACACGCTCGCCGGCCAGCTCCTGGGTCACCGACTGAACACGCGAACCGCGCATGCCGATGCAGGTACCCTGCGGATCGATGCGCGGATCGTTGGCCTTGACAGCGATCTTGGCGCGCAGGCCCGGGTCGCGGGCGGCTTCCTTGATCTCCAGGAGGCCCTCTTCGATTTCCGGCACTTCCAGCTCGAACAGCTTGATCAGGAACTCGCGGGAAGTACGCGACAGCACCAGCTGCGGGCCGCGACCGAGGCGGTCGATGCGCATCAGGTAGGCCTTGACGCGGTCGCCCACGCGCAGGTTTTCCTTCGGAATCATCTGCTCGCGCGGCAGCACGGCCTCCAGCTTGCCGCACTCGATGATGGCATTGCCGCGCTCGATGCGCTTGACGGTACCGCTGACCAGATGTTCGCGGCGCTGCAGGAACTCACTCAGGAGTTGCTCGCGCTCGGCGTCGCGAATCTTCTGCAAGATCACCTGCTTGGCGGCTTGGGCACCGATACGGCCGAATTCGACGGCCTCCATCGGTTCCTCGATGACGGCGCCGACCTCGATGGACGGATCACGTTCGCGAGCGTCTGCCAGCTCGATTTCCTTGTCGTCGAATTCGAGCATGTCGTCTTCGACCACGGTCCAGCGACGGAAAGTATGGTACTGCCCGGTATGACGATCGATCTCGACACGGATATCGACGTCATCCTGATTGAATTTCTTTTTAGTAGCAGACGCCAGCGCCAATTCCAGCGCCGTAAAAACCACGTCCTTGCTGACGCTCTTCTCGCTCGCCAGGGCATCAACCAGCAACAAAATCTCGCGACTCATGCAATCCTCCGAATTTTTTTCATTCCCGTGGGGTCGACCCCGCCCAGATCAGAACTCAGGATCAAGCCTGGCCTTGTCGATAACGGCGAGCGGAATGGCCACGGTCCGGCCCTCGAACTCCAGCTGTACAGCGCCATCCACGACGCCAGCCAGACGACCGGAAAATTTCTTTTGCTGTTCAATGGGCATGCGGGTCTTGATCTTGGCCCGCTGCCCGGAGAAGCGTACGAAGTCCGACTCTTTCTTGAGCGGACGGTCCAGCCCCGGAGACGACACTTCCAGCCGCTCGTAATCTATGTTTTCGACCATGAAGAGGCGCGTCAGGTGGTTGCTCACCAGCACGCAGTCTTCCACGGTGATTCCACCGGGTTTGTCGAGAAACACCCTGAAACCGCCCCCAGGGGTCAATTCGAAGTCCACCAGCTCGTAACCCAGACCTGGCAGCGTGTTCTCCAGCAGCAAACGTACATCCATTGCTTTTTCCACAAATAAAAAATGGGCGAAACGCCCATCCCTAACCGTCGGGATTGTAATACATTTCTCCCCGAAAGGAAATCCCGGCGACAAGCCTGCGCCGGGTGGCACGAACGGTGCACGGGCGTCTTTACGATATGATCGTGCTTCCTGTACATTGGCGAGCAAATAAAACGATCGTTTGTTTATGACAAGCAGCGACCGCTGACCTAATAACAAAAGACGCTCGGCAAAAAGACTTGAGGCGAGGCGTCCCGAATCAAGCACGATGGAGAAACACAGCATGGATAAACTCTGGCTCAAGAATTACCAGCCCGGCGTCGAGCACGACATCGATATCGATAGTTTCCGATCGATCGATGAGGTGTTCGAGCGTTCTGTCGCCAAGTTTCGCAGCCGCCCCGCCATGGCCAATATGGGGAAGGTGCTGAGTTACGGGGACCTCAACCAGCACGTCGCCGAGTTCGCCTCGTTCCTGCAGCATCGCCTTGGCCTCAAGAGAGGCGACCGCGTCGCCCTGATGATGCCCAACCTGCTGCAATACCCGATCGGCGTGTTCGGCACCCTGCGTGCCGGGCTGACCGTGGTCAATGTCAACCCGCTCTACACGCCGCGCGAGCTGGAACACCAGCTGAACGACTCCGGCGCCGAGACGATCGTGATCCTGGAAAACTTCGCCAGCGTGCTCGAGGAGGTCATCGCCCGCACCCGGATCAAGCACGTGGTCGTGGCGTCGATCGGCGACATGCTGGACTTTCCGAAGTCTGCCATCGTCAACTTCGTCATCCGCAGGATCAAGAAGATGGTGCCGGCGTGGAACCTGCCTGGCCACATCCGCTTCCCGGCGGCGCTGGCCGAAGGCCGCCGCCAGGCTCCGGTACCGGTCGACCTCAACCACGACGACATCGCCTTTCTGCAATACACCGGAGGCACCACCGGGGTGGCCAAGGGGGCGATGCTGAGCCACGGCAACATCGTCGCCAACATGCTGCAGGCGGGAGCCTGGATCAAGCCGGTCATCCACGAGGGGCAGGAGGTCATCGTCACCGCCCTGCCGCTCTACCACATCTTCTCGCTGACCGCGAACCTGATGACGTTCACCGAGGTGGGCGCGCTGAACGTGCTGATCACCAATCCGCGTGACATCGCCGGCTTCATCAAGGAGATGAAGAACTATAGGGTGACAGCCATCACCGGGGTCAACACCCTGTTCAACGCGCTGCTGCATCACCCCGATTTCAAGACCATCGATTTTTCGACCTGGCGCCTGACGCTGGGCGGCGGCATGGCGGTGCAGAAGGCGGTGGCGGACAAATGGAAGGAAGTCACCGGGGTGGCGCTGGTGGAGGCCTACGGCCTGACCGAAACCTCGCCCGCCGCCTGCATCAACCCGCTCAACCTGAAGGAATACAACGGCAGCATCGGCCTGCCGGTGTCGTCGACCGAGATCCAGATTCGTGACGCCGAGGGACGCGAGCTGCCGGTTGGCGAAGCCGGCGAGCTGTTCATCCGCGGGCCTCAGGTGATGAAAGGCTACTGGCAGCGCCCGGACGAGACCGCCAAGGTGATCGGCGCCGACGGTTTCCTCGCCACCGGGGACATGGCGATGGTGACGCCGGGAGGGTTCGTCAAGCTGGTGGACCGCAAGAAGGACATGATCCTGGTGTCCGGCTTCAACGTCTACCCCAACGAGATCGAGGACGTGGTGGCGATGCACCCCGGCGTGCTGGAGGTGGCGTGCATCGGGGTGCCGGACGAGAAATCGGGCGAGGTGGTCAAGGTGTTCGTGACACGCAAGGACCCCGCGCTCACCGAAAAGGACATCATCGAGCATTGCCGCAAGAACCTGACCGGTTACAAGGTGCCGCGCCACGTCGAGTTCCGCAGCGAGCTGCCCAAGACCAATGTCGGCAAGATCCTGCGCCGCGCGCTGCGCGACCAGGAGCTGGCCAAGTCCCCGTGAAAAAGCTCGCGGCACCCGCCAAAGAAACCCGCTTCAGGCGGGTTTCTTTATGCCATTTACGGCTACACTTGCACAAAAGCCATGCCTAGCAGGAGCCGAATCATGTTGTTGTTGCCGTTTTTCAAATTGATGGCCGACAAGAGTGCCAGCGATATCTTCTTCACCGCCCACGCCCCGGCCCAGATCAAGATCGAAGGGGTGACGCTGCCGGTCAACGACAAGGCGCTGACCCCGGAACAGGTGAAGACACTGGTCTACAGCCTGATGGACGAGGAGGAGATCGCCGAGTACGAGCGCGAGTTCGAGATGAACTTCGCGCGCCAGGTCGACGATCTGGGCAATTTCCGCGTCAACATCTTCCGCCAGAAAGGGCAGCCGGCGATGGTCATCCGCCGCATCGCCCCGACCATCCCGTCGCTGGAGAAACTCAACCTGCCGGCGATGCTCAAGCCGCTGATCATGGAAAAGCGCGGCCTGATCATCGTGGTGGGCGCCACCGGCAGCGGCAAGAGCTCGACCGTGGCGGCGCTGCTGGAGCACCGCAACCAGAGCAAGAGCGGGCATATCCTGACGGTGGAGGACCCGATCGAATTCCTGTTCGAGCACAGGAAGTCGATCGTCAACCAGCGCGAAATCGGCATCGACACCAAGAGTTACCAGACCGCGCTGAAGAACGCCATGCGCGAGGCGCCGGAAGTGCTGATGATCGGCGAAATCCGCGATGCCGAAACGCTGATGTACGCCATCAACTACGCCCAGTCGGGCCACCTCTGCATCACCACGCTGCACGCCAACAACAGCTACCACATGCTGAACCGGGTGATCAGCTTCTTCCCGCCCGACAACCGCACCGCGCTGCTGATGGACCTGTCGGTCTCGCTCAAGGCGGTGGTGTCGCAGCGCCTGGTGCCGACGGTCGACAAGACGCTGACGCCGGCGGTGGAGCTGCTGCTCAACACCTCGCACATCGCCGAACTGATCCGCACCGGGGAGATCTCCAGCATCAAGGAGGCGATCGAGCACAGCATGAGCGAAGGCGCCCAGACCTTCGAGCAATCCTTGTTCCGGCTGTACCGCGATGGCAAGATTACGCTCGACGAGGCGTTGCGCAATGCCGACTCGCCGACCAACCTGTACTGGCTGATCAACCACGGTCACGACAAGCCTGGCGAAGAGCCCGCCGGCAAGCCGACCGCGGCCAAACCGGCCGGCAAGGATGCCTCCGCCAGCTTTGATGGCTTCACCCTGGACGTTTAACCCGCATCGACATGACCACCACCCTCTACGGCATACCCAACTGCGACACGGTCAAGAAAGCCCGCCAGTGGCTGACCGAGCACCAGATCGACTACGTGTTCCACGATTTCAAGAAACAGGGCATCGCCGAGGCGCGCCTGCAGCACTGGATCGAGGCCGCCGGCCTTGACAAGGTGATCAACCGCCAGGGTACCACCTGGCGCAAGCTCTCCGACGCCGACAAGGCACGGGCCGACGACGTCGGCTCGGCCATCGCGCTGATCCAGGCCAACCCGTCGCTGATCAAGCGCCCGGTGCTGGAGCGCGGAGAGGCCGTCGAACTCGGCTTCAAGGAAGACCTCTACGGAAAGGCATTCGGCCGATGACCAATACCTTGATGCTGACCGAAGAGCTGATCCGCCTCGATTCGGTCACCCCGAACGACGCCGGCTGCCAGGAGCGCATGATCGCCCGCCTGGAGGCGGTCGGTTTCACCGTGGAGCGCATGCGCCACGGCGACGTCGACAACTTCTGGGCCCGCCGTGGCACGAGCGGTCCGGTGGTGTGCTTCGCCGGCCATACCGACGTGGTGCCGACCGGCCCGCTGGACAAATGGGACAGCCACCCGTTCGAGCCCACCATCCGCAACGGCTACCTGTTCGGACGCGGCGCGGCGGACATGAAGGCCTCGCTAGCTGCCTTCATCACCTCGATCGAGCGCTTCGTGGCGCAGCACCCGGACCACCCTGGTTCGATCACGCTGTTGATCACCTCGGACGAGGAAGGCAGCGCCATCGACGGCACGGTGCGCGTGGTCGATGCGCTGGAAGCGCGTGGCGAGCTGATCGACTACTGCATCGTCGGCGAGCCGACCTCCAACCACGTGCTGGGCGACACCATCAAGAACGGCCGGCGCGGCTCGCTGTCGGGTCACCTGATCGTGCACGGCATCCAGGGCCACATCGCCTACCCGCACCTGGCGAAGAACCCGGTGCACCTGATCGCCCCGGCGCTGGCCGAACTGGCCGCCGAGGAATGGGACCAGGGCAACCACCACTTCCCGCCGACCAGCTGGCAGGTGTCGAATATTAATGCCGGCACCGGCGCCACCAACATCATCCCCGGCTCCTGCGAGGTCAAGTTCAACTTCCGCTTCTCCACCGAACACACCGCCGAGACGCTGAAGGACCGCGTGCACCACATCCTGGACGCCCACGGCCTGGCCTACGAGCTGCACTGGACCTTGTCCGGCAACCCGTTCCTGACCGAGGAAGGGACGCTGACGCGGGCGCTGGAACGCTCCATCAAGCAGGTGATGGGGGTGGATGCCGAGCTGTCCACCACCGGCGGCACCTCGGACGGGCGCTTCATCAAGCGCATCGCGCGCGAACTGGCCGAGTTCGGCCCGGTCAACGCCTCGATCCACAAGCTGAACGAGTGCGTCGAAGTGCACGCCATCGAGCGGCTGTCGGACATCTACGAGGCCGCGCTGAAGAACCTGCTGCTGTGAGCCCCTGTCCCGGCTCCTGAGCGCGCGTCGGCAGACCGGGTGTCTGCCGATTTTTCTTGCCCGGGCGGAGCCGGGACCTCTTCAGAAACGCAGCGGAACGTTTCCCCTTACCGACCGACTTCGACAACAACAAGGACATCCGGCTCATGAAAGAACTGGAAATCGCCAAGATATTCATTTCGCTGCTGGTGCTGGTCAACCCGCTCGGCGCGATTCCGCTGTTCATCAGCCTGACGCCGAACGCGAGCCAGATCGAGCGGCGCAAGATCGCCAAGATTTCGTCCACCTCGGTGGCGGTGGTGATCATCACCTCGGCGCTGATCGGCGAGAGCCTGCTGAAATTTCTCGGCATCAGCATCGGCTCGTTCCAGGTCGGCGGCGGCCTGCTGGTGATGATGATCGCGCTGGCGCTGATGAACGCCAAGCCCAACCCCACCAAGACCAGCGATGAAGAGCGCGTGGAAGCGGAGCTGCGCACCAACATCGCGGTGGTGCCGATGGCGATGCCGCTGTTGACCGGGCCGGGCACCATCTCCACCGTGATCATCTACAGCACCACGGCCCACAGCTGGGTGCAGATCAGCTACCTGATCGTTAGCGGCCTGTTGATCGCGCTGTCCTGCTACGCCGCGATGGCGATGGCCACGCCGATCAGCCGCTGGCTCGGCCAGACCGGCATCAACATCGTCAACCGGGTGATGGGCATGATCCTGGCGGCGGTGTCGGTGGAGATCATCGTGGACGGTCTGTACCGGCTGTTCCCGCAGCTGAGCCACTAGCCTGCCGAGCGCCACGGCAAAAAAGGTTGGCCGAAGGCACGCGCAGTGCGCCTTCGGCCAACCTTTTGTCCCTTGCGCGAATCTTACCGCCCCTGGATCACCCCAGCTGACGCCGCTCGTACAGCGCCTGCGCCAGCGTGCCTGAGTCAACGTACTCCAACTCGCCGCCCACCGGCATGCCGCGCGCGATGCGGCTGACCGCCAGGCCCCGGTCCTTCAGCAACTCGGCGATCATGTGCGCCGTCACCTCGCCTTCGGCGGTGAAGTTGGTGGCGATGATCACCTCCTCCACCACGCCGTCGAGCGCGCGCACCATCAGCTTGTCGAGGTTGACGTCCTTGGGGCCGATGCCGTCGATCGGCGACAGCCGCCCCATCAGCACGAAATACAGCCCGTCGTAGCAGCGCGCCTGCTCCAGCATCAGGAGGTCGGCCGGCATTTCCACGATGCACAGCTGGTGCTGGTTGCGCGCCGGCTCGGCGCACAGATTGCACAACGGCGTCTCGCTGAAGGTGTTGCAGCGCTCGCAGTGGGTCAGGTTGGCCAGCGCCCGGTCGAGCGCGCGCGCCAGCCGGTCGGCCCCAGCCTGATCGCGCTGCAGCAGGTGGAACGCCATGCGCTGGGCCGACTTGGGGCCGACCCCGGGCAGCACCTTGAGCGCGGAGATCAACTGGTCGAGCGAAGGGGGATTTTTCATCAGGGACGCAGCAAAAGGGAAAAAGGTTGGCCGAAGCCCATGCTTCGGCCAACCTTAGAACCAGCCCCCGATCTTGCTGCGCAGCCCTGATCGGGGCTCATGTATACGGCGTGCGAATCTATCGCTGAGCCAATCGAAGATTGGCACGCAGGGATTCGCTCAGCGATCAGAAATCCTCATGTACTGTGTGTACATTCCGGTTTCTGCGCTGCCATTCACCCCGCTGAGGGCCGCTCGCTACAGATCGAGAGCCGGTTCTTTAGGAAGACATCGGGAATCAAAACGGCAGTTTCATGCCCGGCGGCAAGTTGAGGCCGGCGGTGAAACCGGACATCTTGTCCTGGGTGGTGCTTTCCACCTTACGCACCGCGTCGTTGACGGCGGCGGCGATCAGGTCCTCCAGCATTTCCTTGTCGTCCTTGGCGTCTTCCAGCAGGCTGTCGTCGATCGACACGCGCTTGATGTCGTGCTGGCAGGTCATCACCACCTTGACCAAGCCGGCGCCGGATTGGCCTTCGACTTCGACCTTGCCCAGCTCTTCCTGGGCCTTCTTCATGTTTTCCTGCATCTGCTGGGCCTGCTTCATCAGGCCGGCGATACCACCTTTTCCGAACATGGGCTACAACTCCTGCACAGGTTGAATCGTCTCGGTGAGCAGCACGGCGTTGAATTCGCCGACCAGCTGCCGCACCACGGGATCGTTTTCGAGATTGACGCGCGCCGCCGCCAGCTGTTCCTGGCGGAAACGCGCCTCGCGCATCGCCGGGGTTTCCATCCCCAGCTCCTCCACGCTGACCGACAGCTCCGGCGCCTGGCCAAAGCGTTCGGCCAACGCGGCCTTGAGTTTTTCCTGGTAATCGCGCGTGGCGAGGTGACGGAAGCTCTCTGGCACCGCCAGCTGCAAGCGCCGTCCATCCCAGGATTTGAGCACCGCGTTGTGCGCCAGCATGCGGCTGGCCCCCATACGCGCACCCAGCTCGGCCACCAGCGCCGCCCAATCTCCGTCGAAAACGTAGGACTCGGCGGCGGCAGGCGGAGCGACCGGCTCCGACCACGACTCGGCAGTGCTGTCGTCGGCGCTCACACCCGCCTGCCAGGCTTCGGCGGCGACGTCGACGTCGCCGGCGTCGTCGTCGGGAGCATCCTCCCACGGCGCCAGCTCGACCGACGGCGGCGTGCCCGGCTCGGGCTGAGTGGCGACAGCCGGGGCCGCCGGCACCGGCCGCGGCGCGGGTTCGACGCGCGCCGGCTCGGGTTCGGGGTCGGGGTCGGCAGGTGCGGACTCGTCCGGCGTGGCGGGTGCACTGCGCGCCGCTCCGTTGCGGCCGGACAAGCGCGCCAGCAAGGCCTTGGCAGCAGAAGCCCCCTCCACCGACGGCTCACTCGGCGCGGCCGGCCGGCTTGCCGGCTCGGGACGGCTCGCGGCCGCACGCGGTGCCGGCGTGCTGTCGCCCGGCGCATTCAACGGATGAAACGCCAGCATGCGCAACAGCGTCATGGTGAAACCGGCGTGCTCGTCCGGCGCCAGGGCCAGGTCCTTGCGGCCATGGATGGCGATCTGGTAGTAGAGCTGCACGTCTTCCGGCGCGATCAGTTGCGCCATGGCCAGCACCGCCTCGGCGTCGGGGTCGTCACCGGTGATGGCGGCCGGCACCGTCTGCGCCAGCGCGATCTGCTGCAACAGCAGGGCCAGTTCGCCCAGCGCGCTGTCGAAACCGACGCCGCGCTCGGCCAACGCCTTGGCCTCCTCAATCAGACGCGGGCCGTCGGCCTCGGCCAGGGCTTCCAACAGGGTATAGAGGTAGGCACGGTCAACCGCACCCAGCATGGCGCGCACCCCGCCCTCCTCGACCTTGCCGACGCCGTAGGCGATAGCCTGATCGAGCAGCGACAGCGCGTCGCGCATCGAGCCGGCGGCGGCACGGCCCAGCAGCGCCAAGGCCGGCGCCTCGTAGCTCACCTGCTCCACGTCGAGCACGCGTGCCAGGTGGCCCGCCACCTGCTGCGGCGTCATGTTGCGCAGCGAGAACTGCAGGCAACGGCTCAGCACCGTCACCGGCACCTTCTGCGGGTCGGTGGTGGCGAGGATGAACTTGACGTGGGCCGGCGGCTCTTCCAGCGTCTTCAACATGGCGTTGAAGGCGCTCTTGGAGAGCATGTGCACCTCGTCGATGATGTACACCTTGTAGCGCCCCGAGGTAGGCGCGTACTGGGCGTTTTCCAGCACTTCGCGGATGTTGTCGATGCCGGTATTGGAGGCGGCGTCGATCTCCAAGAGGTCGACGAAGCGGCCGGCGTCGATCTGGCGACAGGCGGAACATTCGCCGCACGGCTCGGCGCCGACACCGGCCTCGCAGTTGAGGCTCTTGGCGAGAATCCGGGCGATGGTGGTCTTGCCCACGCCGCGCGTGCCGGTCAGCAGGTAGGCGTGATGCAGCCGCTCACCGGCCAGGGCGTTGGTCAGGGCGCGCACCACGTGCTCCTGACCGACCAGGTCGGCAAAGCGTTTCGGGCGCCATTTGCGGGCAAGCACTTGATAAGTCATGGTGGCGGATTCTAATTCCAATTGGCAGGCAAGGCGACCCTTTTCGTCGCCGCCCGACGTCACGGCGCCGGTGTCGAAACCGGCTGCTGGCCGAGGAACTGCTGCGCCAGATAACGTTCGCGGATGGCGGCTGCCACCTCCTGCGCCGCTTTGGCGTACAGGGTGCTCTTGTTGTAGCGGGTGATGACGTAGAAGTTGTTCAGACCGAGCCAGTATTCGGTCACGCCGGGCGCGGTTTCCAGCGGCACCAGCACCGCCGGCACCTGGTCGCCCACCGGCGCCTCCGGCTGCACCCCCATCTGCTTCAGCTCGCCCACGGTATAGTGCAGGTTGAACTTGTCGGCTACCAGCTGATCGACCTGTGCCCCCGGCTGCACGCTGGCCGGCAGGATCACGTCGTCGCCGTGGCGCCAGCCGTGCAGCTGGAAGTAATGCGCCACGCTGCCGATCACGTCCGGCACGCTGCCCCAGATGTCGCGATGGCCGTCGCCGTCGAAGTCCACCGCCCACTTGCGGTAGCTCGACGGCATGAACTGCGGCCAGCCCATGGCGCCGGCGTAGGAGCCTTTCAAGAGCAGCGGGTTCTTGCCCTCTTCCTTGGCCAGGCGCAGGAACTCGGTGAGCTCGCCGCGGAAATACTCGGCGCGGCGCGGGTAATCGAAACCGATGGTCGACAGGGCATCCACCACGCGGAAACTGCCGGTGCTGCGGCCGTAGCCGGTCTCGATGCCGATGATCGCCACCACCACCTCCGGCGCCACGCCGAAGGTCGCCTCGGCCCGCTCCAGCGTAGCCGCGTTGTCCTTCCAGAACGCCACGCCGCCGTCGATCAGGCGATCGTTGAAAAAGGCCGGACGGAACTGGTACCACGGCCGCGAGGTGGCCGGGCGGTCGAGTATCTGCAGGATGTTGGGCTTGGTTTCGACGTTGGCGAACACCGCCTCCAGCTCGGGGCGGTCGAACTGGCCGCTGGCCACCTGCTCGTCGATATAGCGTTGCACGTCGGGCCGGGCGAGAAACGCCGCGTCGGCCAGCGCCAGCGAGCTGGTCAGGGCGAGCGTGGCGGCAGCCAGGCAGGTAAGGAGTTTCATCAGGGCGTTCCGGTAAGGCATCCGCCGGCACCACGCCGACCGACTGGGTTTATTGATAGGACAGCGCGCTCGACACCAGGCGCGAGGTAATGTCCACGATGGGAATGACGCGCTCGTAGGCCATGCGGGTCGGGCCCACCACGCCGAGCGTGCCCACCACCTGGCCGTTGATGCAGTAGGGCGCGGTCACGATCGAGCACTCGCCCAGCGTCACCACCCCCGACTCCTCGCCGATGAAAATATTGACCCCCTGCGCGTTGCGGCTCTGGTTGAGCAGCTCCAGCAGCTCGGTTTTGCGCTCGAAGGTCTCGAACAGCTCGCGCAACCGCGTCAGGTCGTCGGAGAGATCGCTGACGTTCAGCAGGTTGGTACCGCCGGCGATCACCACCGAGGCCGGCGCGTCGCTCATCGCGCTCTGACCGAAGCGGATCGCCGCCGCCATCAGCTCGGTGATATCCCCCTTGAGCTGGTGCAGCTCGCTCTCCATGCGCTGCGCGATGCTGGTCAAGCCCTGACCGGCGTAGTGCTGGTTGAGGAAGTTGGCAGCCTCGATCAGCTCGGTCGGCGAGTAGTCGCGCGACGGATTGAGCAGGTGATTCTGCACGTCGCCGTCCATGGTCACCACGATCAGCAGGATGCGCCGCTCCGACAGACGCAGGAACTCGACCTGGCGGAACGCCACGTCGAGACGCTGCGGGGTGATCACCACGCCGGCGAAATGGGTGAGATCGGACAGCAGCGACGAGGCCGACTGGGCGATGCGCTGCGGGCTGTCCGGCTGCAGGCTGTGCTCCAGCTCGTGCAGCGTGCCCTCTTCCAGCGGCCGGATGGTCAGCATCCGGTCGACGAACAGGCGGTAGCCCTTGGCGGTCGGTATACGGCCGGCCGAGGTGTGCGGCGAGGCAACCAGACCCATCTCTTCGAGATCGGCCAGCACGTTGCGAATCGAGGCCGGGGACAGGTCCAGCCCCGCCACCATGGCCAGCGTGCGGGAACCGACCGGCTGCCCGTCGGCGATGTAGCGCTCGACCAGAGCTTTCAGCAGGCGTTGCGCGCGTTCGTTCAGCATGCCAATCATTTTACACGTCCCCCGTGGAGTGAGAAGTGGCTGCATTCCCCGGCATTTCAAGCGCCTCCCGGCAGATCGCGCTTGGCCGGCGCGCGCATGCCCGCGTTTGAGCGCCATGGGCTTTGTGCGATAATCCGGCGGTACGTTTTATCAAACCCGATTTTTGGAGACAGCATGGCGGAGCGTTCCGAAGACAAGAGCAAGGCCCTGGCCGCGGCCCTTGCCCAGATTGAGAAGCAGTTCGGCAAGGGTTCGATCATGCGCATGAGCGACAACCAGATCACCGAAAATCTGCAGGTGATCAGCACCGGCTCGCTCGGTCTCGATCTGGCGCTGGGCGTGGGCGGCCTGCCGCGCGGTCGCGTGGTGGAAATCTACGGCCCGGAATCGTCCGGCAAGACCACGCTGTGTCTGCAGGTGGTGGCCGAAGCGCAGAAACTGGGCGGCACCTGCGCCTACATCGATGCGGAAAACGCGCTCGACCCGACCTACGCCCAGAAACTCGGCGTCAACGTCGAAGACCTGCTGATCTCGCAGCCGGACACCGGCGAACAGGCGCTGGAAATCTGTGACATGCTGGTGCGTTCCAGCGGCGTCGACGTGATCGTGGTCGACTCGGTGGCGGCCCTGGTGCCGAAGGCCGAAATCGAAGGCGAAATGGGCGACAACCACGTCGGCCTGCACGCCCGCCTGATGAGCCAGGCGCTGCGCAAGCTGACCGGCAACATCAAGCGCACCAACACCCTGGTGATCTTCATCAACCAGATCCGCATGAAGATCGGCGTGATGTTCGGCAGCCCGGAGACCACCACCGGCGGCAACGCGCTGAAGTTCTACGCCTCGGTGCGCCTCGACATCCGTCGTATCGGCGGCATCAAGAAGGGCGAGGAAATCATCGGCAACGAGACCCGCGTCAAAGTGGTCAAGAACAAGGTGTCGCCGCCGTTCCGCCAGGCCGGCTTCGACATCCTGTACGGCGAAGGCATCTCGCGCGAGGGCGAAATCGTCGAGCTGGGCGTGGAGCATGGCTTCGTCGAGAAATCCGGCGCCTGGTACAGCTACAACGGCCAGAAGATCGGCCAGGGCAAGGACAACACCCGTCTGTGGCTGAAGGACAACCCGGCCATCGCGCGCGAGATCGAAGGCAAGATCCGCGAGGCGGTCGGCATCAATGTCGCCATCACCGAAGGCCAGCCGGAAGAGGAAGAGCTGGCTGACGGCATGTTCTGATCCGGCGCATGACGAAAAACCTGAAAGCGCGGGCCGTCGACCTCCTCTCCCGGCGCGAATATTCGCGCCGGGAACTGGAGCGGCGGCTCGCGCCGTTTGCCGAGAGCGCAGAACAGCTGGCCGCCCTGCTCGACGAGCTGGCGGCCAACGGCTGGCAATCCGACCACCGTTTTGCCGAGCAGTTTGCCGACGTCAAGGGCCGCAAGTACGGCAGCCGCCGCATCGCCCAGGCGATGCGAGAAAAAGGGCTGGACCGGGAAGCAATCGAGACGGCGCTGGCGCAGCAGGACGACACGGCCGTGGCGCTCTCGCTGTGGCAGCGCAAGTTCGGCACGCCGCCCACCACGCCCCAGGACAAGATGAAGCAAATGCGGTTTCTCGCCACGCGTGGCTTCCCGATGGACGTGATCCGCCGGGTGCTACAAGGAACGGTGGACGAGGACTTTACCGACGCGGAGGATTAGGGCGATGCCAATCAAGACCATCGACAGCCGTATCGACATCCAGGCCAGCCCCGACCAGATCTGGCAGGTGCTCACCGACTGGCCCAGCTATCCGTACTGGAACCCGTTCATCGTCGGCCTGCACGGCAAGCTGCAGCGCGGTGCGCGGCTGTGCGTCACGGTGCATCCGCCGCAGGCGCGGCGCATGACCTTCCGCCCCACCCTGATCGAGCTCGAACCGGGCCTCAAGCTGGTCTGGCGCGGCACCTTGCTGGCCCAGCCGCTGTTTTGCGGCGTGCACGCCTTTGAACTGGAGGTGCTGGATGCCGGCACCACCCGGCTGTACCAGCGCGAGACCTTCCAGGGCCTGTTGACCCCGCTGTTTTCCGAAACCCTGCTCAACCACACCCGAAACGGCTTCGTCGGCATGAACGAAGCCGTCAAGAAGCGGGCCGAAACCCTTGCCAGCACCGGGACGGCTTGACACAATCGAGCCATGCTCGATGTAGTGCGCCGCAACAACCCGGTTGGCGGCCCGTCTTAGACCCTGACGAAACAATATTTATGAAAACCTCTGAAATTCGCCAGAAGTTTCTGGACTTTTTTGCCTCCAAGGGCCATCAGGTCGTGCCTTCCAGCAGCCTGATCCCCGGCAACGACCCGACCCTGATGTTCACCGTGGCCGGCATGGTCCAGTTCAAGGACGTGTTCCTCGGCTTCGAGAAGCGCGACTACACCCGCGCCACCACCAGCCAGAAATGCCTGCGTGCCGGCGGCAAGCACAACGACCTGGAGAACGTCGGCTATACCGCGCGCCACCACACCTTCTTCGAGATGCTGGGCAACTTCAGCTTCGGCGACTACTTCAAGCACGATGCCATCACCTACGCCTGGGAGTTTCTGACCGGCGAGCAGTGGCTGGCCCTGCCGAAGGAAAAGCTGATGGTCACGGTGTACGCCAGCGACGACGAGGCCTTCGACATCTGGCACAAGACCGTCGGCCTGCCGGTGGAAAAGATCGTGCGCATCGGCGACAACAAGGGGGCGGCGTACGCCTCCGACAACTTCTGGACCATGGGCGACACCGGCCCGTGCGGCCCGTGCACCGAGATTTTCTATGACCACGGCGAGGAAGTCGCCGGCGGCCCTCCGGGCAGCCCGGACGAGGACGGCGACCGCTTCATGGAAATCTGGAACAACGTGTTCATGCAGTTCAACCGCGACGAGACCGGCACGCTGCACCCGCTGCCGAAGCCGTCGGTGGATACCGGCATGGGCCTGGAGCGCCTCTCCACCGTGCTGCAGCACGTGAAGTCCAACTACGAAACCGACGGCCTCGCCTGCCTGGTGCGCGCCGCCGCGCGTGAAACCGGCGTCGAGTACAGCCAGAACGTGCCGTCGCTGAAGGTGATCGCCGACCACATCCGCGCCTGCAGCTTCATGATCGCCGACGGCATCCTGCCGTCCAACGAAGGTCGCGGCTACGTGCTGCGCCGCATTGCCCGCCGCGCCATCCGTCACGGCTACAAGCTGGGCCAGAAGGGCCTGTTCTTCCACAAGATCGTGGCCGACCTGGTGGAAGAAATGGGCGGAGCCTACCCGGAACTACGCCAGCAGCAGGCCCACATCGAAGACAACCTGCGCGCCGAGGAAGTCCGCTTCGCCGAGACCCTGGAACACGGCATGGCGCTGGTCGATGCCGCGCTGCAGGGTGGCAAGGCCCGGATGGACGGCGACACCATCTTCAAGCTGTATGACACCTTCGGCTTCCCGGTCGACCTGACCGCCGACATCTGCCGCGAGCGTAATATCGAGGTGGACATGGAGGGCTTCGAGCACGCGATGAACGCCCAGCGTGAACGCGCGCGTGCCGCCTCCAGCTTCAAGATGACCGGCAACCTGGAGTACGCGGGTGCCGACACCCGCTTCCACGGCTACGAAACCGCCAGCGTCGACGCCAAGGTGCTGGCGCTGTTCAAGGGCAACACCCCGGTCGAGCAGTTGGCCGAAGGCGAAGAAGGCGTGGTGGTGCTGGACGACACCGCGTTCTACGCCGAGGGCGGCGGCCAGGTCGGCGATTGCGGCGAAATTTCGGTGAGCGGCGGCGTCGGCGCGCTGTTCGACGTGACCGACACCCAGAAGATCAAGGCCGCCACCTTCGGCCACAGCGGCCGCGTGGTGCGCGGTGCGCTGCACGTCGGCGACACGGTGCAGGCCACCATCGATCTGCACAAGCGCCTCGCCACCGCGCGCAACCACTCCGCCACCCACCTTCTGCACGCGGCCTTGCGTCACGTGCTGGGCGGCCACGTGGCACAGAAGGGTTCGCTGGTGAACGCCGAGCGCACCCGCTTCGACTTCGCCCACGGCGAGCCGGTGTCGGCCGCGCAGATCGCCGAGATCGAGCGCGTGGTGAACCGCATCGTGCTGCACAACGTCGAGGTATCGGCCAACGTGATGGCCTACGACGACGCCATCCGCGCCGGAGCCATTGCACTGTTCGGCGAGAAGTACGGTGACGAGGTGCGCGTACTGAAGATGGGCGAATTCTCCACCGAACTGTGCGGCGGCACCCACGTCAAGCGCACCGGCGACATCGGCTTCTTCAAGATCGTGGCGGAAGGCGGCGTGGCCGCCGGCGTGCGCCGCATCGAGGCGGTGACCGGCGAAGGCGCCGTGGCCTACGCCCAGCAGCAGGAAAGCCTGGTGAAGGAAGCGGCCGGCGCGCTGAAGGCGCAGACCAGCGAGGAAGTGGTCGGCAAGATCGGCAGCCTGCAGGACAACCTGAAGGCGCTGGAGAAGGAGCTGTCGCGCCTCAAGGCCAAGCTGGCCGCCTCGGCCGGCGACACCCTGGCCGACAGCGCGGTCGAGATCGGCGGCATCAAGGTGCTGGCTGCCGAGCTGGAAGGCGCCGACAACACCGCGCTGCGCGAGACCCTGGACAAGCTCAAGGACAAGCTCAAGTCAGCCGCCATCGTGCTGGCCGCCAAGGGCGACGGCAAGGTCTCGCTGGTGGCCGGCGTCACCGCCGACCTGACCGGCAAGATCAAGGCCGGCGAACTGGTCAACTTCGTCGCCCAGCAGGTGGGCGGCAAGGGCGGCGGGCGTCCCGACATGGCCCAAGCCGGCGGCACCCAGCCCGAGAAGCTGGCCGAGGCACTGGCCGGCGTCAACGCCTGGGTGAGCGGCAAGCTGTAAGCCACCCCGAACGCGCCCCGCGCAGCCAGGACAAAGCCGCATGGAATTCCATGCGGCTTTTTCATGCCCAGCTACCGGTCTTCGGCCAACCTTTTCCCGTCACGGCCGCCCGCTCACTTGCTGCGCCCGACCACCCCCACCCCGCCGATCACCAGCGCCGCGCCCAGCACCTGCACCCCGGTCAGGCTCTCGCCGAGGACCAGCCAGCCCATCGCCATGGTCAATACCGGCCCCAGCGTGCCGACCGAGGCCGCCTTGCCGGCGCCGAGCTGGCGGATCGCGACGTTGAGGCACCACACCGGCAGCACCGTGCTGAACACCCCCATGGCGAACCCGATCAGGTACACCGGCATGGGCAGAAGCAGCGCCGTCAGCGGCGTGGTCACGGCAAAGTGGACGAACACCGCCAGGCACGCCACCAGTGTCGCCAGCGCGGCGAAACGGGTGGCACCGATGCGGGCGATCGCCTCCCCCGAGCCGACCAGGTACAGGGCATAGCTCACGGTACTGGCAACGACCCAGGCCAGGCCGATCAGCGCCTGACTGCCCAGCCCGGCGTCGCGCAGATCCTGCACGAAAGCGAGGGCGATGCCGAGATAGGCCAGCCCGACCCCCAGCCACACCTTGGCCGGGTAGCGCTTGCCCAGCCACAGCACCGAGATGAACAACACCAGCGTCGGGTAGAGAAACAGCGTGAGCCGCTCCAGCGCCGCCGAGACGTATTGCAGGCCGATGAAATCCAGCAGACTGGAGAGGTAGTAGCCCAGCAAGCCCAGCAGCGCCAGTTGCTGCCAGTCGCGCCGCTCCAGACGGCGCGCGCCGCCGGCCACGCCGCTGCGCCACGCCATCAGCAAGAAGAACGGCAGGGCGAATGCCATGCGCAACACCAGCAGGGCTTCGGCGCCGGCGCCGTAGCGATATCCCAGCTTGACGAACACCGCCTTGGCGGAAAACCCCAGCGCCGCCAACAGGGCCATCACCACCCCTTTGTTTTTCGCGAAGGCGATACGGCCAGCCAGCGGCAGCGGTTTCTGTGCTTCGATCATGTCAGTTTCCTTGTTTTCGGCCTATTATGGCGGGAAGCGCCGGCACGCCGTTATATTGTTGGCGTAGCCAGACTTCTCCAAACACGAAGGCAGGCTCAACGGCGGGGTTTGTTTTCCCGGGACCTGCTCGCCTGCTGCAGCCGTGGCGCGCCGGTCAATCCGCGCCCCTCCCCTCTGTGGAAACCCCGTGCCATGCGACTCGACTTCATCGACCTGAAACTGTTCACCGCCCTGGCCGAGAGCGGCAGCCTGACCGAGGCCGCCGAACGCTTCCCGATGGCGCTCTCCGCCGCCAGCCAGCGCCTGAAAAAGCTGGAAGACCTGTACGGGGTGCAGCTGGTGGAACGCCACTCGCGCGGCATCGCCCTCACCCACGCCGGCGACGTGCTGCTGCATCACGCCCGGCGTCTCTTGCTGGGCTCCGAGCAGCTGAACGGCGACATGGGGCGGCTCAGCCAGGGCGTGCGGCGGGAAATCCGGCTGATGGCCAACAGCGTCGCCAGCAACGAATTCCTGCCGGACCTGCTGGGCCGCTTTCTGGCGGCGCAGCCCGAACTGGATGTCGTGCTGGCCGAGCGCCCGAGCCGCGACATCGTCACGGCGATCGAAGACGGCGAGGCCGATATCGGCATCCTGGACGGCAGCCTGGGGGTGGAACGGCTGCCCTTGCTGCCGTTTGCACGCGACCGCCTGGTGGTGATTTGCGGCCCCGCGCACCCGCTCCACGGCACGGCTTCGGTCGCGTTCGCCACCTTGCTCGATCACGCCTTCGTCGGCCTGACCGAAACCAGCGCCATGCAAGGCTTCGTGGAAAGCATGGCGCGGCGCAAGGGCAAGGCGCTACGCCTGCGGCTGCGCGTTTCCAGCTTCGCCGCCGTGGCCACTTTGGTGGGACGCAACGCCGGGCTGGCCATCCTGCCGGCCCGCTCGGCGCGGAGTCTGGCCCAGAGTCATGCGCTGCACGTGGTGGAATTGACCGATCCGTGGGCGATACGCGAACTGCAGCTGTGCGTGAAAGATATCGACAGCCTGCCGGCGCAGGCGCGGCTGCTGCTGGACGCCCTGCTCAGCGCCGATCACGGCGAGCCGGCGTCAGACTAGCGAGCGCAGCCACGCGTAGCTGTAGAGGCCCAGCAGGGTCATCAGCAGCGAGCCCATCACGTGCGCCAGGATGGCCGCCACCGCCCAGCCCAAACGCCCCTGCTGCAACAACTCCACCACCTCGGCCGAGAACGTCGAAAAGGTGGTCAGGCCGCCCAGGAAGCCGGTTATCAGCAACAGGCGCCACTCCGGCGGCAGGGTCGCATGCTGCGCCAAGACGGCGATGATGAAGCCGATCAGGTAGCCTCCCAGCAGGTTGGCGCACAGCGTGCCGAGCGGCAGCGACGGCAGCAGCGCGTTCAGGCGCAGGCCCAGCATCCAGCGCAACAAGGCGCCGCTCGAAGCACCGGCACAGATGGCGAGAATCTTGGTCATGGGCGAGTGTGGCGAGAGGAGTGTCATAAAGCATTGTTGTACAGGCGCTCCGCCATCACAACCACCGCGGCGCCGTGGCCCGCCGAGCCAGGCCTGCCATCCCTCACGGCCGACGGCGCACCAGCGGCACGCCCA
Organism: Pseudogulbenkiania sp. NH8B; assembly: GCF_000283535.1. Classification (GTDB taxonomy): domain Bacteria; phylum Pseudomonadota; class Gammaproteobacteria; order Burkholderiales; family Chromobacteriaceae; genus Pseudogulbenkiania; species Pseudogulbenkiania ferrooxidans. The sequence goes on from NC_016002.1 coordinate 3,039,003, forward strand.
GCCGTTTGTCCCGGACAGTGGGGTTGCCGGTGAGGCGGTCGTGTCGTTCGCTCGGAAAGAACCAGCTGGCGATGGGGATGGTGTCGCCTCGCAGGCGGGCGCGGAGGGGTTGGGCAGGCAGACACCTGCCGGAAATGCAAAAAGCCAGCACGATGTGCTGGCTTTCATGAAACTTTGGCTCCCCGAGCAGGGCTCGAACCTGCGACCTGCGGATTAACAGTCCGTCGCTCTACCAACTGAGCTATCAGGGAACATCTAAAGAGAAAGCGATTATATTGACCGAAAATCCACCCGTCAAGCGATCTCGCATTGTTTTTATCTCAAACCACCCGGACGGCAGCGACAGGCACCGTCTGGCTTCTTCTGCACGGCCCCAGGTTGGGGGGGCGGATCATCGCGGTAGGCGCCGCGCCACCCTGCAAGCCTTGCAGGCGGCGGCGCTCCGCGTAGAGCCTGTTCACGATCTTTTTACGAGCGCCGCGGTCCCGGCAAACAACCCGATAGGAGGCGGACGAGCCGGCCTTGGCATTGCAAGGCCAAGCCGGCCAACGACGTCGTTGGCCGTTTGCCGGACCCGCCGGTGTGGCCGGGCGCGGCCGCCGCCGCAAAAAGAACGTGAACGGGTTGTTACAGCGCCAGCAGCGAGACGACGCGATAGCGGCTCACGCCCAGCAGGGCCGGGATGACGCCGAGGAAGGAGCGGTAGTCGCCGGCCTGGTTCAGGCGCGCGTTGAAATCGGCCACGAACTCCTGCGCCCAGCTCTGCTCGCCCATGCGCGACAGTTGGTCGATGGCGTCACGCGCCTGGTCGATGGCGCTGGCGATGGCACTGTGTGCCTGGCGCAGCTGCGACAGGGCGCTTACCACGCGCTGCAGGGTCTGGCGCACGTGGGCATGGTCGTTCACCTGCCACTCGCCGGTTGCCAGCCGCTCCGGTTCGGCCTCGGTCTTGACGCGCTGCGGCTGGCCGGAGGGGAAGCGGACGCCGCCGCCGCGTACCGCGAGGCGGTCGCGGATGGCCGGCCAGGCCGCCTCGTCCACCGAGAAGCCGAGCTGGCCGTCGTCGTTGATGGCCGCGCGGATGCCTGACGGTGCCAGGGCGCGATTGAGGCGGCGCATGATCTCGTCTTCGCTGACGTCGCCGCCGACGTTGAACGACATCGCGGCGGTGCCGCGCTCGCCGCTGAACAGCGCCAGCGTTTCCGCGGGCCCGCTGCGCAGGCTGTCGAGGTCCATGCCGCGTACCGTGAAGTCTTGCCGGGCGTCGGCCGCCAGATGAAAGCGCAGCTTACCGTCGACGCTGCCGCCGCTTTGGGCATGGCGCTGCGCCAGGGTCGTGGCGAAGCGGCCGATGCGGGCCTCCAGCCCTTCCCGGTCGATGCGGCGCTGGGCGAGCTGCTGGCTGAGGTCGGTCTTGAGCTGCTCCAGCTGGCCCGCCAGGCCGTCGACGAAGCCCAGGGCGCGTTGCGCGGCGGTGAGCTGCTCGTTGAGCTGGCTGCTGTAGCGCCAGCCGCTGGCGGCCGTGGTGCCGGCCACGGCCGATTCGGCCGGGGCTGGCGGCGTGCTGCGCAGATCGGTGGCCGCCGGCGCCGGCGGCACGCCGCCGGGGCTGTTGCGACGCGTGCGGCTGCTGGCGGAGTCCAGCGAGGAAATCAGGGAATTCATGGTGAAAGCGGCCTCAGATCACGTCGAACAGGCTGAGCGCGCTGATCTTGCCGTAGGCTTTCTGGCTGGCCTGCACCGCCAGCAGGTAGCTGTTCATGTTGATCGACGCCTCGGCGTAGTCGAGGTTGCCGAGGTTGGCGATGCTCTGCTGGTTGGCCAGGCTGACGTTGCTGTGGTTGTCGTCCATCATCTGCAGGGTATTCTGCGCCCCGCCCAGCTGGGCGATCTTGACGCCGATGGCCTTGAGCGCGGTATCGGTGCCGTCGAGGGTCTGGCGTACGGTCTGGCCCACGCTCGGGTTGCCCGGGTCGAGCGTCGGGCTTTGCAGGGTGTCGATGGTCTGGTCGAGCTGGTTGAGGAAGGCGGCCATGTCTTCCAGCGTGACGTTGGCGGGCTGGGTGACGCCGTGCCCGATCACCACCTGCTGGCGGTCGGTGTTGCCGCTGAAGCTGTAGCGGCTGCCGGCGGGCTGCGTGTTGTCGACGGCGATGGTCTGGGTGGCGCTGGCGGAGCCGGAAAACAGGTAGCGGCCTTCCTGGTCCTTGGTATTGGCGGCGTAGAACAGGCTGTCGCGCAGGTTGGCGAGCGAGCTCGACATGGCGCGCAGGTCGTCCGCGGTATTGCCGCCGTCGGCGGCCCACACCAGCAGGTCGCGCGCCTGCATCATGTCCTTGCTCATGCCGTCGAGGTAGGACTCGTTCATCGACAGCCGCGAGCGCAACGCGGCGATGTTGTCGCGGTACTGGGTCAACGCCGCCTCTTCGCGCTGCAGGCGCAACAGCCGCACGCTGGCGACCGGGTCGTCGGACGGCACCAGCAGGCGGTCGCCGGAGGACATCTGTTGCTGCAGGTCGGCGAGCCGGCTGTTGGCCGACTGCATGGCGGCGCTCATCGAGGCCTGGAACTGGTTACTGGCTACGCGCATGGTGGCTTCCTCAGAAAATCGCCAGGGTGCTGTCGAACAGCTGGTTGGCGACGGCGATGACTTTCATGTTGGCCTGGTACATCTTCTGGAACTCGACCAGGTTGATCGCTTCTTCATCGCTGTTGACGCCGCTGGTCGACTTCCAGTTCTTCTCGGCCTCGCCGCGTACCACCGAGGCGGTCTCCAGCCCGGCCTTGTTCTGCTGGCTGTCGATGGCGAGGTGGCCTGTGAGCTGGGCGTAGGCATCGCTGATGGTGACGTTGCCGAGCCCGGTCATGGCGACGGTCTGGTCCTTGATGGCGATCAGCGCCAGCAGGTTGTCGCTGTTGGCGGGCTTGGCGGGATCGCTGGAGAAGCCCAGCTGGTCGGCCTGGATGGCGCTGACCTGGAGCATGCCGCTGGTGCTGGCCGCATCGAAGACGAACAGCGCCGCGCCGGCTTGGCCGTTGAGGTCGAAACCGCTGGCAAGCTGGGCGTTGGTGCGCGTCGCCAGTTCGCCGGCCAGGGTGCGTACCGCGTCGGTCATCGGCTGCAGCACCGCGCTCTGGTACTGGTTGAGACCGCCCAGCTGGCCGCCCAGGTTGTCGTTGGGCAGCGTGAAGCGCTCCTTGGCGAACTGCAGCGTCATGGTCTGCGTACCGTTGACGTTGCCCTGCGCGGCGAGCGTGGCGGCGGTATTGCCGATCACCAGCGGCTGCCCGCCGCGCAGCGTGACGCTGAGGCTGCCGTCCGGCTGCTGGCTGACGCGCACGTCGACCAGCGCGGCCAGCGCGTCGATCTGGCGGTCGCGCTCGTCGAGCAGGCCGGAGGCGTTGGTGCCGACGGCGTCGGCCTCCGCCACCTTGGCGTTGAGTGCGGCGATGGACTGGGTGATGGTATTGATCTGCGCCAGCGTGGCGCTGCGCTGCTCGTTGAGCGAGGCCTGCTGCGTGGCGAACACACCGTTGAGATTGTTGAAGCGGCGCGCCAGCGCGTCCGCCTCGCTGATCACCTGCTGGCGCAAGGGCACCGAGCTGGGCTCGACGCTGGCGGCGTTGAGCGCACTGTAGAACTTGTCGAGGCCGCCCGACAGGCTGGTGCCGTCGCTGCCCATGACCTGCTCCAGCTGGGCGAAGTACGGCTGCGCCGCCGCCAGCTCGCCCTGCCCCGCCGCCGCCTGCCACATCTGCAGGTTCTTGTAGCTGTCGCTGAAGCGGCGGATGGCGGTGACGTCGACGCCCATGCCGGCGCCGAGACGGTCGCCCGCGCCCGGCACCAGGGTCGACAGCAGCACGCCCTGGCGCGAATAGCCGGGGGTCATTTCGTTGGAAAGGTTCTGGCTGACCGTGTTGAGCGCGGCCTGGGCGGCGATCGCGCCGGACAGCGCGTTCTGGATCATGCGCATGGCGGGCTGGCTATCTGTGGTTCAGTGGAAAAAACGGCGTGGCGAAGGCGGCCAGGCCGGCGCCCGTCTCGGGCGCCTTCTGGGAAACAGAGGCGACCCCGGCGGCGTTTTCCTTAAGCGCATTATTGCCATTGACCGTTTCGCCGGGCAGCAGCTGCGCCAGGATGACGTTGGCGATGCCGAACACGCGTTGCCGGGCGATCTGGCCGGCCACCGCGGTGTCGGCAAAGTCGAGCAGGTCGCTGTTGATGGACTGGGCGAAGATGCTGTCCTCGCCGGCCATGGCGCGCGTGGTCTTGCGCATCTGCCCCAGCATTTCGTGGACGAACAGCGCCTCGAATTCTTCGGCAGCCTTGCCGACCTTCTTGCGGTACTCGGCCGAGGGCGGCTGCACCGGGGTCTCGAGGTTGGCAGAAGAACCCTCGGCGCCGCTGCCGGCCTTCTTCACGTCGGTGCTCAGCATGCTCGCTCCTCCTCAGATCACCACCAGCTCGCCATCCAGCGCACCGGCCTGATCCAGCGCCTGCAGGATGGCCATGATGTCGTCCGGCGTGGCGCCGGTGCTGTTGATGGTGTCGATGATGGTTTGCAGCTTGGCGCCCGCCGGCCACTTGAACATGCGGCCCTGGTCCTGCTGCACGCTGACGTCCGATTGCGGCGTGACCACGGTGTTGCCGCGCCCGAACGGATTGGGCTGGCTCACCTGCGAGCTCTCGGCGATCACCACGCGCAGGTTGCCGTGCGACACCGCGGCGGGGCGTACCGTCACCCCCTGGCTGATCACCACGGTGCCGGTGCGCGAATTGAATATCACGCGCGGCGTCTCCTCGCCCACCCCGATGTTGAGCTTCTCCAGCCGGGCGACGAAGGCCACGCGCGCGGTCGGGTCCGGCGGCGCCAGCACCTCGACCGAGGTGGCGTCGCGCGTGCTGGCGATGCGGCCGTAGCGCTGGTTGATGGTGTTGACGATGTTGGTGGCGGTCTCGAAATTGGGCCGCTTGAGGCTCAGGCGCACCGACGGCCCGCTCTCGAAGTCGGACGGGATTTCGCGCTCGATCGAGGCGCCGTTGGGGATGCGCCCCGAGGTCGGGGTGTTCACCGTGACGCTGGAGCCGCTCTTGCCCTGCGCCGACAGACCGCCGATCACCAGGTTGCCCTGCGCCAGCGCGTACACCTCGCCGTCGGCGGCGCGCAAGGGCGTCAGCAGCAGCGTGCCGCCGCGCAGGCTCTTGGCGTCGCCCAGCGACGACACCGTGACGTCGATGGTCTGGCCGTGCCGGTAACCGGGCGGCAGGCTGGCGCTGACCATCACCGCCGCCACGTTCTTGACCTTGGTGCTGCTGCCCTCGGGCTGCTTGATGCCGAACTGCTTGAGCAGGTTGCTCACCGACTGGCCGGAGAACTTCACCTGCGAGTTGTCGCCGGTGCCGTCCAGGCCGACCACGATGCCGTAGCCGATCAGTTGGTTTTCGCGGATGCCTTCGACGCTGACCAGGTTGCGCAGCAGCTGGGCGCCGGCGTTGAGCGGCAACAGGCCGGCCACCAGCACCAGCATCAGGCGGGAAAGGTAACGGTAGGGCATGAGGTCTCTCAGAACGGCATCCATGGGCTGGTGAAGAAGCGTGTCAGCCAGCCCGGGGCGTTGGCGTCGCTCAGGACGCCCCGGCCGGAGTAGGCGATGCGGGCGTTGGCGATGCGCTGCGACGACACGCGGTTGTCGGTGTCGATGTCGTCGACGCGGACGTAGCCCGCCAGCTGCAGGTACTCCTCGCCCTGGTTGAGGGTGAGCTGCTTCTCGCCCTTCACCAGCAACAGGCCGTTGGGCAGCACTTGGTGCACGATCACGCTGAGCGCGCCGGACAAGGCGTTCTGCTGGGTGGACGAGGACGAGCCGTCGAAGGTGCGGTCGGCGTCAATGCCGACCTTGGTGTTGATGGTCTTGCTGCCGAGGATGGTGGGCTGGATGCTGGCGCCCGACTTCTTGTCGAGCAGGGTGCCGGCCTTCTTGCTGGCTTGGGTGGTCTCTTCCAGCACCACGGTCAGGGCGTCGCCGACGCGGTAGGCGCGGCTGTCGGTGACCAGCGACCAGGCGCCGCCGGCGGTGTACACGCCGCCACCGATGCCGCGCGCCGCCGACTTCGGCGGCAGCGGCGGCTCGAACTCGGCACGCGGCGGCGGCAGGGTCTGGGTGCAGCCGGCCAGCAGCAGCGTGGCCAGTACGAGCGCCGTCCGCTTCATCGCACCGACTGCGCCAGGTACTGCATCATGTTGTCGGCGGCGGACAGCACCTTGGTATTCATCTCGTAGGTGCGCTGCGCCGCGATCATGTCCACCATCTCTTCCACCACCTGCACGTTGGAGCCCTCCAGCGCGCCCTGCTTGAGCTTGCCCAGCGCGTCGCTGCCGGGATTGCCGACGGTGGGCGTGCCGCTGGCGGTGGTTTCCTGGAACAGGTTGTCGCCCAGCGCCAGCAGCCCGGTCGGGTTGACGAAGTTGGCCAGCGTCAGCTGGCCGATCTCGGTCTGCGCGGTGGAGCCGGACTGGGTGATCGACACCGTGCCGGTTTCGCCGATGCTGACCGAGGTCGCCGTGGCCGGTACCGTGATGGCGGGCACGATGGGCAGGCCCTGCGCGTTCACCAGCTGGCCGTCGGCGTTGACCTGCAACTGGCCGGCGCGGGTATAGCCGGTTTCGCCGTTGGACATCTGCACCTGCAGGAAGCCCTGGCCGACGATGGCCACGTCCAGCGCCTGGCCGGTGGTGGTGATGCTGCCGCTGGTGAACACCTTCTGCGTGCCCAGGAGGCGCGTGCCGTTGCCCAGCTGCACCCCGGACGGCGAGGCGTTGTTAGCGTCGACGCGGGCGCCGGGCTGGCGCTCGACCTGGTAGAACAGGTCCTCGAACACCATGCGGTCGCGCTTGAAGCCGACCGTGTTGACGTTGGCCAGGTTGTTGGCGATGGCGCCCAGGCGCGCGTCTTGCGCCTGGATGCCGGTTTTACTGATCCACAATGCCGGATTCATGCCCTACCCCTCGGTTGCCTAACCGCGCACCAGGCGGTTACCGGCCTCGACCATGTCGTTGGCCGCGTTGAACATCTTCATCTGCATCTCGAAGCCACGATTGAGCGACATGGTGGCGATCATCTCCTCCACCGCCGACACGTTGCTCTGCTCCAGGTGCTCGCCCTGCACCCGCACCGTCTCGTCCGCCGGCAGCGTGTTGCCGAGGCGGCTGACGATCAGGCCGTTCTCGTCCTTGGAGAGCTCTTCCGGCGCCGGCTTGACCAGCTTCAGCCGATCGACAACCTGCATTGCCGTCTCTCCCGGCGGCTGGATCGAAATCGTGCCGTCGCCCGCCACCGCGACGCGCACGTAGGGCGGCAGCACGATCGGGCCGCCGTCGCCCAGCACCGGCCGGCCGTTGACGGTGAGCGCGCCGTTGGCGTCGACGCTGAAGTTGCCGGCGCGGGTGTAGGCTTCGCCGCTGCCGACGGCGACGGCGAGAAAGCCGTCGCCCTGCAGCGCCACGTCGAGGTCGCGCCCGGTCTCCACCACGGTGCCGGCGCGATGGTCGACGGCGTTCGGTTCGGCGCGCGTCATGTGGCGGGCGTCGTAACCGTAGCCGCGTACCGCCTGGCTGCTGGCCACCTCGATATCGGCGCGGAAACCGTTGGTCTGGGCGTTGGCCAGGTTGTTGGCGTGCACCTGCTGCGCCTTGAGGGTGCGGTCGGCCCCGCTCATGATGGTGTAGATCAGCGCGTCCATGTCTTACACCGCCTGCATCAGCGCCTGAATCACCTGGCCCTCGGTCGAGATCACCTTGGTGTTGGCCTGGTAGTTGCGCTGCGCGCTCATCAGGTTGACCAGCTCGGCGGTCATGTCGACGTTGGATTGCTCCAGCGAGCCGGCGCTGAGCGTGCCGGCGAGACCGCTGCCGGGCGCCGAGAGCAGCGCGGTGCCGGAGGCCGGCGAGTCCACCCAGCTGGTGGCGGACACCGGGATCAGGCCATCCTCGTTGGGGAAGTTGGCCAGCGCGATGGTGCCGACCGCCTGCTTCTGGCCGTTGCTGTAGGTGGCGAGGATGTCGCCGTTGTCCTGCAGGCTGACCCCGGTGAGCGCGCCGGAGGCGTAACCGTTGCCGCTGTTGACGGTGGTGGTGGTATCGCCGGCGAACTGGGTGGTGCCGGTGTAGTCGAGCTTGACGGACAAGGCCGCGGCGCCCGTCGGGGTGCCCAGCGCGAGCGTGGCGCCGCCGCTGGCCAGCGCCGACGAGGTCAGCGCGCCGTTGCTGTCGAAGGCCAGGTCGGCGGTGTCGGCGAGCACGCTGCCGTCGAGGCCGAAATGCACCGTCACGTCGTTGGTGCCGTTCTTGACGAAGTACTGGGTCAGGGTGTGCTTCTCCCCCAGCGAGTCGTACACGGTGGAAACGCTGGAGCCGTTGAAGGTGGTCGGGTCGGCCGGGTCGAAGGCCGTCGCCGGCGTGGTCCAGCCAGACGACAGGTTGCCGACGTATTGCAGGGTGTCGCTGGCCTTGGCCGCGATCTGCCCGGTGGGCACCGTGATGTCGCCCAGCGCGCCGCGGGCACCGCCGCTGGCGCCGCTGACGGCGGCGTAGCCCTGGACATGGCGGCCGAAGCTGTCGACCAGCACGCCGTCCTTGTCGGTGTTGAAGATGCCGACGCGGGTGTAGGCGACGCTGCCGGCATTGTCGCGGGTGACGAAGAAGCCGCGGCCCTGGATCGCGGCGTCCAGCGCGCGCCCGGTGGTGACGGTGCCGCCGCTGCGGCCGATGCTCTGCGTGTTGGAGGCGACCTCGACCCCGGTGGCCTGGGTGCCGGCGTAGGTAGCAGAGAAGTTGGCGCGGCTCGACTTGAAGCCGTAGGTGCCGGAGTTGGCGATGTTGTTGCTGATGCTGCCGAGCTGGGAGTTGACCGCGTTGATGCCGGACAGGGCGATTTCAAGACTCATGGAAGACTCCGCTTACGAGACGCTGGACGAGGTGTTCCCCAGCAGGCGGGAAACCGAAGAGGCCGGGACATCCCCCAGCCCGGAAAGGGTGAGCATGGGCTCGCCGCCCTGCACCGGCAGGCGCACGCCCTGGACCACGGCGGCCAGCTCCAGCAGCGGCGTGGCGCGCGAGGCGGTGGTCACCGACAGCGCGTAGTTGCCGGCGGCAAGGCCGTAGTCGGCCGGGTTGACGCTGAACGCGACCTCGCCCGCCGGCTGGGCGCCCAGGTCGATCGGGTGCAGCTTGCCGTCGGCGCCGGTGAGCTGCAGCGTGACCTGGTTTTCCGCGCCGGACAGGGTGAGGCGGCCGGAGAGTGGCGTGCCGTCGAGCTGCACGGTGTTGCTCTGCACCAGCACGCTGTTGCCGACCTGGTTGCCCAAGCCCAGCCCCTGCAGCTCGCGCAGCAGTACGGCGTTGTCTTTCAGTTGCGACAGCATGCCGAGCGAGGTCTGCATCTGGTTCATCTGCACCAGCTGGTTGACGAACTGCGACGGGTCGGCCGGGTCGAGCGGGTTCTGGTTCTTGATCTGCGCCATCAGCAGCGTCATGAACATGTCCGAGCCACTGCTCTGCGACTGGCCGTTGCTGGCGACCGGGGCTGTGCCCTGGCTCGATGCGGTGCTGTCGTTCAACAGCGAATTGCTGACAGTCATCAGCCTTCTCCCAGTTTGAGCAGGTCCTGCTGCATGGTTTTCACCCGCGCCAGCACTTCCACGTTGGTCTGGAAGGCGCGTGAGGCGGACATCATGTCGGTCATCTCCTCGACCGGATTGACGTTGGGGTAGAACACGTTGCCGTCGGCGTCGGCGAGCGGGTTGGACGGCTCGTGCACCTTGCGCAGCGGGCTGTCGCTCTTCACCACGTCGAGTACCTGCACGCTGGCGCCCTGCCAGGCGCCGTCGCTGTCGGCGCCCCGGTACACGGTGGCGAACACCGGCTTGCGCGCGCGAAACGCCGCGCCCTCCGAACCGGAGGCCGATTCGGCGTTGGCGAGGTTGCTGGCGACGGTATTGAGACGCACGGTCTGGGCCGTCATGGCCGAACCGGCGATGCGGGAAATATCCCTGAATGCCATGGTGGATTACCCTGCGATGACTTTGGCCAGGCCCTTGTACTGCATGTTGAGGAAGGTCAGGCTGGTCTGAAATTCGGAGACGTTCTGCGAGAACTCGGCTTGCTCGACGCCGAGCTCGACGGTATTGCCGTCGCGCGACGGGTGGTTGGGGACGCGGTAGAGCAGACCACCGGACGAATCGTCGAGCGGAAAATCAGCTTCATCGGCGGCGGCGGCCAGCGCCGAACGGAAATCGACGTCGCGCGCCTGGTAGCCCGGCGTGGTTTCGTTGGCGATGTTGGATGCCAGGACCTTGGTGCGTTCCGCCCGCAGCTTGAGCGCCTCCGGGTGGATATCCAGCGCCTTGTCGAAATGTATGCCCATTGCCACGCCCGATTCGGTTCAATACCATTGAAAAACAGAGCTATGCTAATAGCCGCCTTACTTGAAAGGCGATACTAATAACTGGCCATCCCGACGTACATGTAATAATTACCAAGCCCGAGCAAATGGCAATATTCACAGCCCTCCGCCCTACCCCCCTGTTGCTGACCCTGCTGACCCTGTCGTTGCCGGCCGCCGCGGACGCCAGCCCGGCCGCGCGCGAACTCGACCGCGCAGTGCTGACCCACGCCCGGCGCTGGCTCGACGACGCCGCGGCCCGGGTCGGGCTGGAGCAGGCACGGCCGCGCCTGACGCCGATCCCGCCGCGCGAGGCGGCGGCGCTGCCGGCCTGCCGCCAGCCGCTGGAGGTCGAGGCGTTCGACACCGCCTCGCTGTCGCGCCTGCGTTTTGCCGTGCGCTGCCCGGAGCCGCAGGGCTGGAGCACCGTCTACACCGTGCGTGCCGAACTCGAGGCGCGTCAGCTGGTGGCGACACGCGACCTCGACGCCGGCAAGGTGCTCGGCGCCGACGACGTGGAATGGGCGCAGCGCCCGGTGTACGAGCTGGAAGAGGGTTTGCACAGCCCGGCCGAGGCGGTCGGCTTGAGCAGTCGCAGCGCGCTGCGACGCGGCCAGCCGCTGCGCAGGAAGCTGCTGGAGGCCGCCGTGCTGGTGCGGCGTGGCGAAGCGGTGGAGATCGTGGCGAGCAAGGAGGGGATCGTGGTGACGGCGCCGGGCGAATCGCTGGAAAGCGGACGCCGCAACGACGTCATCCGCGTGCGCAACGTCGGCAGCGGCAAGATCCTGCGCGCCCGGGTGGCCGAGGCCGGACGGGTGGTGCCGGAGTGAGGACCCTGCCTCAGACGCACACAAGCCCCGTCCCGGACGGGGCTTGTGTATGACAACCAGAGCTGCCGACAGCACTCCCCGCCTCACGACAAGACTCGAAGCCAAGATAGCAGCGACTCGCCCCACCCCCGTTGGCCCGTGCCGCTTGGATTGGGTGGGGCAAGGTTTTAAGCCGCCGCTTGTTTGAGCGATTTGACGTTAGCAAATCGCGAGCTTGGCGGCGCCTTGCTCCATCCTGGCCAAGCGGGAATTCACGGGCCGTCGGGGTCGCCTGGGATTGCAAGGGGGCTGGCGAGACAGCCCTCTTGCCTGCAGGCGGTCAGCACCGCTTCTCAATAGGGTCCGCGTAGCGGACACAAAAACCGGACTCGATAAACACGTTGCGTGCAAAAGAGGGAGAACAGGCTCTCTCAGCTGCCCGCCCGGATAGACGCCACCACCCGCGCCAGCTTGCCGGCGTAGTCCGGGTCGGTGGCGTAGCCGCCCTTGGCTAAGGCCTGGGCGAATGCCGCGGCGTCGTTGCCCACGCCCTGCACGCCACGGAAGCGCGGGTTGCTGGCCAAAAGCTGGGTGTAGTCGGCGAAGGCGCCGCGCCAATCCGGATAGGCGCGGAAGCGCTCGCTGCGCTTCACGTCGGCGCCCGCCTCATGCTCGGTGGTGAGCGCAGTCACCACCTCGCCCTGCCAGCCGGCGCCGGCCTTGATACCGAACAGGTTGTGGCTGTTGGTGCCGTCGGCCTGTGTCAGCGGGCGCTTGCCCCAGCCGGACTCCAGCGCGGCGTGTGCGGCGATCAGATCCGGCGCCACCCCCAACCGCGCCGCGGCCTCGCGCGCGTACGGCTCTACCTGGCTCAGGAACGCCTGCTGTGCCGTGCCCGGCGTGCTGGCGTCGTCGCCACCCACCGTGGCCGCCACCGCCTCGGCACCGCGCTGGCGCGCCCAGGCGCCTTCCGGCGACAGCGTCATCTCGCTCGCACCGAACCCCTTCTCGATCGAATCGACCACCTCCTGCCGGGTCTGGCGATAGAGCGCGGAGAAGCCGCCGCCCTCGCCCGCCGCCGGCAACGGCAGCGCCACGGCGCGCCAGGCGGCGTCGAAAGGGAGTGAACCGAGGGTTGGATCAGAGCGGAACATAGATATCCTTCTCACCGAACAGCACACGCTCCAGGTTGTCGTGCTGCGCCATCAGCAGCCGGCCGTTGCGCTCGTTCAGCGTCTTGCACTGCGCCACCCGCCCGCGCAGCGTCGCCCACAGCGCTTCGCAGGCCTGACGTGGGGCGGCGGGCAGCTGTGCCAGCACCTCCTCGACCGACAGCCGCCGCGGCCGTCCCAGCAGCTCGGCCGCCAGTTCGCGCCGGGCGCGACGACGACCGTCGAGCCGGCCGACCAGCGTCACGATCCGCTCGCCGGTCTCGGCCAGCGTCGCCGCGTCATGACCCAGCGCGCCCTTGAACTGCCTCTCCAGCAGCTGTTCCAGTTGCTGGTAATCGGCCAGGTCGAGGCGCATGTCGCCCAGCAGCTGGCGGAAACGGGCCTCGCGGCTCATCCGCGTCCGCCGTGATAACGGTCGATCAGCGCCGCCAGCCGTCCCGGGTCGAACGGGGCCTCGCCACGCGCCAGCGCCGCCTTGACCGCGGCGACGCGCTCGAGGTCGATCTCGGGCGCGGCGCGCAGGGCGGCCTGCGCCGGCTCGAGCAGTGCCGCCCCACTGGCCTCGGCCGCCGCCGCAGGGCGGACGGCAGGCGCGGTCGGGGAGGTGGCCGGGCGCTCGGCCGGGGCGACGTCGCGACGTTCAGGGCGTTGGGGAGTGATGCGCATGGTGAGCCTCGTCAATGCAATTCGTCTGTCTTAATAGAGACAAGACGACCGCCTGCCAGAAAAACTTAAAAGTTCTCCGGCAGCATCTTGAGCAACACGATGCGGCGGTTTTCCATGCGGATGTAGTGGCCGTAGACCAGCTCCTTGAGGATGCGCGCCACCATCTCGCGCGAGGAGCCGATCTGGTCGGCGATTTCCTGCTGGGTCAGCGGCTTGTCGAGCTGCAGCACGCCGTCCTCCTCGACCATCAGCTCGTTGAACAGGATGCGGATGCGGCCGTAGACGTCGAGCAGCGCCAGGTTCTTGGCCGAGGTCGAGATGCGCCGCACCATGCCGGCCAGTCGCAGCAGGATCTTGCTGCGGATGGTCTCGCAGGGCAGACCGTCGGCCACGCCGAACACGCTGACCAGGTCGGTGCGCCGGAACATCAAGAGCCGGCAGTCGCGCTCGGCCACGGCGCTCCAGGCGCACGGCCCACCGTCCAGGTAGGAGACCTCGCCCATCAGTTCGCCCGGTTCGTTGAACATGAACACGAACTTCTTGCCCTGGCCGTCCGAGACGAAGGACTCGATGCGCCCTTCGGTCAGCAGATAGATCGCTGCGCTGTTTCCCCCTTCCAGAAACAGCGGGTCGCCCTTGCGCAAGTTCAGTGGAACGGCGAGGTCGATCAATTCGTCGAGAGCGAAGTCGTTGAGGCCACCGAAAAAATCGGTCGCGAGCAGGAGCTGTTTGGTATCTTGCTTTGTCATTTTTTTATATGTGCACGAGCTATTTAAACAAACACCACCGCGTGGCGCGGCATGGCATGAACGTTGTGGAGCGGACGGTTATTGGCATTTTTTTTGTTTGTCCTGCCATGCCAAATCGATTAACGGTGCCATTGTTATTAATAACGTCATTATTGTAAAGTTTTGCAAAGCAATTAGTGAACTTTTCTTGATTCAGACGATCAAAAGCTCGGATTTTTGTCCGGGCTTTTGTAGAGGAAGAGGTAAGGCGGGGCTTAAGGACGCAGTTGCTGCTTGAGCGCGGCCAGTTCGGCCGCGGAGGGTTTTTCGGCGCCGGCGGCGGGCTGGCCGCCCTCGCCGGGCATGCCGAACATCGCCGCCACGGTCTGCGCCTGGCCGGTGGTCAGCACCAGCAGTTCGATGCGGCGGTTGAGCGCGGCGTCCGGATGGCGCGCATCGAGCGGGGCACGGTCGGCCATGCCGACCACTTGCAGGATGCCGTTGCTGGCCATCCCCCCCAGCAGCAGCTGCATGCGCGCCGCCATGGCACGGTTGCTGGACAGGCTCCAGTTGGAGAAGGCGGCGTAATCCTGCCCCTTGTACTGCAGCGAGTCGGTATGGCCCACCAGCAACAGCTGGTTGTCGATATGGGCGAACATCTGCCCCATCTTCTGCAGCAGGTGCTTGAAACGCTCGTTGATCACCGCGCTGCCGCGCTCGAACATGCCCTGCTTGTCGGTATCGTGCAGCATCACGCGCAGGCCGTAGGGGGTGATCACGGTCTGGATGTTGCCGGCCAGCCCGGCCTCGACCGACAGGTCCGACATCATCTTGGCCAGCTTCTGCAGGTCGGCGGCGCTGTCGTAGCGCTGGCGCAGCTTGGCGCCGTTGCCGTCGTCGAGCGCCGAGGGCTGGGCGCTGCTCTTGACCTGCGAATTGGGGCGCGACTCGGTGGCCTGCTGGCCGGGCACCAGTTCGCGCGGGATCAGGCTGCCGTGCGGCGTACCCTGGTGCTCGATGCGCGACTGGGTGCCCTCCGCCAGCGGGCTGCCGCCGCCGTTGCGCAACAGCTGGGCCATGGTCTCCTGCTCGCGCGAGGCGAGCAGCCACATCACCAGGAACAGGCACATCAGCGCCAGCACGAAGTCGGCGAACGCCACCTTCCATGCCCCGCTGTGGCCGCCATCGTCCTGGCGCCGCGACACTTTCTTGATGACGGCGGCGGTGCCTTCCTTCTTCTTGTCCAGGCTCACGGTGCGCTACCTCACACGCCTTGCAGCGCGTTGATCCAGCTTTCCAGCTGCGAAAAGCTCGGCTTGGTGTTGAGCTGGACCAGGCGGCGCCCGGCGTCGATCGCCAGCAGCGGCGGCTTGCCGGAGGCGTGCGTGGTGATCACCACCTTGACCGATTCGAAGTTGGAGAGCTCCTCCTTGACCTGCTGGTGCATCACGTTGCTGAGCGGGTCGAGCACGCCGTAGCAGAAGAAGATGCCGATGAAGGTGCCGACCATGGCGGCGCCGACCTTCTCGGCGATCTCGCCGGTGGTGGCACCGTTGCCGACGCTGTTCATGGTCATCACGATGCCCAGCACCGCGGCCAGGATGCCGAAGCCCGGCATCGCCTCGCCGATCTTGTGCAGCGACTTGGAGGGCTGGTTGAGCTCCTCGTGGATGGCGTCGATTTCCTGGTCGAGCACGCCTTCCAGCTCGTGCGCGCTGATCTTGCCCATCGCCATCAGGCGGAAATTGTCGACGATGAAGGCCAGCAGCTTGGGCTGCTGCAGCACCAGCGGGTAACGGTTGAACAACGGGCTCTGGCGCGGCGCCTCGACGTGCTCGTCGAGCGCCTTCAGGCCCTGGCTCGCGGTGATCAGGAGTTCGTACATCAACAGCAAGAGCTGGCGCTGGAATTCGGCGCCGTGCTTCTTGCGCAGCACCACGCGCTTGATCTGGCCGCCCATTTCCAGCAGCACGTGCTTGGGGTTGCCCAGCACGATGGCGCCGATCGCGGCGCCGCAGATGATGAGCAGTTCCACCGGTTGCCAGATGACGTGGATCGCCCCCCCGCCCAGCATGAAGCCGCCGAAGACGCATCCGAGAACGATGCCGATGCCGAGTAGTTGCTGCATAGTTGCCTTTCCAGGGAGTTCAGGCGGCGTCGAGCCGGACCTTCATTTTCTTGAGAGCGCTCTTGTTGATCTGGCACACCCGCGCTTCGGTCAGGTCGAGCACGGCAGCGATCTCCTTGAGGCTGAGTTCGAATTCGTAGTAGAGCTGGATCACGCGCTGTTCGCGCTCGTCCAGCGCGGAGAGCGCCGCCGCCAGGGTGCGCCGCTGCAGCACGCAGGCCTCGGGGGTGTTGTCGTCGATGGGCTCGATGCCGGCGGCGACCAGTTCGTCGAAGCTGGCCATGGCCTCGGCGTTTTCCGCCACCAGCAGCGCGCGGTAGTCCTCGGCGCTGAGCCCCAGCTGCGCCACCGCTTCCGCCTCGCTGGGTTCGCGCCCGAGGCGCCGCGTCAGCTCGCGCAAGCCATCGCGCAGGCGGTGCGCGTCCTGGCGCAGCGCGCGCGGCCGCCAGTCGAGGCGGCGCAGCTCGTCGAGGATGGCGCCGCGCACGCGCAGCACGGCGTAACCGGCGAAGCGCTGGTCCGGTTCGCCGTAGCGGCGCAGCGCCTCGAGCAGCGCCATCAGGCCGATCTGTTCCATGTCCTCGCGCTCGATCACGCCGTTGGCTTGCGAGTTGAGCTGGCGCGCCACACGCTTCACCAGCGGGGCGAAATCGCGCAGGCAGCGCGCCTCGAGTTCGGCCGGCGCGTCGGGAGTGGCGTAGTCGGCGTACATGATGGGCTTACTCGATGATCAGCTTGCCGACCATGACGTCGGAGAACGGCTGGGCGCCGTGTTCGGCACCGTAGCTGGCGCGGTAGGCCTTGCCCAGCAGCTTCTGGTAGTCGTCGATGGTCATGCCGGAGGCGCGCGCCAGCGCGAGCGGCGACAGCGCGCGCACCGCCACGGTCTTGAGGAAGGGCAGTTGCTCCTTGAGCTCCTTTTCGTGCGTCTCGCCGGTGCGGAACACCAGGTCGAGCGCCATGTAGTGCAGTTCGGGGTCGCCCGCCTCGCTGCGCAGCATGACGATCACCTTGTCCAGACTGACGTAGCGGCTCGGTTCGGCCTTCTCGACGGCAGCCGGTGATGCCGCCGCCTTGCCCTGCCCCAGCCACCAGTAGACACCGCCGGCACCGAGCGCCACCGCCAGCACCATCCCCAGCACCGCACCCATTATCGTTTTCGTGTTCATCCGATCTGTCCTTTCTCTGCCTCAGCCCTGCGCCAGCGCGAACGGTGCAAAACCATCGCCACCGGCCTCGGCCAGCGCGCGTCCCGGGCTGCGCCCGTCCGGCGCGCCGTCGCGCCCGGAGCGGCCCTGCCCCTGCTCCTGGTGGCCGCCGGGCGCGCCTTCGCGCACCTCCACCGCCACCTGGGTGTACTGCCGTGCCGACAGGTCCTGGCGCAGCGCGTCGCCGATCGCCTGCAGCTGGCGCACCACCTCGCCGTGCGAGGCCACCAGCTGCACCGTCAGGGTGCCGGCCTCGTGGCGGATGGCGATTTCCAGCGAACCGAACGACGGCGGGTCGAGGCGGATCAGCGCACGGTCCATGCCGTGCGTGCTCTGCACCGCCAGGCGCTCGCCCAGCGCGGCGCGCAGCGACTCGCCCCAGCGCGCCGGCTGGCCGGCCGGCAGCGCCAGCGGCGCCCATTCCGGCAAGGCCGCGCGCGGCTCGGCGCCTTGGGCGTGGACAAACCAGCCTGGTAGCGGATTCGGCGCCGGGCTGCCGGCCAACGGTGCGGTGCTGCCATCCTGCGTGGCCAGGCGCAGTGGGAGCCCGGCGGCGGCCGGCGAGGTGGCGTCGGGCAACAGCACGGGGGCGGTGGTAGCGGCGAAGGCCAGGCTGTCGCGCGCCGAGGCCGGCACGCTGCCCGCCGCCACGCCGGCCAGGCCCTGGAACGTGGAAAGGTTGGCCGAAGACAACGGCGGGGTAAGCGGGAGCGGCGGCAGCAGCAGCGACAAGGGCGTGACCGGCACGGCCGACAACGCCGTGGCACTCTGCTCCTGCTCGCTGTGATGGCGCTCGTCGTCCGGCCCGGCATCGGTGGTCGCCGGGGAGGACGCGGTGCCCGGCGCCGGCGCTGCCGGGGCGGGCACCGGCAGCACCACCGCCAGCAGCGCCGCGGCAAAGTCGGCCGGCACGGCGGAGTCGGGGGACGCGGCGGGGGTCGCGGCGGGCGCTACCGCCGCGACGGCGACGGGTTCGGCGGAACGGGTTTCCGCCAGAGGTACGGTGGACAGGGTGGGCAAGGTCGTCATGCGCCCTCCCATTGCCGGGCCTGGGCGTAGGCGAGCTGGCCTTCGCGTTCCCGGCTCAGCAGCGCGAGGCGCTGTTCCAGTTCGGCACCGGCCGTGCTGCCGGCCGCCAGGATGTCGCGGTAGAGCGCGCAGAGGCGCGCGAGGCGGGCGCGCTCGATGGCCGCCGGCGCGCCGGCCAGCCACGCCGACAGCCGTGCGTCCAGCGCCGTCAGCCGCTCCCAGTCCTGCGCCGCCAGGGCCACGCGCAGGGCGCTTTCCAGGTGATCGAGTTCAGGCGGCTTCATGCTGATCGCGCACTCCCATCCAGCCGCCCTTGAGCGTGCCCAGCAGGCCGACGACCTCGTCCAGCGCCGCCACGTCGAGCTCCACGCTGGCATGGTAGAGGCGGAAGGCGCAGTAGTCGTAGAGCCGCGCCAGGTCGGTCACCACCTCGCCGCCCGACTCGAAATCCAGCGCGCTGGAGAGGCCGTTGAGGATGTTGATGCACTTGGTGATGCTGTCGCCCTTCTGCTCGAAACGCTGGCCCTCCAGGTGGCCGCGGGCGCGCGCCAGCTCTTCCAGCAGGCCGTCGAACAGCACCAGCACCAGCTGCACCGGCGAGGCGGTGGCGGTCTGCGCTTCCAGGTTGACCGAGTGGTAACTGCGGTAGGCTTCGTAATCCAAGGTGGCTTCCTGTCGTCGGTTACGGGTTACTGCTGAAGTAGCTGTTGAGTGAATCCAGGGTCTGGCTCATCTGCGCCTGCATGGTCTGCAGCTGGGTGAACTGCGCCAGGTAGCGCTTGTAAGCCTGGTCGTACTGGTTATCGATGCGCGTCTGCTGCGCGTCGAGATCGTTCTGCATGCGCTGCGCGCTGTCCTTGCGCTGCGTGATCAGGCCGCTGCTGGCGTTGAGCCACTTGTCGAGGTAGCTGCCGGCCTGGGCGAGCAGGCCGTCGGCGTTGCTGCCGTTGAAGAAGCCGTCGAGCGCGGTGGGCTGGTTGGCCAGGAGCTTGTCGAGCTTGCTGCGGTCGAGCGACAGCGTGCCGTCGCGCGCGGCGGTGATGCCCAGGTCGGCCAGGCGCACGCCGCCGAAGCTCTGGCGGATCAGGGTGTTGAGATGGTCGCGCAGCGAGCGCACCCCGGCGTCGGTGGCGAACGGCCCGGCCTTCTGGTCCTTGTCGGCGCCCCCGGCGGCGGTCAGGCCGCCCAGCGACTTGAGCAGCGTGTTGTAGGCGTCGACGAAGTTCTGCACGTTGCCGCCGGTGTCGCCGTCGCTGCGCGCCACGTCCAGCGTCAGGCTCTGGCCGGCGCTCATGGGGCCGAAGGTCATGGTGACGCCGCCGATGGCGGTGAAGGTGTTGGAGGCCTGCTGCATCAGCACCCCGCTGCCCTGCCCGCCCAGCCAGACCTTGGCGTCCTGCGCGGGGCTCAGTTGCGACGAGGTCGCGAACGCGGTCTGCAGGGCGGCATCGCTGGCCTGGCTGGCGTCGACGCTGATGGTGTTGGCGGCCCCGGTCTTGCCCGAGGTCAGCACCAGGCGCGAGATGCCGTTGGCGGTCAGCACCATGGCGTTGACCTTGCCGGCGTTGCCCGAGGCCTGGTTGATGGCCAGGGCGATTTCGCTGGTGGTGAGATTGTGGTCGCCGTCGCGGTCGGCGCTGGCGAGATCGACGCTGAAGGGGTTGCCGCCGAGGCTGACGGTGAGGGTGCCGCCGCTGGCGCCGGACACCCCGTCGTACGCCAGCTGCTGCGCGCTCGCCAGCTGCTCGACGAACAGCGAGTAGCTGCCGGCCTGGGCCGTGCCGCTGGCGCTGACGGTGCCGGCGTTGCTCTGGCTGAAGCTGGCGCTCATCGCCACCATGCTCTTCTTGGCCGACAGCGTGGTCAGCGCCGAGCGGAAGTCCTGCAGCGCGCTCTGCAGCTTGCTCAGGCCGTCGCTGCGCGCCTTGGCGCTGCTGTTCTGCATCGACAGGCGCTGCTGCGCCTGCTGCACGTACAGGTTGGCCAGCTGCGTGGCCATCTGCGTCGGGTTGATGTCGGCCATGGTGTGCTCCTTATCCGGTCTCAATATCTGTTCAAGGCGACCGGAACGGCGGTTTCCTTCAGGCGGCGTGAATAATCACACCGTGGTGCGGCCGCGCCACCACGCCTGGCCGGCGAAGTCGTCGCTGTGCTTCTGCTCGCGCCGGGCACGCTCGCTGGCGAGCCGTGCGGCGGTGTCGTCGCGCACCTGCGCCAGCGCCTCGCGCCGCAGCGTGGCCGCCGCCAGCGCGCGCTGGCTCACCGCGGCGTCGGCTTCGGCCAGGTTCAGATCCTGTTGCTGCGAGGCCATCAGCTGCAGCAGCGCCCCCTTGTAGCCGGCGCAGTTGAGCGCCAGCGCCGGCGAGGCGGTGGCCGCGCTGGCGCCGCTCTGGCCGCACAGCTCGCCCATGCGCTCGATGTTGCGGCGGTAGCGTTCCTGCAGGCGGCGCTTGGCGACGAGCTCGGTTTCCAGGCGTTCCACGTCGTTATCACGCAGCCGCACCATCAGCTGCAGGCGGTGCAGGGCTTCTTGCTGTTTCATGATGCGGACAGTTCCTCGAGTTGCTGCAGGGTGGCGCCGTAGGGCGCCGCGACGGCGGCGTCCTGGCGCAGGAAACGTTCGATGAGCGGCATCCGTTGCACCGCGCGGTCGGTCTCGGCGTCGGCGCCGGGCACGTAGCCGCCCAGCGGGATCAGCGCGCGCACCTCCTGGTAGCGCGCCCACAGCCCGCGCAGGGTGCGCGCCGCCTCGCGCTGGCTCGCCCCGGCCACCAGCCCCATGCAGCGGCTGACCGAGGCGGCAATGTCGATGGCGGGGTAGTGGCCGCGCTCGGCCAGCCCGCGCGACAGCACGATGTGGCCGTCGAGGATGGCGCGCGCGGTGTCGACCACCGGGTCCTGCTGGTCGTCGCCTTCGGCCAGCACGGTGTAGATCGCGCTCATGCTGCCCTCGCCCTCGCCGTTGCCGGCGCTTTCGGCCAACGTCGGCAACAGCCCGAACACCGACGGCGGGTAGCCGCGCGTGGCGGGCGGCTCGCCCAGCGCCAGCGCCACCTCGCGCTGCGCCATGGCGTAGCGCGTGAGCGAATCGACCAAGAGCAGCACGTGGCGCCCCTGGTCGCGGAAATGCGCGGCGATGGTGTGGGTGAGCTCGGTGGCCTTGAGCCGCATCAGCGGCGACTCGTCGGCCGGCGCCACCACCAGCACCGCCTTGGCCAGGCCCTCGGCGCCGAGCGCGTGCTCGACGAACTCGCGCACCTCGCGGCCGCGTTCGCCGATCAGCCCGACCACCACCACGTCGGCCTCGGTGTGGCGGGTGATCATGCCGAGCAGCACGCTCTTGCCGACGCCGCTGCCGGCGAACAGGCCGACGCGCTGGCCGCGCCCGAGCGTCAAGAGGCCGTTGATGGCGCGCACGCCGACGTCGAGCGGGGTATCGACCGGACGCTTTTTCAGGGGATTGACGCGCGGCGGATGCGCCGCCAGCGGGTGCTCGCCGCCGAGGCGGCCCAGCCCGTCGAGCGGCTCGCCCAGGCCGTTGACGATGCGCCCGAGCCAGGACGGGCCGATGAACAGCCCGGCGGCATCCGGCGCCGGCTGCACGCGCGCGCCGGTGGTCAGGCCGACCGGCTTCTTGAACGGCATCAGGTAGGACACCTCGCGCTTGAAGCCAACCACCTGCGCCTGCAGCCACTCGCCGGCGGCGGTTTCGATCAGGCAGCGCTGGCCGGTCTCAAGCGGACAGCCGACGCTCTCCAACAGCAGGCCGGAGGCGCCGACCAGGCGGCCGGTGACGGTCGCCACCGGCACGTCGTCCAGCTCCAGCTTTTCCAGCGCGGCGCGCAGCATGCTCAGACCTCCGCCACGGCGCCGGTCGCGGCCGTGCCACTGGGCGCGGTCAGCGGCGCAGCCGCGCCCAGCTGCTCGCGCACCTTGTCGAGGCAGAGCTCCAGGCGCTGCTGGCAGCCGGCGTCGGCCTCGCTCTCGGCGGTGCGTACGCGGCACTCGCCGGCGGCCAGCTTGGCGTCCGGCACCAGGCGCCAGCGCGCGGCGCGCTCCGGCGCCAGCTCGCGGATGCGCGCGCATTCCTCGGCGTTGAGCAGCACCTCGACCTCGCCGCTCACCGGCGGCAGCGCGGCCAGCGTCTCCTCGACCAGATCGAGGATCTGCGCCGGCTTCAGCGTCAGCTCGCAGCGGATCACCTGGCGCGCCACCTTGGCCACCAGCTCGACCACGTCCTCGCGCAGCGCGCCCTGGTAGTCCTCGCAGGTGCGGCGCATCGCCTCGGCCGCGGCGGCGAGCGGGGCGGCCAGGCCGTCCAGCTGCGCCAGCACCTCGCGCCGCGCCGCCTCGAAACCCTGCGCGCGGCCTTCGGCCAACCCCTGGGCCAGGCCGGCGTCGCGCCCGGCCTGCTCGCCGGCGGCGACGCCCTCGCGGTAGCCGGCGTCCATGCCCTGGCGGAAACCGTCGGCGACCGAGACCTGCAGCTGCGCGGCATCGTCACCGTGCGGGCCGGACGCGACGGACGGGGCCTGGAGCAACGGCGGGAAACGGAACGGGCGCCAGTGCTTCACTCGACCACTTCCTCGGGGAACAGCTGCAGGTCGATCTCGCCGGCGTCGGCCAGCGCCTTGACCTGCGCCATGATCTCGCGCCGCACCTCTTCGACGCGGCTTTTCGGCACCGGGCCGGAGCGGCGCATCATGTCCTCGAAGCTCTGCGCCTGGCGGCGCGGCATGGTCTGCACGATGGCCTCGCGCACCGCCGGCTCGGCGCCCTTGAGCGCGATCGCCCACTGTTCCAGCGCCACCTCCTCGGCGATGCGCATCAGCACCGTCTCGGTCTGGCGCGACAGCACGAAGAAGTCGTACATGCGTGCCTCGATCTCGCCGACGATGTCCGGGTCGTGCGCGCGCAACAATTCGATCATGCGCGCACGGTCGCCCGGCAGGCGGTTGATGATGTCGGCGGTCTGCTGCATGCCCTCCACCGCGGTGCTCTGCGTGTGCAGGCTTTCCAGACAGCGGTTGACCAGCTCTTCCAGCTCGAGCAGGAGGTCGCGGTCGACGTCCTTGAGACGGGCGATGTTGACCAGCACGCGGTCGCGGTTTTCTTCCGGCAGCACCTCCACCACCTGGCCCGCCAGCGCCGGCGGCAGGAAGGCGAGGAACACCGCCTGCATGCGCACGTGCTCGCTGCCGATACGATCGGCCAGCCACTGCGGCGAGACCCACTGCAGGCGCGCCATCTTGGGACGGATGGCGTCGCCGTAGATGTTGTCGAGCACGCTGTTGGCGATGTCGCTGCCCAGCGCCAGGTCGAGCGAGCGCTTGAGGAAGGAGCGGCTGGCGCCGTGCACCCCGCTCTGCTCGCGGTATTCGTCGAAGAATTTCTGGATCGCGCCCTTGACCGAGTCCACCTTGATGCCGCTCAGGCCCGACATCTCCTGGGTCACCGCCAGCAGTTCCTCGCGCGACAGGCAGCGCAGCACGCCGGCGGCGGGCTCCTCGCCCATGCACAGCAGCAGGATGGCGGCCTGCTGCACCGGGGTCATCGCGGCGGGATCGGCCGGCAGGTTGGCCGAAGCGGCGCTCGCGCCGGGCTTACTGGTTTCTTCCATCTTTCTGCACCCACTGTTTCACCACCTCGGCCACACGCTCCGGTTCCTTGGCGGCCAGACCCTTGAGATGGTCGACCAGCACGTCCACCGACGAACCCGCCGGCGGCAAATCGTAGTTCTCCAAGAGCGGCATCACCGGGCTCGCACCGGTGGGCTGCCCCTCCGGCAACGCCAGCGGACGGCCCTGCGGCGCCGTGCCGGCCGGCTGCTCGTCCGGCTCCAGCAGCAGCGGCTCCGGCTGGCCATCGGTCGCCAGCGGCACCAGCGCCCCGGCGGTCTGCGGCCGGCTCGCCCACTGGCGCAGAATCTTCAACAGCGGACGCGCGATCAGCAGGTAGCCCAGCAGGGCTGCCACGCCGTAGGCCAGCCAGCTGGCGCCGTCGAGCAGGGTGTCGCGCTGCTGCCACCACGGCTCCAGCGCCACCTGGCCGGGGAAGTTCATCGCCGTCACCGCCAGCGCGTCGCCGCGCTCGGCCTTGATGCCCAGGCCGTTGCGCAGCACCTTGTCGACGTTGGCGAGCTGCTCCGCCTGCCAGCCGCCCTTGGCCGGCGCGGCAGCCTGGTTCAGCACCACCGCCACCGACAGCCGGGAGAGGCGGCCGCGCGCATGCTTGATCTGCATGATGCTGCGGTCGTAGGCGTACTGGCGCGTCACGGCATTCTTGCTGTTGCCGCCGACACTCTCCTGCGCCGGCGCCGAGGAATCGGTATTGATCGGACGGTTGCTGAGCGAACCGGGAATGCCCAGCGCCAGCTTGTCGTTGGATTTTTCCTCGCGCGACGCCTCGTTGGTGATCTTGGGCGCCTCGCCGTACTTCTCGCGCGTCTCCTCGACGCGGTCGTTGTCCACCTCGGCGGTGATGCTGACCTTGAAGTTGTCGGCGCCGACCACCGGGGTCAGCAGCGCGCGCACGTTCTCCAGCGCCTCCTCGCGGTAGCGCTTGGCGGCGTCGCTCTCGGCGGCGGGCTGGCCGCCTTCGGCCAACTCGATGCGCGACGACAGCAGGTTGCCGGCCTGGTCCACCAGCGTCACCTTGGCCGGGTTCAGCGTCGACACGCTGCCCGCCACCAGGTTGACCACGGCGGCGATCTGCTCGTTGGAGAGCTGCCGCCCCGGCTTCAGCGTCACCACCACCGAGGCCGAGCCCTTGTCCTCGCCGGCGGTGACGAAGGACGAGGAGCGCGGCAGCGACAGGTGCACGCGCGCCGCCTGCACCGGCTCCAGCGCCAGGATGCTCTGCGTCAGCTCGCCCTCCAGGCCGCGGCGGAAGCGCACGTCCTGCACGAACTGGCTGACGCCGAGCGGGTCGTTCTTGTCCAACAGTTCCAGCCCGGCCGGCAGCTGCGCCACCACGCCCTTGGCGGCCAGCGCCATGCGCACACGCCCCAGGTCGGCGTCCGGCACCAGCACCTGGCCGGTCTGCGGATGAAGGCGGTAGGGAATCTTCTCGGCGTCGAGCACCGCCATCATGTCGGCGGCGACCACCTTTTCCTGGGCGCCGAACACCGGCTTGTAGCGGGCATCGTCGCGCCACAGCCAGAACGTCACCGCCAGCGTCAGGCCGATGGCCAGCACCAGCAGCGGCAACAGGGTGCGGACGGCGGCGGCGGGCATGGCCGGGCGGCGGGCGGCGAGGCCGCGCCACGAGGCCAGGCCGGAACGGAGTTGAGCTATCACGTCGGACCTGCGCTTCAGATGGGCATCTTGATCAGGTCGTCGACGGCGCCGACCACCTTGTTACGGACCTGCATCAGCATCGAGAACGACAGGCTGGCCTCCTGGCTCAGCATCATCGCCCCGACCAGGTCGTCGCTCTTGCCGCTGTCCACCTCGGCCATCTTGTCGTTGGCGGCGCGGGTCTGGGCGTCGACCTCGCGCACTGCCCCCTGCATCGCCAGCGAAAAGCTCGACGCCGCCGGCGCGGCGTCCAGTCCGGCCGGCTCGGCGGCGGCCGCCACCTTGGTCAGCCCCGACATGTCACGGAGCAGTTGCGTCTGGTCGGCGTTGATCATCACGCCCAGGGATGGAGTCATGCGGAATTCCTTGCGGTACAGGGCCGTTGGCAGGGCCGGAACTGGCGGAGCCGAATCCGTATCTTCCCCAGCCTATCCTTGGCAAATTTCCGGGCAGTTTAAACTTTTGCTTACTGATAAGCGCCGTGAATTTTCACAACTGCTTATGTGAATTTTCACCTCCCAGTGCCACGGCCATTCAGTAAGATGCGCGATCATTTGTCCCGCCGCGGCGCGCCCGCCGCAGGCCGGCCCCGCAACCCGAACAGACCTGCCATGCCCAAGTCCAGAATCCTTCCTCCCGCCGACGGAGCCCGCTTAGCGGCGCTGGACCCGACCACGCTGGGACGCCCCTTCCATCTGCTGCCGGTGTTCCTGCGGCTGGTGGAACAGGAACTGGCCGACTTCGTCGCGCACGAGCTCAACGCCCGTTACCGCGCCCAGTTCCAGTTCAAGGGCGTGCAGGCCGGCCAGGCCGACCTCGACCCCGAGCGCCGCACCTGGCACCGCCTCGACGGTGCCGGCATCGGCGTCAACGTGGCGCGCCCGCTGCTGCTGCGCATCCTCGACTACCGCTACGGCGGACGCGCCAGCCCGGCGCTGCCCGCCACCCAGCCGCCGCGCGAAACCGAAACCGAACGGCGCCTGGCGCGCATGCTGGGCGAGCGCCTCACCGCGCGCCTGGTGCAGGCGGTGCGGCGCCTCTCACGCCGCCCGCTGCCCACGCTCAAGGCCCCCCCGGCGGTGGAGACCCTGCCCTTCCCCCCCGGCGACGCGCCGGCCTGGCACATGCAGCTGACGCTGGGCGAAGCCGGCAGCGGCGGCGCGAGCCAGATCGGCCTGGCGCTGGACGCGGCGGTGTTCGCCCAGGTGCTGCGCCAGCTGCCGCTGCAGGCGGCGCTGCCGAGCCCGGCCGCGGGCAAGACGCTGGCGCGGCCGTTTGCCGAACAACTGTCGATCCGGCTGTCGGCGCGCCTTATGGAAAAGCGCCTGACGCTGGGCGAAATCCTCGACCTCCGGGTCGGCTCGGTGCTGCCGGTCAGCCTGCAGCAGCAGGCCGACGTCTACATCGGCCGCACCCGGGTATTCACCGCCGCGGTGGCCGAAAGCCACGGCAAGCTGTGCCTGACCTCATTCGACGATGCGGAGTAAGCAATGGAACTGAACGACGATTTCGACCTGGACGGCATGCTGAAGGATATCGATGCCGCGCCAGCGGAGCACGCCCCCGCCAGCGCGGCGCCGGTCCGCCCGGCACGCGACATGAGCCACTTCCTGCGCAAGATTCCGGTCACGCTGACGCTGGAAGTCGGCAGCGCCGACATCTCGCTGGCCGACCTGGTGAACATCGGCCAGGGCTCGGTGCTGGAACTCGACAAGCTGGCCGGCGAGCCGCTCGACATCAAGATCAACGGCTCGGTGATCGGCCGCGCCGAAGTGGTGGTGGCGGGCGACAACTACGGCCTGCGCGTGGTCGAACTCAACGACCTCGACCTCGACACCCTGGCGCCATGACCCCCCCGCGACACCGCCTGCCGCGCCTCGCGCTGGCCGCCGCCCTGCTGCTGGCGACGGCGCCGGCCTGGGCCGCCGACACGCTCAAGCTGCTGTCCGCCAACGCTGGCGGCACCCCGGTCGACTTCACGGTCAAGACCCAGATCCTGATCATCATGACCCTGCTCGGGCTGTTGCCCGTGCTGATGCTGATGATGACCAGCTTCACCCGCTTCGTGATCGTGCTGTCGTTGCTGAGGCAGGCGCTCGGGCTGCAGCAGGGGCTGCCCAACCGCCTGGTGACCGGCGTGGCGCTGATCCTGACGCTGTTGGTGATGCGCCCGGTCGGGCTGGAGGTGTGGAACAAGGCGATGCTGCCGTTCGACCAGGACAAGATCACCATGCAGCAGGCGCTGGACGTGGCGCAGCAGCCGATCTCGCGCTTCATGCTGGCGCAGACCAGCAAGGCGGCGCTGGCGCAGGTGGCCAAGCTGTCCGGCGAGGAGAACGTGGCGCGGCCGCAGGACCACGCCTTCGCCGTCAAGCTCGCCGCCTTCGTGCTGTCCGAACTGAAAACCGCGTTCCAGATCGGCTGCATGCTGTTCATCCCCTTCCTGGTGATCGACCTGGTGGTGTCCAGCGTGCTGATGGCGATGGGCATGATGATGCTGTCGCCGCTGGTGATCTCGCTGCCGCTCAAGCTCCTGATGTTCGTGCTGGTGGACGGCTGGTCGCTCACCGTCAACACCCTCGTCACCTCGATCCAGGCCTACTGACATGCTCACCCCCGATATCGCGGTCGACCTCGTCAACGACAGCCTGCGCGTAGTGGTCACCCTGGTGGTGCTGCTGGTGCTGCCCAGCCTGATCGTCGGCGTCGTGGTCAGCCTGATCCAGGCCGCCACCCAGATCAACGAGCAGACGCTGTCCTTCCTGCCGCGCCTGTTGATCACGCTGGGCACCATCGCGCTCGCCGGGCACTGGATGACCGGCCTCTTGATGGACTTCTGCATCGACATGTTCCACCGCGCCGCCACGCTGGTGGGATGACAGGCGCGCCGCCATGACCGGCCTGTTCGCCGACCTGATCCAGCTGCTGCCGGCCCTGTGGTGGCCGTTCTGCCGCTTCCTCGCCGCGCTCGCCGTCGCCCCGCTCAGCGGCGAAGGCATGACGCCGGCGCGCGTGCGCATCGGCGCCGCGCTGGCGCTGGCGGTGGCGTCGCTGCCGGCGCTGCGCGGCATGCCGGCGATCGACCCGTTCTCGCTCTACGGCATCGCCGTCGCCGTCGAGCAGGCCATCATCGGCCTGATCTTCGGCCTGGCGTTCCAGCTGGTGATGGCGGTGCTGTCACTGCTGGGCTTCCTGGTGTCGTCGCAGATGGGGCTGTCGATGGCGGTGATGAACGACCCCGGCAACGGCAACTCCTCCGACGTGGTCTCCACCCTGCTTTACCTGTTGGGTGCCATGGTGTTCTTCGCCGTGGACGGCCACCTGGTGCTGATCCAGGTGGTGTACACCAGCTTCAAGGCCTGGCCGGTCGGCAGCGGCATCGATGCGCTGTCGCTACAGACCCTCGCCAACAGCGTCGGCTGGGTGCTGGCAGCCGCCATCCTGCTGGCGCTGCCGGCAGTGTTCGCCACCTTCGTGGTGCAGATCGGCTTCGGCCTGATCAACCGCGTCGCCCCCGCCCTCAACCTGTTCTCGCTGGGCTTCCCGGTGGTGACGCTGTTCGGGCTCGGCACCCTGGGGCTGATCGTGCGCTTCGTGCCGGAGCAGTACCTGCGCCTGTCCGGGCAGCTGCTGCAGATGCTCGACGGCATGCTGGGGCACGGCCATGGCTGAGACGCGCGGCGGCGACAAGACCGAAAAGGCCACTCCGCACAAACTGCGCCAGGCGCGCCAGCAGGGCCAGGTGGCGCGCTCGCGCGACATGGCGAGCGCCATCGGCCTGCTCGTCGCGCTCAAGCTCGCCTTCCTGTCGATGCCGGGCTGGCTCGACGACTTCCGCCGCCTGTTCGCGCTGTCGTTCGCCACGCTGTCGGGCCAGGGCGCTTTGGGCAACACCTGGTCGATGCTGTTTTCCGGCACGCTGACGCTGCTGCTCAAGATGATCCTGCCGCTCGCGGTGATTCCGCTCCTGGTGGCGACGGTGTCGCTGTTTCCGGGGGGCTGGGTATTCGCCGCCCGCCACTTCCAGCCGCGCCTCGACCGCCTCAACCCGCTCGCCCACTTCGGCCGCATCGCCTCGCCGCAGCACGCCAGCGACATCGCCAAGTCCATCGTCAAGGCGCTGGTGCTGGGCGCGGTGCTGTACCACGTCAGCCGCGGCGCGGCGCAAGACTTCTTCGCGCTGCAGGGCGTGCCGCTCGACGAGGCGCTGAGCCGCGCCGCCAGCCTGCTGATGGACGCGCTGCTGGCGCTGACCGCGGTGTTCATCGCCTTCGCGCTGATCGACCTGCCGCTGCAGACCCTGCTGTTCCTGCGCCAGCAGCGCATGAGCAAGCAGGAGATCAAGGACGAGTACAAAACCACCGAAGGCCGCCCCGAGATCAAGCAGCGCGTGCGCCAGCTGCAACTGCAGATGGCACAGCGCGGCGTGCGCAAGTCGGTGCCGACCGCCGACGTCGTGATCGTCAACCCCAGCCACTACGCCGTGGCCCTCAAATACGACGAAGGCCGCGCCGAGGCGCCGTTCATCATCGCCAAGGGCATCGACGAGATGGCGCTCTACATCCGCCAGGTGGCGGCCGAGCACGCGGTGGAGGTCTTGCCGATCCCGCCCCTGGCGCGCGCCGTCTACCACACCACCCAGGTCAACCAGCAGATTCCCGCCCCGCTCTACCGGGCGGTGGCGCAGGTGCTGACCTATGTTCTGCAACTGAAGGCGTTCCGCGCGGGTTCGCGGCATAGCCGGCCGGAATTGCCGGCCGAGCTGCCGGTCCCGCACGAGTTGGCCGAACCCCGAAATCCAGCATGAAGTCACTGTCCCGCCTGTTCGCCGAAATCGCCCGCCACAAGGTGGCCGCGCCGCTCTACCTGCTCGCCATCCTGGCGATGGTGATCCTGCCCTTGCCGCCGTTGATGCTGGACGCCCTGTTCACCTTCAACATCGTGCTGGCGATCATCGTCATCCTGGTCAGCGTGTCGGCCAGGCGACCGCTGGATTTCTCGGTGTTCCCCACCATCATCCTCGCCACCACGCTGATGCGCCTCACGCTCAACGTCGCCTCCACGCGCGTGGTGCTGCTCAACGGCCACCAGGGCACGGCGGCGGCGGGCCGGGTGATCGAGGCCTTCGGCCACGTGGTGATCGGCGGCAACTTCGTGGTCGGCCTGGTGGTGTTCGTGATCCTGATGATCATCAACTTCGTGGTGGTGACCAAGGGCGCCGAGCGCATCTCGGAGGTGTCGGCGCGCTTCACGCTGGACGCCCTGCCCGGCAAGCAGATGGCGATCGACGCCGACCTCAACGCCGGCGTCATCAACCAGGAAGCCGCGCAGCAGCGCCGCCGCGACATCGCCACCGAGGCCGACTTCTACGGCGCCATGGACGGCGCCTCCAAGTTCGTGCGCGGCGACGCCATCGCCGGCATCCTGATCCTGATCATCAACCTGTTCGGCGGCGTGGCGATCGGCGCCCTGATGCACGACATGGGCTTCGCCGACGCCTTCCGCCAGTACGCGCTGATGACTATCGGCGACGGCCTGGTGGCGCAGATCCCGGCGCTGTTGCTGTCGTCGGCCGCCGCCATCATCGTCACCCGCGTCAGCGACTCGGGCGACATGCAGGAGCAGGTCGGCTCGCAGCTGTTGGCCTCGCCCACGGTGCTGCTGTCCGCCGCCGGCATGATGTTCGTGCTGGCCATCATCCCCGGCATGCCGTGGCCGACCTTCCTCGCCTTCGCCGCCCTGCTCGCCTTCGTCGGCTGGCGCCTGCGCCGCGCGGGCGAGCATGCCCCGGCCGCGGCCGACCCGGCCAAGGTCCACCAGGCGCTGCTGGCCGACGGCGAAATCGAGCTGGAGTGGAACGCCCTGCCCTACGTCGAGGTGCTGTCGCTGACGCTGGGCTACAAGCTGGTCGGGCTGATCGACAAGGCGCAGGGCGCGCCGCTCAGCAAGCGCGTCAAGGGCGTGCGCCAGACCCTGAGCGAGAGCATGGGCGTCCTGTTGCCGGCGGTGACGGTGCGCGACGACCTGCGCCTCAAGCCCTCGCAGTACGCCATCGCCATCAACGGGGCGACGTTGGCCGAAGCCGAGGTCTACGCCGACCGCCTGATGGCCATCCCCTCGCCCGAGGTGTACGGCCAGCTCGACGGCCTCCCCGGCATCGACCCGGCCTACGCCATGCCGGTGACCTGGATCGCGCCGGACGACAAGGCGCGCGCGCTGGGGCTGGGCTACCAGGTGGTGGACTGCCCCAGCGTGATCGCCACCCACCTCAACAAGGTGATGCGCGAAAACCTGGCCGAACTGTTCCGCCACGACGACGTCGCCGCGCTGGGCGAGCGGCTGTCGGCGCTGGCCCCCAAGCTCTCCCAGGCACTGACCCAGGCGCTGGGGCCCAGCCAGCAACTCAAGGTATTCCGCACCCTCTTGACCGACACCGTGTCGCTCAAGGACATCGTGCCGATCGCCACCACCCTGGTCGAAGCCGCCGACACCAGCAAGGACCCGATCATGCTGGCCGCCGAGGTGCGCAGTGCGCTCAAGCGCCAGATCGTGCAGGGCATCCTGGGGCCGCGCGGCGAGATGAAGGCGTTCAACCTCACCGCCGAGCTGGAAAACCTGCTGCTGGGCGCACTGTCGCAGGCGCAGCAGACCGGCAAGCCGGCGCTCGACAGCTTCCCGATCGACCCCAACGTGCTGCAGCAGCTGCAGGTCAACATGCCGATCATCCGCGACCAGATGAAACAGCACGCCACCGCGCCGATCCTGCTGGTGATGCCGCAGATCCGCCCGCTCCTGGCGCGCTACGGCCGGCTGTTCGCCCCCGGCCTCAACGTGCTGTCCTACAACGAAGTGCCGGAAAACCGCGAAGTCAGCCTGATCGGCACGCTGGGCTGAACGGTCAGAGGGGAAGAAACGCAGGATGGGGGCTAAAACGTTAGAGCGCAGCGCAACCCCACGCGCGCCTCCCGACAAGCCGACAGCAGCGAACTAGCCTCCCCCGCAGAAACATGGGCTGGGTGCAGCACATCGCCCCCTAAACCAGCCCGGCCGACGCACCGCCCGGCACCGATTCCGGCGGCGGGCAGAGCAACAACATCACTTCCGCCGCCACGGCGAACAGCGCCAGCGACACCCGCCTCGCCTCGAGCAGGCTGACGCCGTGGCGCCCGAGCGCCAGCCCCGGCAGCACATCCCGTTCGCCGATATGGCAGGCGACAAGATGCAGCCCGGTACGCTCCACCGCCTGGCGAATCGGCTCGCGCCACGCCGCCAGCCACCGGCAGCCCGCGGCGGACGCCACCAACACCAGAACCACGCCCGCTGGCTGTAGACGCAGCCGCAGCCGCATCCAGCCGACCTCCGGCAAGGTCGCCTCCAGCAGCAGATCCAGCGTGTCGTCGTCCGACGCCTCGTCCTGCCCCGGCATGGCGTCTTCCACACTCAAGGCCAGCGCCGGCCCGCCCCACAGCCACAGCGGCAGGGTCAGCGGCAACGGGGCTTCGGCCAACGTTTGTCCCCGCAACCCGGCCAGCGCCAGTTGCGGCGCGGCCAGCAGCAAGGCGCCGGACAGATGGCTGCCGCCCTCCTGCCGGAAGCGCGCCGCGCTGACGGCCAGCTTGCCCAGCAAGGCCTCACGCCAATCGCCCCCCAACTTCGCCGCATCCGGACGCTCGAGGGTCAGCCGTGGCCAGCTCGCCTGATCCCTCTGCCAGGCCGGCGCCGCAGCGCCCTCCTCCGGCGTCGCGGCAACCCCGGGGGCATCCAGCCACACCAGTTCCAGGCGTGGCGTCACCGCGCGCACCAGCAAGCGCAACTCGCTGCCCGGCGCCGGAACCTCTCCGGGCAGCGGCCACCCCGGCAGCAGCCATGTCACCCCCGCGCCCTGCAGCTCCAGCGTGCCGTCGGTCTGCCGCGTGGCGAGGATCAGCCGCAGCTCCTCGCCGGCCACCGGTAAGCGTCCGCTCTGGGCGGCGGCACTGCGCCCCACCGCTGCCACTGGCGACAGCGCCGCAATACGTTCCACCATCGGTCAACCCCAATGAAAAAGGCCAGCCGCACAAAAGCGGCTGGCCTGGATACCGTGGGAAGGGAGGAGCGTCGTGAAACCCATCGCACGCTCCCGACAGGACAAGGCCGCTCTGGCCCTCCCCATCCTCCCTGCACCTTACTGCATCAGCGACATGGCCAGCTGGCCGATGGTGCCGCTCTGTTTCAGCATGCCGGTGCCGGCCTGCATCAGCATCTGCTTGGTGGTCATCGACGCGGTTTCGGCAGCATAGTCGGTGTCCATGATGCGGCCCTTGGCGATCTGGGTGTTGTTGTTGACGTTGGACAGGTTGTTGTAGACATGGTCCAGACGGTTGGCGCCGGCACCGATGGCCGAACGCACCGTGCCCAGGTCATTCAGCGCGGTCTCGGCCAGGGTGATCGCGGCGTTGGCACCGGTGGTCAGGTCGCCGCCCTGCAGCGCGGCCATCGAGGTGGCGAAGGTGCCCATCTGAGTGGAGGCATCGAAGGCGTAGGTTTCGCTGGCGGAGGAACCGATCTGGAAGGTGACCGGGCCGGTGCCCAGCTTGCCGCCAGCCAGCAAGGCGGTGCCACCGAACTTGGTGTTGCTCATGATGTTGGTTAGTTCGTTGCCCAACTGAGCGAATTCGGCCTGGGCCGCGGTCTGGTCGGCGGCGCTGGCGGTGCCGTTGGCCGCTTCGGTAGCGAGGTCCTTCATGCGCAGCATGATGTTGGACACTTCACCCAAGGCGCCGTCGGCGGTCTGCAGCATGCTGATGCCGTTCTGGGCGTTCTTCATCGCCACGGTCATGCCACGGCTCTGCGCGTCCAGGCGGGTGGCGATCTGCAGGCCAGCGGCGTCGTCCATGGCCGAGTTGATGCGGAAACCGGTACCCAGGCGGGTCATCGCGGTGGTCAGGGCGCTCTGGCTGGCGTTCAGGTTGCTCTTGGTGAACAGGGCGGCGGCGTTGGTTTGCAGGCTCAGCATGGTTTAGTGCTCCTTTTGGGCTAATCGGGACCGGCGTCATCGCCGTCACCAGTACAAAGCGACCAAACCAGCGAGCACATTAAACCTCGGTGAGTGTGAAAAATCACACCCCCGCCAACACGCCGAGGCGCCGCTTCCCGATGCCACCACCCAAACCCAAGCCACCAGGCCCTATCTGGAACCAGGCACGGCGGTCCTCACCCGGAAGCGTCACGACCAGGCTACGCCATCCGAAAACCCAAACGGGCAGGCGCCCCCTCCCCGGATCGACCGCAACCGCCGGGCAACGCCGGCAAAACGATGGAAAGGAGATAATCGTGCCCGCAGTACATGGCAACGCCATAGGGCACCGACGCCGGCGCGGCGGTTAGCACGTAAGACAACAGTGAAGGGACAAAAACAAAAGGACGCCGGCTTTGCAGCCGGCGTCCTTGGAAATACTTTGGCTCCCCGAGCAGGGCTCGAACCTGCGACCTGCGGATTAACAGTCCGTCGCTCTACCAACTGAGCTATCAGGGAACATCTGAAGAGGAAAGAATCATAAACAAAACTCTCCCCTTCGTCAACACCGTCGAGTCACCTCGAACGATTTTTTCTACCTCAGTGCCGGGTCTCCACCTGCACCAGCTCCACCGGGGCGCCGGACTCGAGCGACTCGCGCACCGCTTCACGACGGCGCACCCCCGTCACCACCGGCTCGACCAGCGGCTGAGGCTGCGCCTCGGCCGTCGGCTTGGTGCTGACCATGACCAGACCACCCAGGTCGATCGCTGCAGGCGCAGCAGCGATAACCGGAGCGGCCGTCTCCACCGCGACGGCAACAACCTCGGCCACCGGCTCCTGGCTCAACGGTGCCGCAACCGGCTCCGCCGCTACCTCGGCCACCGCTTCGGCAGGCGCTTCGACGGCCTGGACCGGCTCGACCGCCACGGCAGGCGTCACCACCTCCGCCGCAACCACCTCCTCAACCGTCGCGACGACGACCGGCGCCGCCACTTCAGGTTCGGCGACTTCGGCCACCTCCGGCTGTACCGGTTCGGCGACCGGCGCTCCCGCTACCGTCGGTTCGACCGCTGCCACGGGCGCCTCGACAACCGCCTCTGCGGCAACCGCTTCCACCGCCACCTCGGTTGCGGCTTCAGCAGCGACCACGACCTCGGCCGCCTTCGCTACCGGCACCTCGTCAGCAGCGACAGCCACCGGTTCGGCCACTTGCGGGGCCTCGGCAACCTGAACCGCTTCCGTCACGGCCGCCTCGGTGGGCGCGACGGCTTCCGCCACGACCTCGCCCTCGGCCTCGGTCGGTTGCTGCAGGGTGCCGTCACGCTGTGCCTCGATACCTTCACGACGGTTACGGTCGCGACGGCCACGACGGCGACGACGCTCGCCGCGCTCCGCGGTCTCGCCGCCCTCCTCGGCAACCGCCGGCACCATCTCGGCCGACTTCACCTCCTCCAGATTAGCCTGCTCGACCGGCTCCTTGACCTGCTCCACTTCGCTGACCTGCGGGGTCGGGCGACGACGGGGTTCCTGCTGACGCGGCGACTGCGGCGCCTTGTCCTCGGCAGCCTGCGGCTGCGGACGCGGGGTCTCGCGTGCCTCACGCGGTTCGCGCGGTTCGCGCGGTTCACGACGCTCTCCGCGTTCGGCGCGTTCGCCTCGCTCGGCACGCTCGCGGCGCGGTGCACGCTCCTGACGCGCTTGCGGCTCCTGGCCAGCCTCGCCACGCGCCTCGGCCGGCGCGGCCGGACGGCGACGATCTTCCTGCTGCGCACCACCCTGACGGCGCTCGTCACGGTCACGACGCACCTGGTTGCCATGACGGCGATCGCCCTGGCGGGAACGCGGGTTGCGCTGTTCGCGCACCGGCTCCTTCTTGACTTCCACCGGCGCCGGCTTGGCCGGCTCTGCCGGTGCCAGCACCGACTTGAACCAGCCCACCAGGCGTTCGATCAGACCCGCGCTCTGCACCGGCGCGGCGGCAGCGGCAGCGGCAACCGGTTGCTCGACCGGGGCCGCCGGAGCGGCCACTTCCGGAGCCGGCTGCAACGGGGTAATCCCCTTGACCGCGGCTTCCTGACGTTCGATCTTGGGCTTGGCCTGGCCGAAGTTGGCCGTGCCTTCTTCCTCCTGGATTTCGACACGACTGTAGCTCGGCAGATCGCCCAGTTCGCTCATGTCGTCGTGGCGCACGCGCACGATCTTGTAATGCGGGGTTTCCAGATGGATGTTCGGAATCAGCACCACGCTGACATCGAGGCGCTCTTCGATCGAATAGATTTCGGCACGCTTCTCGTTGAGCAGGAAGGTAGCGACGTCCACCGGCACCTGGGCATGCACCGCACCGGTGTTCTCCTTCATCGCCTCTTCCTGGATGATGCGCAGGATGTGCAGCGCGGAGGACTCGGTGCCGCGGATGAAGCCGATGCCGTGGCAACGCGGGCACGGCTCGTGGCTGGTCTCGCCGAGGCTCGGCTGCAGGCGCTGACGCGACAGTTCCAGAAGGCCGAAGCGCGACAGCTTGCCCATCTGCACGCGGGCGCGGTCGTGCTTGAGCACGTCGCGCAGTCGGTTTTCCACCTCGCGCTGGTTCTTCTGAATCTCCATGTCGATGAAGTCGATCACGATCAGGCCGCCCAGGTCGCGCAGGCGCAGCTGGCGGGCGATTTCCTCAGCCGCTTCAAGGTTGGTCTTGAGCGCCGTCTCCTCGATGTCCGCGCCCTTGGTGGCGCGCGCCGAGTTGACGTCCACCGACACCAGCGCCTCGGTATGGTCGATCACGATGGCACCGCCGGACGGCAGCTGCACGCTGCGCGAGAAGGCGGTTTCAATCTGGTGTTCGATCTGGAAGCGCGAGAACAGCGGCACCGGGTCCTGGTACAGCTTGACCCGGTTGATGGTGTTCGGCATCACGTGCGCCATGAACTGGCGCGCCTGCTCGTGGATTTCCTCGGTATCGATGAGGATTTCGCCGATGTCTGGCTGGTAGTAGTCGCGGATGGCGCGAATCACCAGGCTGCCCTCCTGCAGGATCAGCAGCGGACCGCTCTGGGCGCCGGCGGCGCCTTCGATGGCGCGCCACAGTTGCAGCAGGTAATTGAGGTCCCACTGCAGCTCTTCGAAGGTACGGCCGATGCCGGCGGTGCGCGCGATCAGGCTCATGCCCTGCGGCACTTCCAGCTGCGCCAGCAGATCCTTCAGTTCCTGCCGCTCCTCGCCCTCGATGCGACGCGAAACGCCGCCGCCGCGCGGGTTGTTGGGCATCAATACCAGATAGCGACCGGCCAGGCTGATGTAGGTCGTCAAGGCCGCGCCCTTGTTGCCACGCTCGTCCTTCTCGACCTGCACCATCACTTCCATGCCTTCGCGCAACACGTCCTGAATGCGCGGACGGCCACCTTCGTAGTTCTGGAAATAGGAACGGGAGACTTCCTTGAAGGGCAGGAAACCGTGACGGTCGGTGCCGTAATCGACGAAGCAGGCCTCGAGCGAAGGCTCGATGCGGGTGATCACACCTTTGTAGATGTTCCCCTTGCGCTGTTCTTTCCCGACCGTTTCGATATCCAGATCGATGAGCTTCTGCCCATCGACAATGGCAACGCGCAGCTCTTCGGCCTGCGTTGCGTTAAACAGCATACGTTTCATGTATACGTTCCCTGCGCGGCACTCACGCAAGGACGCAGCCAGTATTTGACGGCCCAGTGGCTAGAAATGGGCGCTTTCCGAAAGAAGTAGTGGTCTAAAGAGCATGAAAAACGGATTTAACAAGCCGACTTCCTGATTTTCTCTCACACGAACGACGCCCGCGCATGCATTGTCATACAGTGGGTACGGTCGGCATCCTTGGCATTGGCTTCTGGGATGTCGCCGGGCAGGGGCGCTCGTGCCGGGTCAAACTTTGCTGCGGGATTCCCTGACTGGCTTTGCATCAGGGAATGGAATGCTCGTGAGTGCGTTATGCGATCAAATGCATTACCATCGCTACTTTTCGGTGAGCGACTTAACCTTTGGCTGCGGCCGGTTCATCCGGCGTCAGGTCAGGGGAACACCCTGCCGGCCGAACTCTTTCCCCGCAGCAGCGTCATCAGGCGCTAAACCCATGACCCTTGCTTCCGGATTCGCCAGCGATGCGTTGCAAAATAACGTGTCGAGGCGCAAGAAGTATAAGCAATATGACTGATATTCGCAAAGACTCTGTAACCTTCTACACGGTGGGCGAGGCCGAGTCCGGCCAGCGCATCGACAATTTCCTGGTTCGCCTGCTCAAGGGCGTGCCGAAGAGCCATATTTACCGCATCCTGCGCTCCGGCGAAGTGCGCGTGAACAAGGGCCGCATCGATGCGGCCTACCGTTTGCAGGCCGACGACCAGATCCGCCTCCCCCCGGTGCGCGTGGCGGAACGGCAGGAGAACGACGCTCCGGCCACAACCTTCCCGGTGATCTACGAAGACAACGCCCTGCTGGTCATCGACAAGCCGGCCGGCATCGCGGTGCACGGCGGCAGCGGCGTCTCGTTCGGCGTCATCGAACAGTTGCGCAAGGCCTACCCGGAGTACCGTTTCCTCGAGTTGGTGCACCGGCTCGACCGCGAGACCTCGGGCCTCCTGATGTTGGCCAAGAAGCGCTCGGCCCTGCTCAAGCTGCACGACATGATGCGCTCGAGCACGCCGGACAAGCGCTACCTGGCGCTGGGCGTGGGGCGCTGGCAGGACGACAAGCACGTCAAGCTGCCGCTCTTCAAGTTCACCAACGCCGAGGGCGAGCGCCGCGTGCGCGTCGCCGACAACGGCCAGAGCGCCCATACCATTTTCAAGGTGCAGGAACGCTTCGCCGACTTCACCTTGGTCGAGGCGCGCCTGCGCACCGGCCGCACGCACCAGATTCGGGTGCACATGGCGGCCAGCGGCCACCCCATCGCCGGCGACGACAAGTACGGCGACGCGGCCCTCAACCGCGAGCTGGGCCGGCGCGGCCTGCGCCGCATGTTCCTGCATGCCGCCTCGCTATCCTTGCCGCACCCGCTGACCGGCGAGCCGCTCAGCTTCCAGGCCCCGCTTCCGCCCGAACTCGCCCACTTCCTCGACAGTCTGAGGCCGCATGAACAAAACGTTTGATCTGATCGTCTTCGATTGGGACGGCACCCTGATGGACTCGACCGCCCACATCGCCACCTCGATCCAGAAGGCCTGCGCCGATCTGGGCTTGCCGGTGCCGGACCGCAGCGCCGCCAGCCATGTCATCGGCCTGGGCCTGGGGGATGCCTTGCGTCACGTCTGCCCCAGCCTGCCGGAGGAGCGCTTCGAGGACATGGTGGACGCCTATCGGCAGCATTACCTGAACGGGGACGCTACGATAGAATTGTTCGAGCATGTGCAGGAAGGGTTGGCCGAACTGCAGCAGAGCGGGCTCTTCCTCGCCGTGGCCACCGGCAAAAGCCGCAAGGGCCTCGACCGGGCACTGTCCGAAACCGGGTTGGGCACGCTGTTTCATGCCAGCCGCACGGCGGACGAGTGCCACTCCAAGCCCCATCCGGCCATGCTGCTGGAACTGACCGACGAACTCGGCGTCGCCCCCGGACGCACCCTGATGGTGGGCGACACCACGCACGACCTCTTGATGGCGCAGAACGCCGGCACCCACAAGGTGGGCATGAGCTACGGTGCCCATCCGGTTTCCGCGCTACGGGAGTGCCAGCCGCTGGCCCTGTTCGACGACTTCCGGAGCCTGCTGCAATGGCTGAAACCGCAAATCGGCTGATCTGCGCCTCCGCCGACTTGGCCGACAGCGGTAAGGCGGTACGCTTCGAGACCACCGACGCCAACGGCCAGCCGGTCAGCGCGCTGGTCTTTCGCTACCAGGGCCGGGTTTTCGCTTACCATAACAGCTGTCGTCATATTCCGGTCGAGCTCGACCTCACCGATGGCGAGGTCTTCGACCTGACCGGGCATTACCTGGTGTGCAGCATGCACGGCGCACGTTATCTGCCGGACAGCGGCCTGTGTGTCGGCGGCCCCTGCCGCGGCCAGCGCCTGATCCCCATCAACATCAGCGAGCAGGACGGCCAGGTGTTTTGTGTAACCGCCGCCGCACGCGGCGACACGGAGAAAAACGGTGAACGATAACCCGCAATGGGAACGCCAGCTACTGGAAA
This sequence comes from Pseudogulbenkiania sp. NH8B, assembly GCF_000283535.1. Lineage (GTDB taxonomy): Bacteria > Pseudomonadota > Gammaproteobacteria > Burkholderiales > Chromobacteriaceae > Pseudogulbenkiania > Pseudogulbenkiania ferrooxidans. Next base: position 3,079,627 of record NC_016002.1, read on the forward strand.
AGCTGGCCATGGCCTCGCTGGTGGAACAGCGCCGCACCCGCCAGTGGAAAATCTTTTTCCGGCTGGCCTGGCTCGTCATCATCGGCGCCGCGGTTTTCGGCCTGTTCTACACCAAGGACGAGGTGCCGGGCGAGCGGCTGATCGGTGACGGTCACACCGCCACGCTGCAGCTCAAAGGCGTCATCGACAGCGACAACGATACCGCCGAGAAGCTGATCACCGGGCTGAACGACGCCTACCGCGACAAGAACACCCGCGGCATCATCATCCAGGCCAACAGCCCGGGCGGCAGCCCGGTGCTGTCGGGCATGGTCTACGACGAAATCCGCCGCCAGAAGAAACTGCATCCGGCCATCCCGCTCTACGTCGTGGTCGAGGAAGTGTGCGCCTCAGGCTGCTACTACATCGCCGCCGCCGCGGACAAGATTTTCGTCGACAAGGCCAGCATCATCGGCTCGATCGGCGTTTTGTCGGACGGTTTCGGCTTTACCGGGGTGATGGAGAAGCTGGGGGTCGAGCGCCGCTTGAGGACCTCGGGGGAAAACAAGGCGATGGGCGACCCGTTCTCGCCGCTCAACCCCAAGCAGGAAGCCATTCGCCAGCAATTGCTGGATGACATCCACCAGCAATTCATCTCGGCGGTGAAGAACGGGCGCGGCGCCCGCCTGCACAACGACCCAGAGCTGTTCAGTGGCCTGATCTGGCTGGGGACCAAGAGCATCCCGCTGGGCCTGGCCGACGGCTACGGCACGGTGCACAGCGTGGCGCGCGACGTCATCAAGTCTGAAAAGACCGTCGACTACACCCCGGAGGACACCTTCCCCAGCCGTTTCGCGCGCCGCTTGGGCGTCGAGTTCAGCAGCGGGGTCAAGGGCCTGTTCGACCCCCGCTTTTTCTGATTTCTGAGCAAACGGATACCATGGCACGCCGGCGACGCAGCGAAGACGAACATGAAAATCATGAACGGTGGCTGGTTTCCTACGCCGATTTCATCACCCTGCTGTTCGCCTTCTTCGTGGTGATGTACGCCATCTCTTCGGTCAACGAAGGGAAGTACCGGGTCCTGTCGAGCGCCATCGTCGACGCCTTCCGCACCGGCACGGCGATCAGCTTGCAGACCACACCCCCCACCGGCGGCGCCAACACCATGATCGAAGTGGCGCAGAACAAGCCGGTGGCCAAGGCGGTCAAGGGCGAGCAGCAACTCAAGGAACAGGCCCGGCTGGGCAGCCTCGCCAGCGACCTGCAGAAAGTGATGGAGCCCCTGGTCAAAGGCGGGCAGGTCAAGATTACCCAGAGCCCGAAAGGCGTCACCATCGAGATCCGCGACAGCGCCTTGTTCCCCATCGCCCAGGCACAGCCCGCGCCACAGTCGCTGCAGGTGCTGGCACAGATGGCGAAAGTGCTGTCCCAGGTCGACAACCCGATCACCGTCGAAGGCTTCACCGACAACATCCCGATCCGCAACACGTTCTACCCGTCCAACTGGGAACTGTCGGCGGCACGGGCCGGCAGCGTGGTGCGGCTGTTTGTCGAGAACGGCATCGCACCGGCCCGCCTGGTGGCGGTCGGCCGTGCCGAGAACCTGCCCGTGGCGGATAACACCAGCGAGGAAGGACGGGCCAGCAACCGCCGGGTGTCGATCACGGTGCGCTCCGTCGCCGCCGAGGACAGCAAGCCCTTGGCGGTGGAGTCGCTCGATGCCGCCGCCACCCCACGCGCCAACCCTAACTGACGACATGCAAGAGGAACGCCCATGAGCACCCCGATCAGCAATACCGCCCTGGATCAACTGTTTAACAATGCGCGCACCCACACGCATTGGCAGTCCCGGCCGGTCGGCGACGACACCTTGCATCAGCTGTTTGATCTGCTGAAGATGGCGCCGACCAGCGCCAATTGCTCGCCGGCGCGCTTCGTGTTCGTGAAGAGCGCCGACGCCAAGCAGCGCCTCAAGCCCTGCCTGTCGGAAGGCAACGTCGACAAGACCATGGCGGCACCCGCCACGGTCATCGTGGCGATGGACACCCGTTTCTACGAGCACCTGCCACAGCTGTTCCCGCACACCGATGCACGCAGCTGGTTCGAGGGCAACGAGGCACTGATCCAGACCACCGCCTTCCGCAACAGCACCCTGCAAGGAGCCTACCTGATCATGGCGGCTCGCTCGCTCGGGCTCGACTGCGGCCCGATGTCCGGCTTCGACAACGCCAAGGTCGACGCCGAATTCTTCCCGGACGGTCGCTTCAAATCGAACTTCCTGATCAATCTCGGCTACGGCGAGGCCAACAAAATGCACGCCCGAGCCCCGCGTTTCCGCTTCGACGAAGCCTGCTTGATCGCATAAGGCTTCGGCCAACCCCGCCCGCCCGGTTATAATCCGGGCATTTTCCTACCCGGAGACCCGCATGCTCTACTCGCTTCTGCGCCCTCTTCTGTTCAAGCTAGACGCAGAAACCGCCCACGAAACCACCCTGAAGCTGCTCGACAAGGCGCACCAGCTCCACCTGGACAGCATTCTGGGCCAGAGCACCACACGGCTGCCGGTGCAGGCCATGGGCCTGACCTTCCCCAATCCGGTGGGGCTGGCGGCGGGCCTCGACAAGAACGGGGAGCACATCGACGCCCTGGCCGGACTCGGCTTCGGCTTTCTGGAAATCGGCACCGTCACGCCGCGACCGCAGGCCGGCAACCCTAAGCCGCGCCTGTTCCGCATCCCGGAGCACCAGGGCATCATCAATCGCATGGGGTTCAACAACCTGGGCGTCGATGCATTGCTGGAGAATGTGCGCAACTGCCGCTTCAAGGGCATCCTCGGCATCAATATCGGCAAGAATGCCACCACCCCTATCGAATCCGCGGTCGACGACTACCTCGCTTGCCTCGACAAGGTCTACGCCTACTCCAGCTACATCACGGTCAATATTTCTTCGCCCAACACCAAGAACCTGCGCCAACTGCAGCAGGCGGACGAGCTGTCGGCCCTGCTGGCCAGCCTCAAGGTGCGCCAGCAGGAACTGGCCGACAAGCATGGCCGCTACGTACCGCTGGCCGTGAAAATCGCCCCGGATCTCGATAACGAGCAGATCGTCGCCATCGCCCGCCTGCTCACCGGGCACAAGATCGACGGCGTCATCGCCACCAACACCACGCTGTCGCGCAGCGAGATCGCCGGGCATCCCATGGCGGACGAAGCAGGCGGCCTGTCCGGCGCCCCGGTGCGCGAGCGCTCCACCGCCCTGATCCGCAAACTGGCCAAGGAACTCGACGGCGCCCTACCCATCATAGGAGTGGGAGGCATCGACTCCGGTGAGGACGCCGCCGAAAAGATGGATGCCGGCGCCACACTAGTGCAACTCTACAGTGGCCTGATCTATCGTGGCCCGGACCTGGTCGGCGAGGTGCTGCAAGCGTTGAAAGCACGCCGCCAACTGGACTCTGGCAAATGATCCATCGCAAGGAAATGAACATGCTGAAATCTGCTCTGCGAACCCTCGTCGCGGCGGCCCTCGTCACTGGCACCCTGGCCGGCTGCGCCACGTCGGACTCGGCCGCGGTTTACTCCAAGGGACAGATGCGCCAAGCCCAGAACGTGGAATTCGGCACGGTGGTCTCGGTGCAGAACGTGCTGATGGAAGGCAACAACAACGAGCTGCTGACTCTGGGTGGCGCGGCGCTGGGTGGCATTGCCGGCAGCACCATCGGCCAAGGCCGCGGGGCCGCCGCCGGCACCATTGTCGGCGCCCTGGCTGGCGGCTTTGGCACCCAGGCCGCACAGCGCAACCTCGGCACCAAGAATGCACTCGAAATCACCGTCAAGCTCGACCGTTCCGGCCGCATGCTGTCGATCGTTCAGGAAGCCGACATCCCCTTTGCCCCAGGACAACGCGTCAAGGTGCTGACCGGTGGTGGCAACGATCGCGTGGCACCGCTCTAAGCCACGTCCGGCTGACAGGACAGACGACAAAGGGGCCAGACCGGCCCCTTTTCTTCGCTTCCCTCTCAGCAGAATGGCTCCCAACGCCCGTCCCGCAGCCTTTCCAAAGGACGATATGCCGACTTGTAATCCATCTTGCGGCACCCCTCGATCCAGTACCCCAGGTAGACGTAAGGCAACCCCAGCCGGCTTGCCAACTGCACCTGCCACAACACGTTGTAGACCCCATAGCTGGCACGTACATCGTCCGGCTCGTAGAAGGTATACACCGCCGACAGGCCGTCGCTCAGCCGGTCGATCAGACTCACCATTTTCAATACCCCGTCCTGGCGGAACTCAGCAAGGAAACTCTCCACATTGCTTTTCAGGATGAACTCGGCGTACTGGCTCGAATCGTCCTCGGACATGCCGCCGCCGGCATGGCGTGCCGCCTGATAACGCCGGTACAAGTCGTAATGCTCCTCCCGGTACAGCAGCGGCAGCAGCTCCACGGCTAAACTGTCGTGTCTTTTCCAGGCACGCCGCTGGGTCCGGTTGGAGGTAAAAGCCGCCACAGGGATACGTACAGGCTGGCAGGCCTTGCAGCCGTCGCAATAAGGCCGGTAGGTGTAATGCCCGCTGCGCCGGAACCCCAGCCGCACCAGTTGGCTGTAGACGGCGCTGTCGATGGCTTCCGCCGGTATCGCCACCTGCGAGCGAGCCTGCAGATCGGGGATGTAACTACACGGATACGGCGCCGTGGCGTAGAAATGGATGGCCATCAACGGGCCGGCATCACGGTGACTCATTGCTATACCTGTATGACCACATGCCTTCGGGGGCGGAAAGCCCCACCAGTTCTTTCAGCGTAGCAAGAAACTCGTGCCGCGGTATACGCCGGGCACCCAGGCTGGCCAGATGCGGGGTGTACATCTGGCAGTCGATCATGGCGAAACCGCAGCTCTGCAGGTGCCGGGACATATGCACAAAAGCCAGCTTGGAGGCATTGCTGACGCGGGAGAACATCGACTCGCCATAAAACATCCGCCCCAGCGCCACACCATACAAACCGCCCACCAGCACCCCTTGTTGCCAGGTTTCGAAGGAATGGGCCAGCCCCAGCTCATGCAGGTGACAGTAGGCATCGACCATTCCCGGGCCGATCCAGGTGCCGGGCTGACCATCACGCGGTGCCGCACAGGCTTTCATGACCTCGCGAAAGGCGGTATCGACCCGGATTTCATAAGGGTGGTTGCGCAGTGTTTTGGCCAGGGACCGGGTGATGCGCAACTCGGCCGGAAACAGCACCATGCGCTCGGAAGGAGACCACCAGAGAATCGGTTCCCCCGGTGAAAACCAGGGGAAGATTCCCTGGCTATACCCCAGCACCAGCCGCGCGGGCGAAAGATCCCCTCCCGCAGCCAGCAAACCATCCGGCTCGATCAGGGCATTCTCGACGCTGGGGAAAGCCAGCTCACGGTTGAGCCAGGGGACCATGGGTCAATCAGGGTTTTTTAGTGCCGGCGCACTCAGGGCATTCGCCATACATGTAGAGGGCATGATCGACGATGTGGAAGCCGTGCTGCTCTGCAATACGATCCTGCAGCGCCTCGATTTCGGGATCGAAGAATTCCACGACCTTGCCGCATTTGACGCACACCATGTGGTCATGATGGCCGCCCTCGTTCAATTCGTACACCGCCTTGCCGGTTTCGAAATGGTGGCGCACCAGAATACCGGCCTGTTCGAACTGGGTCAGGACGCGATAGATGGTGGCGAGGCCAACATCGATATTCTCGGCGATGAGGCGGCGGTAAACGTCTTCTGCCGACAGGTGGCGCGACTCGCTGGTTTCGAACAAATCCAGAATTTTCAGGCGGGGACCGGTCGCTTTCAGACCAATATCTTTAAGGTGACTGGCTTTACTCATCATGATATAAATGTAGGTGGTCCAAAAACCATGATAAAGCCTTTTCGCGGCTTTGCCTAATTACCATCCCATAAATTCTACCTGAGCGGAGTCACATGCGCGTCCTGATTATTGCCGCCGCCATCGTCCTGTCCGGCTGCAGTTCTCTGAACCCGATGAGCTGGTTCACCCCTTACCAAATGGACATCCCTCAAGGGAATTACGTCACACAGGATGCCGTCGCCAAACTCAAGCCCGGCATGACCCGCAGCCAGGTCCGCTTCCTGCTGGGCACACCGCTCCTGACCGATGCCTTCCATAGCAATCGCTGGGATTACAAATATCGCCTGGTACGAGCGGGCAAACCGGCAGAGGACAAGCTGCTGACGGTGTTCTTCGATGGCGACGCCATGACGCGCGTGGAGGGCGAAGCCCTGCCGGCTGAACGCGCCATTCTCCCTGCCGATGCCTCGGCCCCCGCTCAGCAATCGAAGGCACAATAACCATGATGAATGTAGTGATCGTAGGCGCCAGCGGCCGCATGGGGCGTACGCTGATCGAATCGGTGCTGGCGACCGAGGGCGTGCAGCTGCACGCCGCCGTGGAGCGGCCGGGTTCCGATTTCATCGGCCAGGATGCCGGCCTGTTCCTCGGCCAAGCCACTGGCATCAAAGTCACCACCGACTTCGATGCCGCGCTGCAAGGCGCCGACGTCGTCATCGACTTCACCCGCCCGGAAGGCACACTCCACTACATGGCCAGCTGTGTCGCGCACAACGTGAAGCTGATCATCGGCACCACCGGCTTCGATGAGGCCGGCAAGGAAGCCATCCGCCAGGCCTCGGAAAAGATCGGCATCGTGTTCGCGCCGAACTTCAGTGTTGGCGTAAACCTGACGTTCAAACTGCTCGACATCGCTTCGCGAGTTCTGGCAGAGGACTACGATATCGAAATCATCGAAGCCCACCACCGCCACAAGGTGGATGCCCCATCCGGAACGGCGTTGCGCATGGGCGAAGTGATCGCCAACGCGCTGGGCCGCGACCTGAAGGAGTGTGCCGTCTACGGCCGCGAAGGCGTCACCGGCGAACGCGATGCCAAGACCATTGGCTTTGCCACGGTGCGTGCCGGCGATGTAGTCGGTGACCACACCGCCTTGTTTGCCACCAATGGCGAACGAGTGGAGATCACCCACAAGGCATCCAGCCGTGCCACCTTCGCCAACGGCGCCGTGCGTGCAGCCAAATGGCTGTCCGCGAAGCCGACCGGCCTGTTCGACATGCAAGACGTCTTGGGCCTGCGCTGACACGAAAAAGAGGAGGGGCCTGCCCCTCCTCTTCTTTATAACGGCGAATCACCACTCCATCGCTTCACACCGGGCCTGACCACCTACCTCGGTCGCCCGCACCAAGGACACGGCTCCATACTGTTCGGCCAACCTTCATCCCCTGGACGTACCTCGCCACCATCCAATCTACCCCGCCGGATCAAGCCGACTGCAATGACAACTGTTCGGGCAGATGCTTCACCTCAAAGGTCTGCTCCACCTCCCCGGCTTCGTTGACGCTCTCCAGCCGAACATCGAACCCCCACAGACGCGCAACATGCTTCAGCACCTCGTGAGCGCTCCCGGCCTCCAGCGGCCGACGACGATGCATCGTGTGCCGTAGCGTCAGGCCACGGTCACCGCGTACGTTGACCGACCATACCTGTATATTGGGTTCACGTGATCCCAGGTTGTACTGCTCCGACAACTTCTGCCGCACGTCACGATAGCCCTCGTCGTCGTGAATCGCCGACACCAGCAAGGTGCTGTCGCGGTCATCGTCACGAATGGAGAAGAAGCGGAAATCGCGGATCAGCTTGGGTGACAGGTATTGCGAGACAAAGCTTTCGTCCTTGAAATTCTTCATGGCGAAATCGAGCGTCTGCTGCCAGTTGCTGCCGGCGATATCGGGGAACCACAGTCGATCTTCTTCGGTTGGTTCCTCACAAATACGCTTGATGTCCTGATACATGGCAAAACCCAATGCATACGGATTGATGCCGTTGTACCAGCGCGCCGTGACAGGAGGCTGATAGACAACGTTGGTATGCGACTGCAGGAATTCCATCATGGCGCCATCGGTGACCAGACCCTTGGCAAACAGACGATTCATGATGGTGTAGTGCCAGAACGTGGCCCAGCCTTCGTTCATCACCTGAGTCTGGCGCTGCGGATAGAAATACTGGGCTACCTTGCGTACGATGCGTACGATTTCGCGTTGCCACGGCTCGAGAAGCGGAGCCGACTTCTCGATGAAGTACAGCAGGTTCTCCTGCGGTTCGGACGGGAAGCGCACCGGTTCATGCTCGCCACCGCTCTTGGCCGGCCGCGGGATGGTGCGCCACAGATCGTTGACCTGCATCTGCAGGTACTGCTCACGCTCCTCCTGCCGGGCTTGTTCCTTGGCCAGCGACAGCTTTTGCGGCCGCTTGTAGCGATCCACACCATAATTCATCAGTGCATGGCAGGAATCGAGCAACTCCTCCACGGCGTCGATGCCGTAGCGCTCCTCGCAACGTGCGATGTAGCTCTTGGCGAACACCAGGTAGTCGACAATGGCCGAGGCATCGGTCCAGGTGCGGAACAGGTAGTTGCCCTTGAAGAACGAATTGTGGCCGAAGGCGGCATGCGCAATCACCAGGGCCTGCATGGTCATGGAGTTTTCCTCCATGAGATAGGCGATGCAGGGGTTGGAATTGATCACGATTTCGTAGGCCAGCCCCATGTGGCCGCGCTTGTAGCTCTTTTCGGTGGAAACGAAATGCTTGCCGAAAGACCAGTGATGGTAATTCACCGGCATGCCGACTGATGAGTAGGCATCCATCATTTGTTCGGCGGAAATGACTTCTAGCTGAACCGGATAGACATCCAGCCCATACTCCTTGACGGCGATCTCGCGAATCGCACGCTCGTACTCGTCGAGCAGGTCGAAGGTCCATTCGGAACCAGTCGAAATGGGTGTCATGCTGCACCTCCGCAAAGTCGGCTTGGCCTAGTCAGGCACGGGTAGCGGGCTGACGCTTGAAAATTTCCCGGAACACCGGGTAGATGTCCGCCGTAGAGTGGATGCGCTGCATGGCGAAGTGCTTGCAGCGTTCCTTGACCTTGAGGTACTCGTACCAGAGGTTCTGCGGCTCGCTTTCGGTGATCTCGACATACGCGTAGTACTGACACAACGGCAGGAGCGACTCACTCAGGATTTGGGCGCAATTGGCCGAATCGCTGTCCCAATTGTCGCCGTCCGACGCTTGCGCCACATAGATGTTCCACTCGCTGCTGTTGTAGCGCTTGTAGACGATCTCCTTCATCAGGTTGAGTGCTGACGACACCACGGTGCCACCCGATTCGCGCGAATGGAAGAAATCGTGCTCGTTGACCTCGACGGCACTGGTGTGATGCCGGATGAACACCACCTCGATCTTCTCGTAATTCCGCTGCAAAAACAGATAGAGCAGGATGAAGAAACGCTTGGCCATGTCCTTCTTGGCTTCGTCCATGGAGCCTGATACGTCCATGATGCAGAACATCACCGCTTGACTGGTCGGTTTCGGCTGCCTGACGCGGTTGTTGTAGCGCAAATCGAAAGGGTCGATGAAGGGAATGCTGGCGAGCCGCTCACGCAGCATGTGGATACGCTTACGTTTCTCCCGGACCTCGATGTCATGCTCGTCATCGGATTCGAGCAGGGTATCCAGATCCTCCTCGACCTCATTGAGTTCAGACAGAGTGGGGGCGGACAGTGCCACACGACGCGCCAAGGCACCGCGCAGCGAACGGACGATACTGATGTTGGTTGGCGTGCCGTCGCTGGTATAGCCGGCACGCACGGACTTCATTTCCTCAATCCCCATGAGCTGGGTCTTGACCAGGTTGGGCAGCGCCAGATCCTCGAAGAAGACGTTCATGAATTCTTCGCGAGACAGTTCGAAGGCAAAGTCATCCTCCCCCTCGCCATCCTGGCTGGCCTTGCCTCCCCCTCCTCCGGCCCCGCCCTGCGGCCGGTTGAAGCGATCACCCTTGATGAATTCCTCGTTCCCCGGATGAACATTCTCGGTGACGCCCCCCTTGCCATGATGAAATACCGGCTCGGAGACATCCTTTACTGGAATGGAAACCTTCTCACCGCTGTCGATATCGGTGATGCTCCGCCCCTTGATGGCCTTGGAGACGGCTTCCTTGATTTGGGCCTTGAAACGGCGCAGGAACCGTTCGCGGTTTACCGCGGACTTGTTCTTGCCGTTCAGACGACGATCAATGATGTGAGCCATAGCCACCTCTGCAATCCCGGTTCGACAAGGCGAGTACCTTGCCGCTGACGCCTGGCCGGGGCCGGAGCCCCGGCCAGAAAAGCGGGCTTACGACGACTTGCGCACCCGGAGGTACCATTCGCACAGCAGGCGCACCTGCTTGGCGGTATACCCCTTGTCGACCATGCGGTTGACGAAGTCCTCATGCTTCTTGGCGTCCTCGGCACTCGCCTTGGCGTTGAAGGAGATGACCGGCAGCAACTCCTCGGTGTTGGAGAACATCTTCTTCTCGATCACCATACGCAGCTTCTCGTAGCTCGTCCAGGTCGGGTTCTTGCCTCCATTGCTGGCTCGTGCCCGCAGCACGAAGTTGACGATTTCGTTGCGGAAATCCTTCGGGTTGGAAATGCCCGCCGGCTTCTCGATCTTTTCCAGTTCCGCGTTGAGCGAAGTCCGGTCGAAGCTCTCGCCGGTATCCGGGTCTCGGTATTCCTGGTCCTGGATCCAGTAGTCGGCGAAGGTCACGTAGCGGTCGAAAATGTTCTGCCCGTACTCGGAGTAGCTTTCCAGGTAGGCCGTCTGAATTTCCTTGCCGATGAACTCGACGTACTTGGGCGCCAGGAACTCCTTGATGAAGGTGAGGTACTTCTGTTCGACCTCAGGCGGGAACTGCTCGCGCTCCACCTGTTTTTCCAGCACGTACAACAGGTGCACCGGGTTGGCCGCCACTTCGGAATGATCGAAGTTGAATACCTTGGACAGGATCTTGTAGGCAAACCGGGTGGAAAGCCCACTCATGCCTTCGTCCACACCGGCATAGTCGCGGTACTCCTGCAACGATTTGGCCTTGGGATCGGTATCCTTCAGGTTTTCGCCGTCGTAGACCTGCATCTTGCTGAACAGGCTGGAGTTTTCCGGGTCTTTCAGCCGGGACAGCACGGCAAACTGCGCCATCATCTTGAGCGTTCCCGGTGCGCACGGGGCATTGGCCAGCGAAGAATTGCGGATCAGCTTGTCGTAGATCTTCATTTCCTCGGACACACGCAAGCAGTATGGCACCTTGACGATATAGATACGGTCGAGGAAGGCCTCGTTGTTCTTGTTGTTCTTGAACTGCTTCCATTCGGACTCGTTGGAGTGCGCCAGGATGATGCCCTCGAACGGGATCGCGCCAAAGCCCTCGGTACCCTTGAAGTTGCCTTCCTGCGTTGCGGTCAACAACGGGTGCAGCACCTTGATCGGCGCCTTGAACATTTCCACGAACTCCAGCAAACCCTGGTTGGCCAGGCACAGGCCGCCGGAATAGCTGTAGGCATCCGGATCGTCCTGGGCGTATTTTTCCAGCTTGCGGATATCCACCTTGCCGACCAGCGACGAGATGTCCTGGTTGTTCTCGTCACCCGGCTCGGTCTTGGCCACGGCAATCTGCTTCAGTACCGAAGGGTAGCGTTTGACGACGCGGAACTGACTGATGTCGCCGTTGAACTCGTGCAGACGCTTCACTGCCCACGGGCTGGGGATGGCACGCAGGTAGCGGCGGGGAATGCCATACTGTTCCTCGAGGATGGAGCCGTCTTCGTCGTAGTTGAACAGGCCGAGCGGGGACTCGTTGACCGGCGAGCCTTTCAGGCAATAGAAAGGCACCAGTTCCATCAACTCTTTGAGCTTTTCCGCGATGGACGATTTACCGCCCCCAACCGGGCCCAGCAGATAGAGAATCTGTTTCTTCTCTTCAAGCCCTTGGGCCGCATGGCGGAAATAGGCCACGACCTGCTCGATCACCTCTTCCGTGCCGTAGAAATCGCGGAAGGCCGGGTAGATCTTGACCATCTTGTTACTGAAAATTCGCGATTGCCGCGGATTGTGGCGGGTGTCGATCAGTTCAGGCTCGCCGATGGCCATCAACATGCGTTCGGCGGCGGTGGCGTAGGCGGCGGATTCGCGCTTGCAGATATCCAGGTATTCCTGGATGGTGTACTCCTCCTCGCGCGTCCGGTCGTAACGTGAAGCGTATTGGCTGAAGATATCCGGGTACATGGCTCTGCCTCCTGACGTTTCGGCAGGGGGCGGCGGCGAATGTACGCGCATCCGCCATGCCCCCTTGCACCATTAGAGTGACTGCTTGAGAACCGGTTCTAGTTCATTATGTTTTTTTGGGTATAGCACAGGAATCCAGAGGCGTCGCTGTAATCTATGTCAGCCGAATGTCAGAAAATCCGCCTCAGGTCAGGGCTTCAGCTCGATGATGCGCACGCCGATTTCGTAAAGCCGCCCACGCTCGATTTCATTACAGCGGCGCACTTCCACCTCGGCCTCGAACGGTTTGCCTGCCAGGCCACCTACCGCTGGCGCGCGCACCACGACCAGCAGCCTTTCGCCGAATTGCGGCACGAACGAAGTGCGCAGTGCAAGCCCGTCGATCGACAGGTCGATGCATTCGCCATAATGGGTTTCGCCGGTATTGCGTGACTTGATGCGGGCGTTGCACCCCATGCGGACACGCCGTGCGCCACGTCGTTCGTGGTGCGGATCAAACGGCGGCACCCGGCAACCTCCCGTCGAGGTGGGCGGACAGCCAGTGCAGGCCGACGATCGACTTGCTGTCGCAAATTTCGCCGGTGAGGGCCATCCCCAAGGCGTCGGCCAGCGGCACGGTGACGACGTCGAGAAATTCGCCGTGATCCAGCTGCCGTTCGTGCAGGGTCAGGCCCTGGGCGAGGTAATAGCTGATCTGTTCGTTGGCGTAGCCGATGCAAGGATGCGCCGTGCCCAGGTAAATCCAACGCTCGGCCTGATAGCCCGTTTCCTCGCGCAATTCCCGGCGCGCCGTGCTGTCGCGCGCTTCGTCCGGATCGATCTTGCCGGCAGGAATTTCGAGAAAGACCCGGCCGGCGGGATAGCGGTACTGGCGCTCCATGACCAGTTCGCCATCAGGCGTCAACGCCAGGATGGCGACCGCACCGGGATGCAGGATGTATTCGCGAAACGCGGTGCTGCCGTCCGGCAGTTGCACCGTGTCCCGCCGCACCTGGAGAAAGCCCCCCTGGTAAACCGTTTCCGTGCTCAAGGTTTGTTCAACGAGTTCCACGCCATCCCTTCCGTTTCTTCCATGCCATCACGATATAACAGCGCCATCCTGCCCGAACGCACAGATATCCGGCAAGCCCGAACGTGAGGCCCAGCATGGGCACGCCGACCGCCAGTGGCAAGCCCAAGCCCGCCATCCAGTCTGCCACCTGTTGCAGCCATTCCAGGGGTGACGACATCGACCACTCCGGTACGGCTGTCATCGTATCGTGGTTGACCCGCCCCAGCAGCAGCTTGCCGTAGGTATACGCCAGGTAATAGAGCGGGAGGTACGTCAGCGGGTTGCTATAGAGCGTGGTGACGATGGCGACCGGCAGATTGACGCGGAACACGAGCGCCAGCAAGGCGGCTGTGATCATCTGGCTCGGCCCCGGCATCAGCCCGGAGAACAGGCCGATGGCAAAGGCCAGGGCCACCTTGCGCCGGTTCAGTGACCAGAACGCCGGATGGTCCAGATACGGCGCCAGCCATCTCAGGTAGCGGTTCTGGAACAGCACATGGCGATCTGGCAGCAGCTTGCGCAGATGGTGGCGTATTTGGCTCATGCGGACGGACTGTCGTTAATTAGCAACCATGCCTCAGTCCATGTTAGCGAAAAAGCTTGCCAAAGCTTCTTCCATAATTTAAACATACGTTTGATTTACTGATCGGTGCGACACCGTCAGAAAAAGATTGCCCGAACCGCACGGCTACGGGCCGAGCTACCCAGGAGACAACACCATGCCAGCCTACAAGGCTCCCCTGCGCGATTTCGATTTCGTCCTGAACGAACTGATCAAGGTCCAGGACGTCATCCCCGCCCTGCCCGGCTATCAGGAAGCCACGCAGGATATCTATACCTCTTACCTCGAAGCCGCCGCCCAGTTCTGCGAGAACGAGCTGGCTCCGCTCAATCGCCCGGGCGACGAGGAAGGCTGCCACTTCGACGCCGCCACCCATAACGTGACCACCCCGGCCGGCTTCAAGGAAGCCTACGCCCAGTACTGCGAACTGGGTTTCCCGGCACTCGACTGCGACCCGGCTTACGGCGGCCAGGGCATGCCCAAGTCGCTGGCGTTCCCGGTGATGGAAATGCAGTGTTCGGCCAACGTGGCGTGGTCGATGTACCCCGGGCTCTCCCACGGCGCTTATTCCGCCATTCACGCCCACGGTAGCGAGGAACAGAAGGCTACCTATCTGCCCAAGCTGGTTTCGGGAGAATGGACCGGCACCATGTGCCTGACCGAGCCGCATTGCGGCACCGACCTGGGCCTGTTGAAGAGCAAGGCCGAGCCGAACGGCGACGGCAGCTACAGCATTACCGGCACCAAGATCTTCATCTCGGCCGGCGAGCACGATATGTCCGCCAACATCATCCACCTGGTGCTGGCACGCCTGCCGGACGCGCCGAAGGACGTGAAGGGCATCTCGCTGTTCATCGTGCCCAAGTTCCACGACGACGGCAGCCGCAACAGCGTGTACTGCGGCGCGCTGGAGCACAAGATGGGCATCAAGGCCAACGCGACCGCCGTGATCAATCTCGACGGCGCCAAGGGTTGGCTGATCGGCGAGCCGAACAAGGGGCTCTCCTGCATGTTCACCATGATGAACGCGGCGCGACTGGGCTGCGGCATGCAGGGCCTGGGGATCGGCGAGGCGTCGTTCCAGGGCGCGCTGGCGTACGCCAAGGAGCGTCTGCAGATGCGCGCGCTCAACGGCGTGCACAGCCCGGACAAGCCGGCCGACCCGATCATCGTGCACCCGGACGTGCGTCGCATGCTGCTGACGCAGAAGGCCTACACCGAGGCCGGCCGCGCCCTGACCACCCTGCTGGCGCTGCAGCTGGATATCGAGGAGAAGCATCCGGACTCGGCGGCCCGCCAAGATGCGGCCGACCTGGTGGCGCTGCTGACCCCGGTGGCCAAGGCCTTCATGACCGACAACGGCTACACCGCCGCCAACATGGGGATGCAGGTGTTCGGGGGCCACGGTTTCATCCGCGAATGGGGCATGGAGCAGCTGGTGCGCGACTGCCGCATCTCGCAAATCTACGAGGGCACCAACGGCATCCAGGCGATCGACCTGCTGGGCCGTAAGGTGCTGCTCGACCAGGGCCAGAAGTTGCGCAAGTTCACCAAGCAGATTCACAAGTTCTGCCAAACCAACGAGGGCAACGACAAGCTGGCGGAGTTCGTCGGCCCGCTGTCCAAGCTGCTGAAGGAAGTCGGTGACATCACCATGGCCGTCGGCATGGCTGCGTTCAAGGACAAGGACGAGGCCGGTGCGGCCGCCACCGACTATCTGCGCCTGATCGGCCACCTGACCTACGCCTGGATGTGGGCGCGCATGGCCGAAGTGGCCTACGCCAAGCTGGGCCAGGGCGAGGACGATTTCTACCAGGCCAAGATCACCACCGCCCGCTTCTACTACGCCAAGCTGCTGCCGGAGGTGGAAGCACTCAAGGCCACCATCAAGAACGGCGCCAAGCCGCTGATGAGCTTGGGCGAGGAGCAATTCGCCTGCTAACCGGTTTGTTCGACTCTGTGCAGGAGTGTGTTTTGGCGGCCCTTCGGGGCCGTTTTTTTCTTGGGAGGATGGATCACTCCCGACATGAAAACCGCCCCACGAGCGTGCAGCCGGCGGGGCGGTCGTTATGTGACGGATCGAATTCGCTCAGAACCTGTTCACGATCTTGCTGCGCATCCCTGATCGGGGCTCATGTGCTGCTCTGTGCGTGCGAATCTCCTGTGGAGATTCGCTCAGCCATGATCCTCATGTACTCCAGTACATTCCGGTTCCTGCGCTGCTCTTCACCCCGCTGAGGGCTGCTCGCGACAGATCGTGAACAGGTTCTCAGAGCTTGTGAAAGAAATCGTCGCGAGCGGCCCGAGGCTGGTTCGAGAAGCGCAGCCGTACACGTGGTACGGCGAGCATCGCAGGACCGGGATCGGGGTGCGCAGCAGATTTATTTACAAGCACTCAGTTCTTGCCGTGGCAGGCCTTATACTTCTTGCCGCTGCCGCACGGGCAGGGGTCGTTGCGGCCGACCTTGTCGCCCTCGCGGCGCATCGTGCTCGGAGCCTGTTGCTTGGCCTGCCAGTAGGCGTAGACGGCACGGACGGCGTCGGGCAGTTCGTCCTTGAAATTGTCGAGTTCGGCGTCGGTGAAGGTGATCAGCTCCTTGCCCTCTTCCTCGTCCTCGAACATGCCACCCAGCGCCATGATCGGCAGCAGCAGGTCTTCGAAACCCTCGTCATCGGCGGCCTCGAACCAGTCGGTATCAACGTTGTCGAGCGCGTACAGGTAGGCGTTGCACCACGGCCAGAAGTCGGCCTCTTCGGCATCCTCGGCTTCGTACAGGATCAGATCAGGCACCTCGCCGGCAGCCAGCGCGGTGACGGTGGCATCGTACAGCTTCTGCAACAACGCGCCGAGTTCGGCTTCGGTCGTGGCATCCTCGAACTCGGGAGCGTCACCGAGCACCTCGTCGAGCCAGCTGCCGGCCTCGACCGTGTCAGGGCCGCTGGCCAGTGCCGTGAAATAGCCCTGCACCTCGTCCGGACGCATGGTGCTGCCGCTTTGCGACAGCGGGGTCAGCAGTTCTTCCAGACGGGCCAGGTCGGCGTCGGTGAATACGATGTCGCTCATGATGATTCCTCGGGTTGTTTGCCGGGCATTGTAGCGAAAAGCCCCGCAAGGCGGGGCACTTCACGGTAAGCGCGGGTCAAGGCATGACAAGCGGCGGACGAGGCGTGGCGGCTGTGGTTGCGGGTGCCGGCATGGCCATGCACGCCATGCCGGCACCACCAAGCCGCATGCCTTGCTGTGCGCAACGGTTCTTTACTGTTCGGCACCGTGTGCACTGCCGTCCACCCGACCCGAGACCTCCACCGCACCGTCATGCCAAGGCGGACCGCCTCAGGCTGTCTTGTGCTCGCTCAGCCCCAGCTTCTCCTTCATCTGTTGCCGCATCATGAATTTCTGGATCTTGCCGGTGATGGTCATCGGGAAGCTGTCGACGAATTCGATATAGCGCGGAATCTTGTAGTGCGCGATCTGGCCCTGACAGAAGGCGCGGATTTCGTCGGCGGTGGCGGTTTCGCCGTCGCGCAGGCGGATCCAGGCGCACAGCTCCTCACCGAAGCGGTCGTCCGGCACGCCGATCACCTGCACGTCCTGGATCTTGGGGTGGCGGTAGAGAAATTCCTCGATCTCGCGTGGGTAGACGTTCTCGCCACCGCGGATCACCATGTCCTTGGCGCGGCCGACGATGTTGCAGTAGCCCGTCTCGTCGATCACCGCCAGGTCGCCAGTGTGCATCCAGCCGGCAGGGTCGATGGCCTCGCGCGTCTTCGGCTCGTCGTCCCAGTAGCCCAGCATCACCGAGTAGCCGCGCGTCAGCAATTCGCCGGTTTCGCCGCGCGGCACGATGCGGCCTTCGCCGTCGACGATCTTCACTTCCAGATGCGGGTGGATCAGACCGACGGTGGAGACCTTGCGCTCGACCGGGGTGTCGGTGGCGCTCTGGAAGCTGACCGGGCTGGTCTCGGTCATGCCGTAGGCGATGGTGACTTCCTTCATGTGCATGGTGTCGACCACGCGCTTCATCACTTCGATCGGGCACGGGCTGCCAGCCATGATGCCGGTGCGCAGGGTGGAGAGGTCAAACTCGCTAAAGCGCGGGTGGTCGAGCACGGAGATGAACATGGTCGGCACGCCGTGCAGAGCGGTGCACTTCTCCTCCGCCACGGTTTGCAGTACCGCCAGCGGCTCGAACGCCTCGCACGGAAAGATCATGGTAGTGCCGTGTGTCAGGCAGGCCAGGTTGCCCAGCACCATGCCGAAGCAGTGGTAGAGCGGCACCGGGATGCAGAGGCGATCGCCCGGCACCAGCTTCATCGCCTCGCCGACGAAGAAGCCGTTGTTGAGGATGTTGTGGTGGCTCAGCGTGGCTCCCTTGGGGCTGCCGGTGGTGCCGGAGGTGAACTGGATGTTGATGGGGTCGTCGAACTGCAGGCCGGCGCCGGTGTCGGCCAGCATGGCGCGCTCGGCTTCGGTCGGTTCGGCCAGCAGCTGGTTGAAGTTCAGCATGCCGGGGCTGGCCTCGCCCCCCATGCGGATCACCATCTCCAGCGTCGGCAGCCTGGCGGCGCGCAGTGCGCCGGGGGCGCAGTGGGCCAGTTCCGGCGCCAGGTCGTTGATCATTTCCAGGTAGTCGCTGCTCTTGAAGCTGGGCGACAGCACCAGCGCGCGGCAGCCGACCTTGTTGAGGGCGTATTCCAGCTCGGAACGACGATAGGCCGGGTTGATGTTGACCAGCACCAGCCCGGCCTTGGCGCTGGCGAACTGCATCAGCACCCATTCGACGTTGTTCTGCGACCAGATGCCGATGCGCTCGCCCGGCTTCAGCCCGAGCCGCTGCAGACCGCATGCCAGCCGTTCCACCTGCTCGTGGAGTTCGGCGTAACTCCAGCGCACGGACTGCTGGCGCACCACCAGCGCCTCACGCGCGGCGTGGCGGGCGCAGGTCGCGTCGAAGTACTGGCCGATGGTCTGCCCGATCAACGGGGTCTCGCTGGCGCCATGGACATAACTGGCTTGGGTCATGCTCTCTCCTCCTGTGTCGCGGAACGCGGTAATTGATGTGCTTTTCTTCTGAACGATAAGTTACTATTACGTAAACGTAATCACAAGACCGACCTGCAAGCGTGGAGAAAACGCTACAATCGCGACATAAGGACAGGAATCACCATGACCCAGCAAGAGCTATTCTCCATCTCCGACCTGGCCCGCGACTTCGGCGTCACCCTGCGCACCATCCGCTTCTACGAAGAGCAGGGTCTGATCGAGCCGGAACGCGCCGGCCGCCAGCGCGTGTTCACCCGCCGCGATCGCGCCCGTCTCAAGCTGATCCTGCGTGGCAAACGCATCGGGCTGTCGCTGCAGGAAATCCGCGAAATCCTCGACTTGTATGAACTGGCGAAGGATGAGGCGAGCCAGTCGCTCAAGCTGTTGCGGCTGTTGAGCGAGCGCCGCCAGCAGCTGGAAGAACAACGCGACGACATTGATGCGGTGTTGGCCGAAATCGACACGCTGGAAGCGCACTGCCGCACCGTGATCGACGAGATGACATCCAAGTCCGACTCCGCCAACGGCTGAACCCAGCCCCGCCGAGCGGGGTTAGGCTGCTCACAAAGTACTCTGGTACGTGTTTGCAGGACCCGGCAGAGCTGGGCCTCTCCACCTAAGCATTTGATTCCGCAGCCTCTCTATCTATCCCCAATCCTTCGCTGAGTGAATCTTAAAGATTCGCACGCAGTCCGCCCTTGCCCGGCAAGGGGGCCTCGCTGCGCTCGACCGGGTTTGTCAGCAATCTGAGCCCCACCAAGCTGGTTTTTTTTGCATTTTTATATTGACGCTTACGTAAACGTAAACCAAAATAAATCGATGACATGGCCCTTGCGCCGAGAATGACAGAGGAGAAAACGATCATGTTCACCAGCCTGCGTTTTGCCCATGGCGAGACCTACGATATGTTGCGCGACACGGTGAAAGCCTTCGCCGACGCCGAAATCGCCCCGCGCGCCGCCGACATCGACCGCGACAACCTGTTTCCGGCCGACCTGTGGAAGAAGTTCGGCGATCTGGGCCTGCTTGGTATCACCGTAGAAGAGGAATACGGCGGCAGCAACATGGGGTACCTCGCGCACATGATCGCGATGGAGGAAATCTCGCGCGCCAGCGCCTCGGTCGCCCTCTCCTACGGCGCCCACTCCAACCTGTGCGTCAACCAGATCCGCAAGAACGGCAGCGCGGCACAGAAGGCGAAGTACCTGCCCAAGCTGATTTCCGGCGAGCACGTCGGTGCACTGGCGATGTCCGAGCCCAACGCCGGCTCCGACGTGGTGAGCATGAAGCTGCGCGCCGACAAGAAGGGCGATCGTTACGTACTCAACGGCAGCAAGATGTGGATCACCAACGGTGGCGACGCCGATACCCTGGTGGTGTACGCCAAGACCGACGTCAACGCCGGACCGAAAGGCATCACCGCCTTCATCGTCGAAAAGGGCTTTGCCGGCTTTAGCCACGGCAGCAAGCTCGACAAGCTCGGCATGCGCGGCTCCAACACCTACCCGATCTTCTTCGACGACTGCGAAGTCCCGGCGGAGAACATCCTGGGCAAGGAAGGCGAAGGCGTGAAGGTGCTGATGAGCGGGCTGGATTTCGAGCGCTCCGTGCTGGCCGCCGGTCCGCTGGGCATCATGCAGGCATGCATGGACGTGGTGGTGCCCTACCTGAACGACCGTCAGCAGTTCGGCCAGGCGATCGGCGACTTCCAGCTGATGCAGGGCAAGCTTGCCGACATGTACGTCAAGTTGTCGGCCAGCCGCGCCTACGTCTACGCCGTGGGCCAGGCGCTGGACCGTGGCGAATCCGGCCGCCAGACCCGCAAGGACGCCGCCGGGGCGATCCTGTACGCCGCCGAGAACGCCACGCAGATGGCGCTCGATGCCATCCAGTGCCTGGGCGGCAACGGCTACATCAACGAATACCCCACCGGCCGCCTGTTGCGCGACGCCAAGCTGTACGAAATCGGCGCCGGCACCAGCGAGATTCGCCGCTGGCTGATCGGTCGCGAACTGATGGCCGAAACGAGGTAAGCCCATGCCGACACTCGAATCCAAGCTGTCGCCGCGCGCAGCGGAGTTCCAGACCAACGCCGACAAGATGCGTACGCTGGTGGCCGATCTCAAGGAAAAGGTTGGCCGAAACGCCTTGGGCGGCGGTGACGCCGCCCGCGCCAAGCACATGGCGCGCGGCAAGCTGCTGCCGCGCGAGCGCATCGACCTCTTGCTCGACCCGGGCGCGCCCTTCCTCGAGCTGTCGCAGCTCGCCGCCCTCGGCATGTACCACGACGGTGCCCCCGGCGCCGGCGTGGTGGCCGGCATCGGCCGCGTGGCCGGGGTGGAGTGCATGATCGTGGCCAACGACGCCACGGTAAAGGGCGGCACTTATTACCCGATGACGGTGAAGAAGCACCTGCGCGCCCAGGAGATCGCCCGCGAAAACCGCCTGCCCTGCCTCTACCTGGTGGACTCCGGCGGCGCCTTCCTGCCCTTGCAGGACGAGGTGTTTCCCGACCGCGAGCACTTTGGCCGCATCTTCTACAACCAGGCCCAGCTCTCCGCCGCCGGCATCCCGCAGATCGCCGTGGTGATGGGCTCGTGCACCGCCGGCGGCGCCTACGTGCCGGCGATGAGCGACGAGACCATCATCGTCAAGGAACAGGGCACCATCTTCCTCGGCGGCCCGCCGCTGGTGAAGGCGGCCACCGGCGAGGTGGTCGACGCCGAGGAACTGGGCGGCGGCGACGTGCACACCCGCATCTCCGGGGTGGCCGACCACCTGGCGCAGAATGACGCGCACGCGCTCTCGATCGCGCGCCGCATCGTGTCCGACCTCAACTGGAAGAAACAGGGCGAACTCGACCGCGCCGAGCCGAAAGCACCGCGTTACGCCGCCGAGGAAATCTACGGCGTGATTCCGGCCGACCCGAAAAAGCCGTTTGACGTGCGCGAGATCATCGCGCGGCTGGTGGACGACTCCGACTTCGACGAATTCAAGCAGAACTACGGCAGCACGCTGGTGACCGGCTTTGCCCGGCTGAACGGCTACCGCGTCGGCATCATCGCCAACAACGGCATCCTGTTCAGCGAATCGGCGCTCAAGGGTGCCCACTTCGTCGAGCTGTGCTGCCAGCGCGGCATTCCGCTGATCTTCCTGCAGAACATCACCGGCTTCATGGTGGGCAAGAAGTACGAGAACGGCGGCATCGCCAAGGACGGCGCCAAGCTGGTGACGGCGGTGGCCTGCGCCAGCGTGCCCAAGTTCACCGTGCTGATCGGTGGCAGCTTCGGCGCCGGCAACTACGGCATGTGCGGGCGCGCCTACTCGCCCCGCTTTTTGTGGATGTGGCCGAACAGCCGCATCTCGGTGATGGGCGGCGAACAGGCGGCCGGCGTGCTGGCCCAGGTCAAACGCGACCAGTTGGGCGACACCTGGTCGGCCGAGGAAGAAGAAGCCTTCAAGGCGCCGATCCGCTCGCAGTACGAGCACCAGGGCCACCCCTACTACGCCAGCGCGCGGCTGTGGGACGACGGCGTGATCGACCCGGCGCAGACACGCGAGGTGCTGAGCCTGGCACTGGAAGCCACCCTGTCGGCACCGATCGAGAAGACGCGCTTCGGCGTATTCCGTATGTAAGAGCCTATTCCAGTAGGCGAGCGAGCCAAAGCAGGTTGAGTGTCGCCGGAGCACAGGAACCGGAATGGACACGGAGTCCATGAGGATTCCGAATCGCTGAGCGAATTGAAAATTCGCACGCAGTCCGCCGGCACTCAAGATGCGAAGGCGCAGCCGCCTAATGAGATAGGCTCAAAGGGAGATGGAGATGAGCTACACCACCCTGGAAATCGAACGCACCGGGCACCTCGCCACGGTGTGGATGAACCGGCCCGAGTTGCACAACGCCATGAACGAGGTGCTGATCGCCGAGCTGACGCGGGCCTTCGTCGAATTGAACGAGGACGCCGGCGTGCGCGTGATCGTGCTGGCCGGGCGCGGCAAGAGCTTCTCCGCCGGGGCCGACCTCGACTGGATGCGCCGCGCCGCGGGCTACAGCGAGGCGCAGAACCTGGACGACGCCAACCGGCTGGCGGCCATGCTGAAGGGCATCTACCGCAGCAAGAAACCCGTCATCGCGCGCATCCACGGCGCGGCGATGGCCGGCGGCACAGGGCTGACCGCGGTGTGCGACGTGGCGATCGCCACCGACGCCGCCAGGTTCGCGTTGACCGAAGTGCGGCTGGGGCTGATCCCGGCCACCATCGGCCCCTACGTCGCCGACGCCATCGGCTGGCGCCAGGCGCGGCGCTACTTCCTCAGCGCCGAGCGCATCGACGCCGCCACCGCGCTGAAGATCGGCCTGGTGCATGAAGTGGTCGCCGCCGACGAACTGGACGCCCGCGTGGCCGAAGTGGCCGTCGAGTTCGCCAAGGGCGGACCGCAGGCCCTGACCGCCGCCAAGGACCTGCTGGGGCTGCTGCGCGACGGCTCGCCACTCGACGACGTGCTGCTGGACGACACCGCTCAGCGCATCGCCGCCATCCGCGTCGGCGCCGAGGCGCGTGAAGGACTGGCGTCGTTCTTCGACAAGCGCCCGCCGGCGTGGGCGAAGGACTGAGATGCACGCCTACCCGACGCCCAGCGCCTTTGCCGCACCGCCTTCGGCCAACCTTGCCGACCGCCGCCCGGCCATTCCTCCGGAAACGGCGAAAACAGAAACAGGGAAGCGCCCCACCATGTTCAACAAGATCCTGATTGCCAACCGCGGTGAGATCGCTTGCAGGGTGATCAAGACCGCACGCGCCATGGGCATCCGCACCGTGGCGGTGTATTCCGACGCCGATGCCAACGCCCGCTTCGTCAAGCTGGCCGACGAGGCCTACCGGCTGGGTCCGGCGCCGGCCGCCGAGTCCTACCTCAAGGCCGAGCTGATCCTCGACATCGCCAGGCAGAGCGGCGCCCAGGGCGTCCACCCCGGCTACGGCTTCCTGTCCGAGAACGAGGACTTCGCCGCCGCCTGCGAGGCTGCCGGCATCGCCTTCATCGGCCCGCCGGCTTCCGCCATCGCGGCGATGGGCAGCAAGTCGGCCGCCAAGGCGCTGATGGAAAAAGCCAAGGTGCCGCTGGTGCCGGGCTACCATGGCGACAACCAGGAACCGGATTTTCTCAAGAGCCAGGCCGACGTCATCGGCTACCCGGTGCTGATCAAGGCCAGCGCCGGCGGTGGCGGCAAGGGCATGCGCATCGTGGAGAAATCCGACGACTTCCTCGCCGCCCTCGCCTCCTGCCAACGCGAAGCGCGCGCCAGCTTCGGCGACGACAAGGTGCTGGTGGAGAAATACCTGACCCGTCCGCGCCACGTCGAGATCCAGGTGTTCGCCGACAGCCTGGGCGACTGCGTCTACCTGTTCGAGCGCGACTGCTCGGTGCAGCGCCGCCACCAGAAAGTGCTGGAAGAAGCCCCTGCCCCGCACCTGCCGGCGGAAACCCGCCAGGCCATGGGCGAGGCCGCCGTCGCCGCCGCGCGTGCCGTGGGCTACGTCGGCGCCGGCACGGTGGAGTTCATCATGGATGTGGACAGCGGGCGCTTCTACTTCATGGAAATGAACACCCGCCTGCAAGTGGAGCACCCGGTCACCGAGATGATCACCGGCCAGGACCTGGTGGCGTGGCAGCTCAAGGTGGCCTCGGGCCAGCCCTTGCCGCTGAGCCAGGACAAGCTCGCGATCCATGGCCACAGCATCGAGGCGCGCATCTACGCCGAAGACCCGGACAAGGGCTTCCTGCCCGCCACCGGCACCCTGCTGCACCTGGTGCCGCCGGCGGAGAACGCCCAGGTGCGCGTCGATACCGGCGTGCTGCAGGGCGACACCATCAGCCCGTTCTACGATCCGATGATCGCCAAGCTGATAGTCTGGGGCGAAACGCGCGAGGCCGCTCTGCAACAGCTCGACGCCGCGCTGGCGGCGTACCAGGTGGCGGGGGTCACCACCAATATCCGTTTCTTGCGCCGCATCGTCGCCAACCCGGCGTTTGCCAGCGGCGACGTCGACACCGGCCTGATCGCCCGCTACCACGACAGCCTGCTGCCGCCCGCGGCGGCGCCGAGCCGCGAACAACTGGCGCTCTTGGCGCTGGGCGAGGTGCTCGCCACGCAGGCCGACGACCGCCACGCCTTTGGTGCGCTCGCCGGTTGGCGCCTGAATGGCATGCTGAAGCGCCGCATGGCCTTCCAGCACGGCGAGACCCGCCATGAGGTCATGGTGAGCTATCTGGGCGACGGCTTCGCGCTGGAGATCGGCGGCGACACGATCCGCGCCAGCGCTCGCCTCGAGCACAACCGCCTCGCGGCGACGCTGGGCGACAAGCAGCTCGACGCCACCCTGGTGCGCCACGGTCTGCAGCGCGTGCTGTTTGCCGCCGGCGAACGCCTGGCACTCGACTACGTCGACCCCTACGCCTATCAGGAAGCCGGCATGCACGGCGAAACCCACCTCAAGGCGCCGATGCCGGGCCGCGTGGTGGCGCTGTTGGCCGAAGCGGGGAAAGCGATCGCCAAGGGCGAACCGCTGCTGATCCTGGAAGCGATGAAGATGGAGCACACCATCACCGCGCCGGCGGACGGCAAGGTGCTGGCGTTCTACTTCGCCGCCGGCGAACAGGTCAAGGACGGCGACGAGCTGGTGGATTTCGAGGCGGAGTGAGGGCATGATCCTCCATGCCAAAAGCATGAAAGATCGACCCAACCCTCACGGAGAATGGACATGACACCCCAGATCGTCGACCACCCCGGCATCACCCTGGCCGGCTTCGCCATCCGCACCAGCCTGCAGGAGCAGGCCAACCTGCGCGACATCCCGGCGTTCTGGCAGCGCTACGCCCAGAGCTTGCGCACGCCGTTGCTGGCGTCGCTCGACCTGCCGCACGCCGTGGAATACGGCGTCGTGCGCGGCTTCGATCCGGCCAGCGGCACCTTCGACTACCTGATCGGCATCGAATGCCAGGGCGCGCCGCAACTGCCCGAGGGCGCGTGCCGCCATGCCATCGCCCCGGCGCGCTACGCCATGTTCACCACGCCGCCGGCCGACAGCGACGAAGCCTTCTCGCGCGCCATCGTCGCCACCTGGCAGGCCGCCTACCAGGACTGGCTGCCCACGGCACCCTGGCAGCATGCCGGCAGCGAATCGTTCGAACGCTACGACGGCCGCAGCGGCCCCGGCCAGGCGGGGCGCCAGATGGAGATTTACCTTCCGGTCGTCCCGCGCTGACGCCCTTCGCTTGACCCGGTGCCCGCAACGGCGGGCGCCCTACTGGATATCGTCGTCATGAAACACGTCAAGATCGTCGAGGTCGGCCCGCGCGACGGGCTGCAGAACGAGAAGCAGCCGGTCGCGCTGGCGACCAAGCTGGAACTGATCAAAAGGTTGTGCGACGCCGGCCTGACCACCATCGAAGCCGGGGCGTTCGTGTCACCCAAGTGGGTGCCGCAGATGGCCGATTCGGCCGAGGTGCTCAAGGCGCTCGACCTGTCCGGGCCGGTCAACTACCCGGTGCTGGTGCCCAACGAGCAGGGACTCGACGCCGCGCTGGCCTGCGGCGTCAGAGAAATCGCCGTGTTCGGCGCCGCCAGCGAGAGCTTCAGCCGCAAGAATATCAACGCCAGCATCGCCGAGAGCCTGCAGCGCTTCGAAAGCGTGATGGCACGCGCCGCTTCGGCCAACCTTCGCGTGCGCGGCTACGTCTCGTGTGTGGTGGGCTGCCCCTACGAGGGCAGGATCGCGCCGCAGCAAGTCGCCATGGTGGCCAAGGCGCTGTACGACATGGGCTGCTACGAGATTTCGCTGGGCGACACCATCGGCGTGGGCACCCCCAACACGGTG
Source organism: Pseudogulbenkiania sp. NH8B (assembly GCF_000283535.1). Lineage (GTDB taxonomy): Bacteria > Pseudomonadota > Gammaproteobacteria > Burkholderiales > Chromobacteriaceae > Pseudogulbenkiania > Pseudogulbenkiania ferrooxidans. The sequence goes on from NC_016002.1 coordinate 3,106,316, forward strand.
CTGGAGATGCTGGATGCCGTCAGCAAACTTGTGCCAACAGAACGGCTTGCCGGGCATTTTCACGACACCTACGGCATGGCTATCGCCAATATTCATGCTGCACTAGGCGTCGGCATCGGCACATTCGACTCCTCGGTTGCAGGTTTGGGCGGCTGCCCGTATGCTCGGGGAGCCTCGGGCAACGTGGCCACCGAGGACGTGGTCTACCTGCTGCACGGCCTCGGCTACGAGACCGGCATCGATCTGCCGCAGTTGGTGGCGACGGCCCGTTTCATTTCCGGCGCATTGGGCAGGGAAGTCGGTTCGCGCGTGGGCAAGGCCTTAGCCTTGCCCGAATGACAGCAATCGTCTGCGTTGTCGCCCGCCCCCGCTGACACTGCTGCTTAAAGATAACAATCCACGGCCGCCGGCACCGCCGGCGCGTCGGGCTAGAGGAGAAACCATGCAGGAAGACTGGAGCCCGATCTGGCAACCCTCGCCGAGCCGTCTGGCCGGCAGCCACCTCACCGCCTTCACCCGCCTCGCCGAAACCGCCTTCGGCCAACCTTTGGACGACTACCACGCGCTGTGGCAGGCCAGCATCGATGACCCGGCTCGCTTCTGGTCGCTGCTGTGGGACTACGCCGGCGTGATCGGCAGCAAGGGAGAGACGGCCCTCATTCACAGCGACGACATGCTCGCCGCGCGCTTCTTTCCCGACGCCCGGCTCAACTACGCCGAGAACCTGCTGCGCCGCCGCGACGACGCGCTGGCCCTGGTGTTCTGGGGCGAGGACAAGGTCAAGCGCGAGCTGACCTGGTGGGAACTGCACGACCTGGTATCGCGCCTGCAGCAGGCGATGTCGGCAATGGGCGTGCGCGCCGGCGACCGCGTCGCCGGCTTCGTGCCGAACATGCCGGAAACCGTGGCGGCGATGCTGGCCGCTACCAGCCTCGGCGCGATCTGGACATCGTGTTCGCCCGACTTCGGCACCGACGGCGCGATCGACCGCTTCGGCCAGACCGAGCCCAGGCTGCTGTTCTGCCCGGACGGCTACTGGTACGGCGGCAAGGCCATCGACATCCGCGGCAAGATGCAGGTCATCGCCGACGGCCTGCCCAGCGTGGAAAAGGTCGTGGTGCTGCCCTACCTCGGCCAGACCGCAGCCTTCGCCGCCGCCGTCCCGAAGGCCGTCACGCTGGACGACTTCATCCAACCCTACATCGCCAACGAGGTGAGCTTCGAACGCGTACCGTTCAACCACCCGCTGTTCATCCTCTATTCCAGCGGCACCACCGGCAAGCCCAAATGCATCGTGCACGGCCACGGCGGCACGCTGCTGCAGCACCTCAAGGAACACCAGCTACACGGCGACCTGCACCCGGGCGACGTGCTGCTCTACTTCACCACCTGCGGCTGGATGATGTGGAACTGGCTGGTCTCCGGGCTCGCCAGCGGCGCCACGCTGCTGCTCTACGACGGCTCGCCGTTCGCCGCCAACCAGCGCGTGCTGTGGGATTACGTCAGCGCCTACCGCTGCAGCCATTTCGGCACCTCGGCCAAGTACCTCGACGCGCTGAAGAAGTTCGGCGTGGAGCCCGGCGCCGAGTACGACCTCTCCCAGCTGCGCGCCATCTTCTCCACCGGCTCGCCGCTGGTGGCGGAAAGCTACGACTGGGTGTACCAGCACATCAAGCAGGACCTCAACCTGGCGTCGATCTCCGGCGGCACCGACATCGTGTCGTGCTTCGCGCTCGGTTCGGCCAACCTGCCGGTGTACCGTGGCGAACTGCAGTGCCGCGGCCTCGGCATGGCGGTGGACATCTGGAACGACCGCGGCCAGCCGGTGCGCGGCGAGAAAGGCGAACTGGTCTGCACCCGCCCCTTCCCGTCGATGCCGATCGGCTTCTGGCACGACCCGGAGCGGGAGAAATACCGCAAGGCCTACTTCGCGCGCTTCCCCAACACCTGGTGCCACGGCGACTACGCCGAGTTGACCGCGCACGACGGCCTGATCATCTACGGCCGCTCCGACACCGTGCTCAACCCCGGCGGGGTGCGCATCGGCACCGCCGAGATCTACCGCCAGGTGGAAGCGTTCGAGGACATCCTGGAGAGCCTGGCGGTGGGCCAGCGCTGGCAGGACGACGAGCGCGTGATCCTGTTCGTGCGCCTGCGCGAGGGACTGACGCTCGACGCCGACCTCGTCGACCGGCTGCGCGACAAGATCAAGCACGGCGCCAGCCCGCGCCACGTGCCCGCCAAGATCATCCAGGTCGCCGACATTCCGCGCACCATCAGCGGCAAGATCGTCGAACTGGCGGTCAAGAACGTGATCCACGGCGAGCCGGTCAGCAATGTCACGGCACTGGCCAACCCGCAGGCGCTCAAGCTGTTCGAGCACCTGCCGGAACTGCAGAGCTGATCCTCCTCGCACCGGGCCGCGAGCCGGCCCGTCAACCGTGACAGGTCGCAACAGCCTGGTGGCGGTGGATGTTCCTCGATGGCTGCCCTCACCGCAAGAGGCAGCCATTTTCGTTTCATCACGTGCCGGTGCCGGCCAGCATCAAGACGGACTGCCCCACTCCTGGCCCCGATGACCCGCTCAGGGTGTCGATCGCGGGTGCAACTGTCGCGCTCTCTGGCTACAGTTACAGGGTAGCGGCAGCCATGCCCGCAAACGGGCAGCGTTGTTGCCCCAACGGAATGCGAAGGACGGAAACATGGCAACGAAGCTGGCCCTCATCTCCGTGGTGACCATCGCCCTGCTGCAGGGCTGCGTGGTCGCCCCTTACGGCTACCCGGTCCAAGCCACGACGGCAGAGGTCGACGCCTACCCGGTGTACATCGATGGCGCGCCGGTCCAGTTCGTCGCCGGCTATCCCTACCCCATCATCTTCGATGCCAGCTTCGGCTGGGGCTACTGGGATCATGACCGACGCTGGGTGCGCGTGCCGCCCCGATGGCACAACGACCTGGAACGGCGCTACCCGCGCGGACGGGGCGCCCCGCTGTTCCGGCCGAACCCGCAGCAAGACTACCGCCGCTTCGACCCCCATTTCCGCGGCCCTCCCGGACGATGAAACGACAATGGCCGCAGATCGCTCTGCGGCCATTCGGGAATCGGCATCGACGCATCGTGTCTCTTGCCGTGTCGCTTTCCTTGGCTTGTGCGCCAGTCAGTACTCGCTAACCTCCTGACTCGGCCGGCCTCGAATTATCGTGCCTGCCGATCAGGAAGCATCAACGCTTGAGCCGTTTCAGCCCGGCCAGCACCACCAACCAGTAGCCCGCGTAGGCCACCAGCATCGCCACCGCCGGCTGCGCGCGATAGCCGGTCAGCGCCGCCACCGTCCCGCCAAAGCGGGTGGAATCGTCCAGCAGCGCCGAGGTATCCCACACCGAACCGGACCAGGCCTGCAACCAGCCCATGCCGATCATCTTGTCGATCCCGGTCACCAGCAAGGCGCCGGCCAGCATCAACAGCATGATTTCGGTGACGCGGAAGAACAGCCGCCACGACAGATACTTGCCGCCCTGCTGCAGCAGCCAGAAAGTCAGGTAGGCCAGTCCGAAACCGGCTGCCGTCACGCCAAGGAAGCTAGCCAGCCCGGTATTGGCGATATCACTGCCCAGCCCGTACAGGAACACCACCGTTTCGGCGCTTTCACGTGCCACCGCCAGCATCACCACCACGAACATGCCCCACCAGTTGGCGCTCGATGCCGTCTTCGCCATCTCGCCTTCCAGTTCGCTCTTGAGCTTGCGTCCGTGCTTGCGCATCCAGAACACCATCTGCACGATCAACACCGCCGCCACCAGCACCATCGCGACCTGGAAATACTCCAGCGCTCCCTCCGGCAGGCTGCTCTCCAGCACCAGCATCACCCCGGCCAGCGCCCCGGCCAAGCCGAGACCCGCGGCAACGCCGCCCCACAGATAGCGGCCGCCCTGCGCCACATAGCCGCTGGTTTTCAGCCAGGTATGCAGAATGCCGACCACCAACAGAGCCTCGACGCTTTCACGCCAGATGATGAACAGGGCGTTGAACATGATGTGTTCCTTCTCTCAATGCAAAACGGCGAACCCGAAGCATCCGCCGCCTCAGACGACGGTAAAACTTATTTGGCGACGATGGTGCCCTTGGCCTTGTCTTCGTTGTACTCGTCAACGAAGTTGTAGGTGCCGGCCTTCAGTGCGGCAAAGCTGACGCTGACCGATTTGCCTGCGGCCACAACCTTTTCCTTGTGCAGCTGCTTGCTTTCGAATTCGGCCGTCTTCTTGGTCTGGTTGTTTACCATTACCTTGAACGGCTTGCCTGCCGGCACCTCGAGGGAGGCCGGCTCGAAGCCCTTGTCGGTCAGGTTCAGGGTGAAGCTGTCGGCATCAGCGGCATAGCTGGAAACAGCGAAGACCATCAGGGCAGAAGCAAGCAGGGTACGCATGACGTGAGTTGACTCCGAGTTGTGTAGTATCCAGTTAATGATAACCGTTTTTATTCCTCTTTGAGAACAGGCAATACCCCGGCCCTTACATCATCAGCGCCTGCCTCGCCCGGACCTTGCCCTGCAAGGCTTGCTGCATCGGCCTTCATGACAAGCGCCTCAACCCAAGTTTGCCCGCCAGGCATTGAATGCGGCGTTGTCCCGGCACAACAGGCACTTGACCGCTCTGGTACAATGCCCTTTTTTGCCTTCGACGCTACAGGTTTATGACCACCATGCTGAACCTCTACAACACCCTGACCCGACAGAAAGAAGTCTTCAAACCGATCACGCCCGGCAAAGCCAGCATGTACGTGTGCGGCATGACGGTGTACGACTACTGTCACCTCGGTCACGCCCGCATGGTGGTGGTGTTCGACATGGTGGCACGCTGGTTGCGCGCCACCGGCTATGACCTGACCTACGTGCGCAACATCACCGACATCGACGACAAGATCATCAAGCGTGCCGCCGAGAACGGCGAACCGATCCAGGCGCTGACCGCCCGCTTCATCGACGCCATGAACGAGGATTTCGACGCACTCGGCGTCATCCACCCCGATTTCGAGCCGCGCGCCACCGAGCACGTGCCGGGCATGATCGCACTGATCGAGACGCTGATCGCCAACGGCCGTGCCTACCCCGCGCCGAACGGAGACGTGTACTACGCGGTACGCGAGTTCCCCGGCTACGGCAAGCTGTCCGGCAAGAGCCTGGAAGACCTGCGTGCCGGCGAGCGCGTCGAAGTGGACGTCAACAAGCGCGATCCGTTCGACTTCGTGCTGTGGAAGGCCGCCAAGCCGGGCGAACCCTCCTGGCCGAGCCCCTGGGGCGAAGGCCGCCCGGGCTGGCACATCGAATGCTCGGTGATGAGCGAACACCACCTGGGCGAACACTTCGACATCCACGGCGGCGGCGCCGACCTGCAGTTCCCGCACCACGAGAACGAGATCGCCCAGTCGGAAGGTGCGCACAACCACGACTTCGTCAACTACTGGCTGCATAACGGCTTCATCCGCGTCGACAACGAGAAGATGTCGAAGAGCCTCGGCAACTTCTTCACCATCCGCGAAGTGCTCGAGAAGTACGATGCCGAAGTGGTGCGCTTCTTCATCCTGCGTGCCCACTACCGCAGCCCGCTCAACTACTCCGACGTACACCTGGACGACGCCAAGCAGTCGCTGACGCGCCTCTACACCGCGCTGAAGAACGTGACAGCGACCGACATCGCTATCGACTGGGAAGAAAACGACTACGCCCGCCGCTTCAGGCAGGCGATGGACGACGACTTCAACACCGTGGAAGCCATGGCCGTGCTGTTCGATCTGGCCGGTGAAGTCAACCGCGGCGAATCCGCCGCGCAGGCCGGCCTGCTGAAGGCCCTGGGCGCAGTGCTTGGCCTGCTGCAGCGTGCCCCTCAGGAGTTCCTGCAAGGTGGCAGTACCGCGGCCGAACTGTCGGCCGACGCCATCGAGGCACTGATCCAGGCCCGCCGTGACGCCCGCGCCGCCAAGAACTGGGCGGAAAGCGACCGCATCCGCGACGAACTGGCCGCTAAAGGCGTGATCCTGGAAGACGGAGCCCAAGGCACCACCTGGCGCCGCGCCTGATTAGGCTGGAAATAAACCCGCCGCCCCCATGCCGGATCTATGACGCTCACCGTGCCAGTTGGACGGCTGCGCGTCCCTGACCGGCCTCGGGGGCACCCTGCGGTTTCTTTCACCCGCTCTGAGTCCGTCATTTACGGAAACGCCGCCCCTTGCGCTTGTCAAGTCAAGTCAAAGGGCGGATAATCTGGCGTTTCGACAAGCGGTACAGGCAAAACCCCTGTACCCGATTTGAAAGGGAACCACGATGAAAACCGATATTCACCCGAATTATCACGAAGTGAACGTGACCTGCTCCTGCGGCAACCAGTTCGTGACCAAGTCGACCATGGCCAAAGAAAACTTCGCGATCGAAGTTTGCTCCCAGTGCCACCCGTTCTACACCGGCAAGCAGAAGATCGTCGACACCGCCGGCCGCGTTGACAAGTTCAACCAGAAGTTCGGCAGCTTCTTCAAGCGCTAAGCGCTTCGGGATTGCCCCTTCGGGTAGAGAAAAGGCAGCGCGAGCTGCCTTTTTTGCATTCAGCCCCCCATTGCCTTGCCCGACAGCCGCCAAACCGGAAGTGATCCCGCCATGAATGATGGCAAGGACGCGCCACCGTGCCGACGACAAGCCAATGCCGGCCGCCGTGCCTTTAGCCATCCCGCCAATGCTCGAAACGCGTAGCCGTAGCCGCCCGGTGAAATGGGCGCTAAGCTACTGCCTTTGACCGCGCCCTTCCCGCTCCCGCATGCTGACGTACACCCCGGACTCCGACTCCCGTCTCGCCCAACCGACCGAGAAGCCCTGGCTTCTGCTGCTGCTGACCTTCGTCTGGCTCTGGCCCGGCATCTTGGGCCACGACCCATGGAAACCCGACGAGCCCTACGTCCTGGCGGTGGTGGAAGGCATGCTGCGGCACCACCAGTGGCTGTTGCCCTCCATCCAGGGTCTGCCGTACCTGGAGTCCCCACCACTGTATTACTGGGTCGCGGCCGGCTTTGCGCGGCTGCTGTCCCCCTGGGCCCTGCCCTTGCACGACGCGGCCCGATTGGCCACGCCGTTCTTCATGGCGATCGGGCTGACGCTGGCTGGTCTGGCCGGACGCGAACTGATAGGCCGGCGCCACGGCCGCAGCGTGGTGCTGATCCTGATCGGATGCATCGGCCTGATCGCCACCGGCCACCAGATGAATGCCGCGGTCGCCGGCTTTGCCGGCTTTGCCGCGGCTTTCTACGCACTGGTACTGACGCTGCGCTCCCCGGGCCTGGCCGGGGCAATCCTGGGAGCCGCCACCGCGACGGTATTCCTCTCGGCCAGCCTGCTCGAGGTAACCTTGATCTGGCTGGTGGCAATCCTGCTGCCGGCGTTCAGCGCCTGGCGCAGCCAACGCTACCTGATCACCCTGCTCATGGGCCTGGTACTGGCCCTGCCGCTGATGATGATCTGGCCAATGATGCTGGCCAAGGCGCAGCCGGCGGTATTTGCCGCCTGGTGGCAAGGACACGCGCTGGGACCGCTCAACGGCTTCGGCCATGTCGGTGTCTTCCACGATTTCGGCTACTACCCCCTGGTTTCGCTGTGGTACACCTGGCCCGCCTGGCCACTGGCAGCGTGGACGCTGTACCGCCACCGCCATCTCGACAAGCCGGTACTGCAATTGCCGCTGATGTTCTTCGGCGTGGTCATGATCCTGCTGACCTTGTCTACTCGGCAAAGCTCGGAGTATGCCCTGCCGATGCTGCTGCCGATGGCCATGCTGGCCGCGGTCGAGCTCGACACCCTGAAGCGCGGTGCCGCGGCGTTCCTCAACTGGTTCGGCCTGATGACCTTCGGCTTTTTCGGGCTGTTGATCTGGGCCGGCTGGGCGGCGATGAATTTTGGGTGGCCAGAACGGCTGGCGCAACGCGCCAAGTACTTCAGCCCCTACTACGAACCCTCGGTCTCGACACTGGCCGCGCTGTGCGCGCTGTTCGCCACCCTGGTGTGGCTGTGGGCGGTGACACGCCGCAACCTGCGCGGACGGCAGGCGGTGACCAACTGGGCTGCCGGCATCACGCTGTTCTGGGGGTTGGCGATGAGCCTGTGGTTGCCATGGCTGGACGCCGCCAAGAGCTATCGGCCGGTGGTGGTGAGCATGATGCATGCGCTGCCCGCCGACGCGCGCTGCGTGGCCATCGAACGCGACAATCTGCTGACACGACTGAGCTGGCACTACTTCGGCGGACTGAAGCTGACCCCGTACACGCCCGGTCGTCCGGTCCCCTGCCACTACCTGCTGGTCAGCCGTACCCCGGCCGAGGGCCTGGCCGAACCCGGCTGGCAGATGCTCTGGCAGGGCAGCCGGCCACGCGAGAAGAGCGAAATCTTCGGTCTGTTCCGTCGCTCGCCACCCTGATCCGGACGGGCTGACGGCACACACCGGGACCCACCCTTGGCGACAAGCAGGTATATATATAGAAAAAGCGGCGCCATCAGGACGCCGCTTTTCTTTGCCGTATGGCGAGCCCGAACACCTTGTCGCGGGCTCGACGGCCTAGCCGGAGTTCATTGCTTCAAGTCCAGAATCCACTGGACCAGCTTTCTGGCATCCGCCTCCTGGATGGCCACCGCGTTGGGCGGCATCGCCAATCCACTCACCTTGCCCTTCCAGTGGCTGGCATAGGGATTGGAACCCTCCATCACGGTTTTCAGCAGTTTTTCCGAGACGCCTTCCTGCCCCTTGTAACGGGCGGCCACGTCCTGCCATGCGGGACCGATCGGCGCCACGCCTGCCGGACCCGGCTTGCCCGACTCGATGCTATGACAGGCAACACAGCCGCTGGTCGCAGCCAGTTGCTTCATCGCCACGTCCAGCTTGGCATCCGCCCATGCACTGCCTTGGGCGGCAAACACCAGCACGGCCACGGGAACAACTCTGCGTAGTAGTGGGAACATTTTGACCTCCGATCGTGAATGGCTTCAGTTCCCATAGTGAGCCTGGAGCAACCGCAAGCTATTGACATGCGTCAACGAATCGTTTTGCCGGCCATTCGACGCGGAGGCTGCACGTCAAAAGAAATGGCGACCCCACGGGGCCGCCATTTTACTAATGCGGATCAGCCAAGAACCGATTTTAGTAGGCGAACTGGCCAAAGCAGGTTGAGGGCTGCCGGAGCACAGGAACCGGAATGGACACGTAGCCCATGAGGATCATGGCTGAGCGAGTCTCCGTGCAGAGACTCGCACGCCCAGAGCACCGCCGGCACTCAAGATGCAAAGGCACAGCCGCCCAATGAAAGAGGTTTTTACTTGGCCCAGGAATCCTTCAACCCTACCGTACGGTTGAACACCGCCTTGACGCCCGGCTGATGCTCGTAGCGGTCGGTGACGAAGTAGCCGAGACGCTCGAACTGGTAGCGCGTTTCCGGCTCGGCCTTGAGCACCACGTCTTCGACGCAGGCGGTCACGGTCGCGAGCGAGTGCGGATTGAGGAACTGGCGGAAGTCGACGTATTCGCCATCCTCGCCGCGCACGGCGTCCGGGCGCGGCTCGGTGAACAGACGGTCGTACAGACGCACTTGAGCCTCGATGGCGTGCTCGCACGACAGCCAGTGGATCACGCCCTTGACCTTGCGGCCGACCGGGTTCTGACCCAGCGTGTCGTGGTCGATCGAACACTTCAGCTCGACTACGCGGCCAGAGGCATCCTTGATCACCTCGTCGCACTTGATCACGTAGGAGTAACGCAGGCGCACTTCGCCGCCGGCGGTGAGGCGCTGCCACTTGGGCGGCGGCACTTCGGCGAAGTCGTCGCGCTCGATGTAGATCTCGCGCGAGATCGGCACTTCGCGTTCGCCGAATTCAGGGTGGTGCGGGTGGAACGGCGCGCTGCGGCTGGCGGTCACGCCGTCTTCGAAGTTGGTCAGCGTCACCTTGATCGGGTCGAGCACGGCCATCACGCGCGGTGCCTCGGCTTCCAGCGTCTCGCGCACGGCGCCTTCCAGCACGCTCATGTCGATGATGTTCTCCCCTCTCGACACGCCGATGCGCTGCGCGAACAAGCGGATACCGGCCGGGCTGAAGCCGCGGCGGCGCATGCCGGCGATGGTCGGCATGCGCGGGTCGTCCCAACCCGTGACCAGGCCGTCGTTCACTAAGGCCTGCAGCTTGCGCTTGGAGGTCAGCGCGTACAGCAGTTCCAGGCGCGAGAACTCGTACTGGCGCGGGTGGCAATCAATGCTGATGTTGTCGAGTACCCAGTCGTACAGCGGGCGGTGGTCTTCGAACTCCAGCGTGCACAGCGAATGGGTTATGCCTTCGATGGCATCGGAAATGCAGTGGGTGTAGTCGTACATCGGGTAGATGCACCACGTGTCGCCGGTACGGTGGTGGTGGGCACGACGAATGCGGTAGATCACCGGGTCGCGCATGTTGACGTTGCCCGAGCTCATGTCGATCTTCAGGCGCAGCGTCTTGCTGCCGTCCGGAAACTCGCCGTTCTTCATGCGCGTGAACAGGTCGAGGTTTTCCTCGATGCTGCGGTCGCGGTACGGGCTGTTCTTGCCCGGTTCGGTCAGGCTGCCGCGGTAGGCGCGCATTTCCTCGGCGTTGAGGTCGCAGACGAAGGCCTTGCCGGCCTTGATCAGTTCCACCGCATAGTCGTACAGCGGCTGGAAATAATCGGAGGCGTAACGCACTTCGCCATCCCACTTGAAACCCAGCCAGGACACGCTGTCCTTGATGGACTGGACGTACTCGTCGGATTCCTTCTCCGGGTTGGTGTCGTCCATGCGCAGGTTGCATTTGCCCTGGTAGTCGTCGGCCAGACCGAAGTTCAGGCAGATCGACTTGGCGTGACCGACGTGCAGGTAGCCGTTCGGCTCGGGCGGGAAGCGCGTCACGATGGAAGCGTGCTTGCCCGAGGCCAGGTCCTCGTCGATGATGTTGCGGATGAAGTTGCTGACAACGGGCGCGTTGTTTTCCGTACTCATGGGATGAATGTCTAGTGTTTCGGTGGATTCCAATGGCCCGATTGTACCCGATTTAGCGTCGATATTCCGAATGCACCGGGCGTGCCGTGCCGGGTGCAGGCCGTTTTCCGCAGCCTTCGGCCAACCCTGTCCCGCCCCCAAAAACCCGCCTGAAAATGGGGTTATGCCCTTGAAAAACAATCAAATTTACTGATCTCCGGGGGCAAAATCTGGCACAATGCGCGTCAACCGAATAATCGCACGCACCATGACCACCGTTTCCGCCCCCGTAAAACCGATCACCTCCTACCGCAAATTCTGGGCCCAGCGCTTCGGCACCGCGCCGTTCCTGCCGATGACCCGTGCCGAAATGAACGAGCTGGGCTGGGACTCCTGCGACATCATCATCGTCACTGGCGACTGCTACATCGACCACCCGAGCTTCGGCATGGCGCTGGTCGGGCGCCTGCTGGAGGCGCAGGGCTTCCGCGTCGGCATCATCGCCCAGCCCGACTGGCACTCGGCCGAGCCGTTCCGCGAGCTGGGCCGCCCCAACCTGTTCTTCGGCGTCACCGCCGGCAACATGGACTCGATGATCAACCGCTACACCGCGGACCGTAAACCGCGCTCGGATGACGCCTACACCCCGCACGCCGAGGCCAACAAGCGTCCGGACCGTGCGGTGACGGTGTACGCGCAGCGCTGCCGCGAGGCCTACCCTGGCGTCGGCGTGATGATCGGCAGCATCGAGGCGTCGTTGCGCCGCATCGCCCACTTCGACTACTGGAGCGAGAAGGTGCGCCAGTCGGTGCTGGTGACGTCCAAGGCCGATCTACTGCTGTTCGGCAACGCCGAACGCGCGCTGGTGGAAGTGGCGCACCGCGCCGCCGCCGGCGAGAAACTGAGCGACATCCGTGACGTGCGCGGTACCGCCTTCATGGCACCGCATGGCTGGATGCCGGGTGATGACTGGCAGTTGATGGACTCCACCACGCTCGACCAGCCAGGCAAGGTCGAGGCGCATCAGAACCCGTACGAGATGGTGCCGGAAAAGGAAGAAGCCGCCTGCGCCACCGGCAAGGACCCCGCCGCCGCCCAGCCGATCACCTTCATGCCGCTGCAGGAGCGCGTGGCGGCGCGCAAGGCGCAGCGCGCCAAGACCGTGGTCAGGATTCCCGCCTACGAGGCGGTGGCGCACGACCCGGTGCTGTACGCCCACGCCAGCCGCATCCTGCATCTGGAATCCAACCCCGGCAACGCCCGCGCCCTGGTGCAGCTGCACGGCGAGCGCGACGTGTGGCTCAACCCGCCGCCAATTCCGCTCACCACCGAGGAAATGGACCACGTGTTCGGCCTGCCCTACGCGCGCAACCCGCACCCGTCCTACGGCAAGGCGCACATCCCAGCGTGGGAGATGATCAAGTACTCGGTCAACATCATGCGCGGCTGCTTCGGCGGCTGCACCTTCTGCTCGATCACCGAGCACGAGGGCCGCATCATCCAGAGCCGTTCGGAAGAATCGATCCTGAAGGAGCTGGAGGAAATCCGCGACAAGACCGACGGCTTCACCGGCCACATCTCGGACCTGGGCGGACCCACCGCCAACATGTATCGGCTCGCCTGCAAGGACAAGAAGATCGAGACGTCCTGTCGCAAGCTGTCCTGCGTCTACCCGGACATCTGCGAGAACCTGGGCACCGATCACAGCCACCTGATCCAGCTCTACCGCAAGGCGCGCGCGCTGCCGGGCATCAAGAAGATCAACATCCAGTCCGGCCTGCGCTACGACTTGGCGGTACGCTCGCCGGAGTACATCAAGGAACTGGTGACGCACCACGTCGGCGGCTACCTCAAGATCGCCCCGGAGCACACCGAGGAAGGCCCGCTCTCGAAGATGATGAAGCCGGGCATGGGCGCCTACGACAAGTTCAAGGAACTGTTCGAGCGCTTCAGCCGCCAGGCCGGCAAGGAACAGTACCTGATCCCGTACTTCATCGCCGCCCACCCGGGCACCAGCGACGAGGACATGATGAACCTAGCGCTGTGGCTGAAGAAGAACAACTTCCGCCTCGACCAGGTACAGACCTTCACACCGACGCCGATGGCGATGGCCACCACCATGTGGCACACCCGGCGCAACCCGCTCAAGCGCCTGGCGCGCAGCTCGGAAAAGGTCGACGTGGTGCGCGACGGCTACCGCCGCAAGCTGCACAAGGCCTTCCTGCGCTACCACCACCCGGACAACTGGCACATCCTGTACGAGGCGCTGATCAACATGGGCCGCCAGGACCTGATCGGCTACGGCAAGCACCAGCTGATCCCGCCGACGCCGCCCAAGGGCGCCGAGGACAAGGGCAAGCGCTTCAACGTGGCGCGCACCGCGCACCACCCGACCCAGCGCTTCCAGGACGCACCGCCACGCGGCCGCGCCCCGGCCGCCACGCGCGGCAAGCCGGCAGGAGCCTCCGCCAAACCGGGTGGCAAACCCGCCTCCAAGCCGGCCTCGCGCCAGGCAGCCGCGAGCGGCGGCAGCGCCAAGCCGCGCGGCCGGCGCTGAGCCCCCCCCATGACAAAGCCCCGCGTGGTTCACACGCGGGGCTTTTTATCGTCCGAATATGGCCAGGGCGCTTTCGCCCTAACGCCCCTCCCGCCCCAGCCGGCGCAACGTTTCCAGCCACCGGCCACGTCGCTCGCCATCCTCCGTCTCGACCATGCCGATCAGGCTGTCCCGGATCGGCCCGATGCCGGAAAAGCCGAGGATGCTGCGCTTCAAGCTCTTGAGACCGTGTGCTCCGAAATACCAGCGGTAGATCGGCGCCGGCATGCCCATGGTGACGACGATACGGGCCGATTTACCGCTCAGGCGCTTGCGCCACCCCTTGCCTTTGGACAGGTCGAAAGCGAATTGCGGACGGAACACCTGCTCCAGAAAGGCTTTCAACAAGGCCGGCAGGGAGCCCAGCCACAGCGGGTAGACGATGACCAGGTGCTCGGCCCAGTTGATGCTCTCCTGCGCCCGCCGGATCGCTTCGACGGGCGTACCGTTATCGAACTCCTCCTTGGAGCGCAGCAGCGGGAAGTCGAGCGTGGCCACCTCGATCAGCCGAACCTCGTGTCCGACCTCGCGCGCGCCTTGGGCGTAGGCCTCCGCCAGCGCATGGCAGAAGTGGTCACCGGCGGGGTCGGGATGTCCCTGGATGACGAGGATGCGTTTGCTCATGGCGCGCACCACACGACTAGACGCTGCGACGCGGCTCGAGGGCCAGGCGCAGTGCCAGCGCCCCCAGCACGAAGCCCATCAGGTAGCGCTGCGCCGCCAGCCACAACGGCTTGCGTGCGAACCACGACGCCATGCCGGCGGCACTGAGCGCGATCAGCAGATTGACCGAGAAGCTCACCGCAATCTGCGTGAGCCCCAGCGTGACGCTCTGCCCGAACACCGAGCCGTGCTCGGGCGACACGAATTGCGGGAAAATCGACAGATAGAACACGGCGACCTTGGGATTGAGCAGATTGGTGAGAAAGCCCATCAGGAAGAGCTTGGGCACAGGGTCCGCCGCGAGCTGCCGCGGCTCGAACGGCGAGCGCGCCCCCGGCTTCACGGCCTGCCAGGCGAGCCAGAGCAGATAAAGCGCCCCAACCCACTTGAGCAGCTCGTAGGCAAAGGGCACCGCCAGAAACAGCGCAGACAATCCTAGAGCGGCCGCCAGCATGTGAACCAGAAAGCCGGCCACCACCCCGCACAAGGAAATCACCCCGGCCTGGCGTCCCTGGCAGATCGAACGCGAAATCAGGTAGATCATGTTCGGCCCCGGCGTCAGCACCATCAGCAGGGAAGCACCGGCAAAAAGCAAGAGATCGGGAACGGCAACCATCGGTAACTCCTCGGCCCAAGGCCCAAACAACAGGCGCCCTGAAAGGTGGCAATTCGGGCTGCTGCGCCCACTCTCTCCAGAATGCCACACAAGGCCCATGACAAAAAGCTGGCGTACGGCAACGTGGTCATCACGGCGCAGGGCAAGCCGCGGGCCTGAATCCTTGCCCAAAGCCGTCCAGCGGTTTCGGGCTACAATGGCCGAATCCACCACGAAAGGACAAAGGCATGCTGAAAATCTGGGGACGGCTCAACTCGCTCAACGTCAAGAAGGTGGTCTGGTGCGCGGCCGAACTGGGGCTGCCGTTCGAGCGCATCGACGCCGGCGGCCCGTTCGGCGGGCTCGACACGCCGGAATTCCTGGCGCGCAACCCGAACGGCACCATCCCGCTGATCGACGACGACGGCTTCACCCTATGGGAATCGAACGCCATCGTGCGCTATCTGGCCGCCAAGTACGGCCACGGCAGCCTGTATCCGGACGATCTGCAGCAGCGCGCCGACGCCGACCGCTGGATGGACTGGCAGGCCACGGTGTTCAACCCGGCCCTGGTGCCAGCGATCTACAATCTGCTGCGCGTGGCCCCGGAGCAGCGCAGCCAGGACGCGATCGACACCGCGCGCGTGAAGGTCGACCGGCTGGCCGGCCTGCTCGAGCAGTTGCTGGCCGGGCGCACCTGGCTGAGCGGCGAGCGCTTCACCATGGCCGACATCGTGCTCGGCTGCAGCGTGCATCTCTGGCTCAACCTGCCGCTGGAACGCACGCCACGCCCGCAACTGGAGCGCTGGTACGCCGCCTTGCGTGCGCGCCCCGCCAGCACCGAAGCGCTGCAACTCCCTCTATCCTGAGGCGTGTCGATACCTTTTCCCCTGCCTCCCCGGCCGGCACGTCTCGCTATTGCAGACGGCGTGCGGCGCACTCCCGGGCCTGCACGGGCAATCTTCGGCCAACCTTTTGCCGCGCCGGGCCGGCTTCCCGCCAATAAAAAACAGCAGCCCGCGGGCTGCTGTTTGTGACTGGGCGAAGAGCCGCTCAGTAGGTGTAGAACATCTGCTGGATCTTCTTGGTGTCGCTGGTCTTGGTCATGGCCAGCATCAGCAGGATACGGGCCTTCTGCGCGTTCAGCGTGTCGGATACGACGAAGTCTTCCTTGTCGTCGTTCACTTCGCCGTTGCGGGCGACGATGCCGGAACCCACGCGCGAGCTGCGTACCACGATGACGCCTTTCTGGCGGGCTTCGCGGAAGGCGGGCAGCATCTGAGCGGCCATGCTGCCGTCACCCACGCCGGCCTGGACGATGCCCTTGGCACCAGCGGCGACGTCGGCGTCCAGCGCCACGCGGTTCATGTTGGCGTAGCCGTAGACGATGTCGACCTGCGGCAGCTTGTCGAGCTTGCTGACGTCGAACTCGGTCTCGGCGGTGTGCTTGCGTACCGGCAGACGGTAGAAGTGCGGCTTGTTGTCCTGCATGTAGCCGAGGAAGCCCAGTTCCGGCGTCTTGAAGGTGTCGGCGGTGGAAGTGTTGGTCTTGGTGACATCGCGGCCGGCGTTGATCTGGTCGTTCAGCGTCACCAGCACGCCCTTGCCGACGGCTTCCTTGCTGCCGGCCAGCAGCACGGCGTTGTACAGGTTGATCGGGCCGTCGGCGCTGATCGCGGTGGACGGGCGCATGGAGCCGACGATCACTACCGGCTTCTTGCTCTTCACCGTCAGGTCGAGGAAGTAGGCGGTTTCTTCGATGGTGTCGGTGCCGTGGGTGATGACCACGCCGTCGACGTCCTTCTGCGCCAGCAGTTCGTTGACGCGCTTGGCGAGCTTCAGCCACACCTCGTTGGTCATGCTTTCGCTGGCGATCTGAACCACCTGTTCGCCACGCACGTTGGCGGCCTTCTTCAGTTCCGGCACACTTTCGATCATCTTGTCGACACCGACCTTGGCGGCGGTGTAGCCGATGGTGGTGGTGGTGGAAGCACCGGTACCGGCGATGGTGCCGCCGGTCGCCAGGATCACCACGTTGGGCAGCTTGGCCGGAGCGGCGTCTTCGGCGTGGGCGAAGGAAAAGACGGCGGAGCAAGCCAGCAGGGCGGCAGCGCGAGCAAAGCGTTTATCGACAAACATGTTCTCTCCTTTGAGGATTATCGTGGCCAGAGCGTGATTCGCCCCGACCGGTAGAGGCGGGGTCGCCACGGCCGCCTCGATGGCGGCAGGCGGGGCGCCCCCGGCAAGCGGCGCAGGTTCTTGCGACCTGCTGCCATGTTCTAGCCCGGGTCGCTATTGAGCAGGAATCGGGCCAGCCCGCAGCCAGGCAAACACGAATCCAACCCATTGATTTTTATCGAACAAATTCCAATCAACGGAGCAAACGGACGGAACACCGTACTTTTCTGGACATTAGCACACGGAAATCCGAACACCACGCCCGCACCAGGGCGGCGGCCCGCTTGGGTTTTGACGACGTTTCTGTGACAATCAGCCCCTCTCGGGCAGGGACGCCACGTGACGCTTGCCTTTGCCCGCCAAAACAAGGCGTTAGCGGCTGCCGTCGCCGCCCGCCACTCACCAGCCATAGCCAGGACCAGAAGCGATGACACACGCCGCCATGCCGCCCGCCACCACGGAGCGCCGACGATGACCACGACAGCAACAGGCCCGAGCCGCCGCGTCGCCATCATCGGCGGCGGTCCGGCCGGACTGATGGCGGCCGAAGTGCTGAGCCGGCAAGGCGCACAGGTCGACGTCTACGACGCCATGCCCTCGGTCGGGCGCAAGTTCCTGCTGGCCGGCGTCGGCGGCATGAACATCACCCACTCCGAGCCGGCAGAGCCGTTCCTGAGCCGCTACGGCAACCGCAGCGAACAGTTGCGGCCCTGGCTGCAGGCCTTCGGCGGTGAGCAACTGCGCGAATGGGTACACGGGCTGGGCATCGACACCTTCGTCGGCTCGTCCGGACGGGTGTTTCCCACCGCGATGAAAGCCGCGCCGCTGTTGCGCGCCTGGCTGCAGCGCCTGCGCGAAGCCGGCGTACGTATCCACGTGCGCCACCGCTGGCAGGGCTGGAGCGACGACGGCGCCCTGCTGCTGAGCACGCCGGAAGGCGACAAGAGGGTGCGCGCCGACGCCGTACTGCTGGCACTGGGCGGCGGCAGCTGGGCCAAGCTGGGCTCGGACGGGGCGTGGCTGCCAAGGTTGGCCGAACGCGGCGTCGAGGTCTGCCCGCTGGTGCCGTCCAACTGCGGCTTCGACGTCGGCTGGAGCGAGCACTTCCGCAGCCGTTTTGCCGGTGAGCCGCTGAAATCGGTGGTACTGAGTTTCACCGACGCGGACGGCCGCGAGCAGCGCAAGCAGGGCGAATTCGTCGTCACCGAGGGCGGCGTCGAGGGCAGCCTGATCTACGCCTTCTCCGCCCCTCTGCGCGACGCCATCGCCGCGCACGGCAGCGCCACCATCCACCTCGACCTGGCGCCGGGCAAGGACCTGGCGCGCGTCACCGCGGAGGTGGCGCACCCGCGCGGCTCGCGCTCCCTGTCCAGCCACCTGCAAAGCCGCGTCGGACTGAAGGGCGTCAAGATGGGCTTGCTGCGCGAATGCCTGGACAAGGACACCATGAACGATCCGCAACGACTGGCGGCGGCGATCAAGGCGCTGCCGGTCACGCTCATCGCGCCGCGCCCGCTCGACGAGGCCATCAGCAGCGGCGGCGGCGTCACCTTTGCCGCGCTCGACGAGCGCCTGATGCTGCGCCAACTGCCCGGCGTGTTCTGCGCCGGCGAGATGCTGGACTGGGAAGCCCCGACCGGCGGCTACCTGCTCACCGCCTGCTTCGCCAGCGGCCGCGCCGCCGGATTGGGGGTGTGGGAGTGGCTGCAGACGCGCCGGCCCACCTGAAAACGAAAGAAACGCCATGCTCTATCTCTACGCCCCGCAGGATGCCGAACAGCTGACGCCGCTGCTGCGCCAGGCGCTGCCCGATATCGACCTGGCGGTGTGGCCGCAGGAGGTCGACGGCGCGGCCGTGCGCTATGCCGTGGTGTGGAATCCGCCGGAAGGGTTTTTCGCCCGCTTTCCCCGGCTCGAGGCGGTGTTCGCGCTCGGTGCCGGGGTGGACCGCCTGCTCGCCCGTGCCGACCTGCCGGCGACGCTGCCGGTGATCCGCCTGACCGACGCCGGCATGGCGCAGCAGATGGCGGAGTACGCGCTGTACGGCGTGCTGCGCTACCAGCGCCAGTTCGACGTCTACCAGCACCAGCAGGCCGAGCGCCGCTGGCAGCCGCAGCCGCCCCGGCTGGCGCACGAGGTCCGCGTCGGTGTGCTGGGGCTGGGCGCCATCGGCGCGGTAGTCGCCACCACCCTGGCCGGGCGGGGCTACACCGTGTCCGGCTGGAGCCGCAGCCCGCGCCAGCTGCCCGACGTCGCCTGCCGCCACGGCAGCGCGGCGCTGGACACGCTACTGGCCGAGACCGACGTGCTGGTGAGCCTGCTGCCGTCCACCCCGGAAACGCGCGGCCTGCTCGACCGCGAACGGCTGGCCCGACTGCCCCGTGGCGCGGCACTGATCAACGCCGGCCGCGGCGACCAGCTCGACCAGGAGGCCCTGCTCGCTCTGCTCGACGCCGGCCAGCTGCGCTTTGCCCAGCTCGACGTGTTCGCCAGCGAGCCGCTGGCCGTAGAGCACCCGCTGTGGACACACCCGAGCGTGACCGTCACCCCGCACATCGCCGCCATCACCCTGCCCGGCCCGGCGGTAGAGCAGATCGCCGCCAGCCTGCGCGCGCTGCAGGGCGGGGCGAGGCCGGAAGGGTTGGTCGACCGGCAACGGGCCTATTGAGCGGACAGAAAAAAACCCGGCAGCGAAAGACTCGCGCCGGGTCCGGAGACCGGAAACAAGAGGAGGAGAAAATTCAGTTAGTTGCAGCCGGCAGCGGTGCCAGGCGACGCAGCCGCAGCGCGATGCCGAGGCACAACAGCAGGCCGCCCGTCAGCGCCAGCACCACCCCGCCCCAGCCACCCGAGCTCCACATCAGGCCCGAGGCCGAGCCCAGGCCGCTGCCGCCCAGGTAGTAGCAGCTCAGGTAGAGCGCCGAGGCCAGGCCGCGCGCCCGGCTGGCGCGGCGGCCGATCCAGCTGCTCGCCACCGAGTGCGCGCCGAAGAAACCGAAGGTGAACACCGCGATGCCCGGCACCACCAGCCACAGCGTGCCGGCCAGCGTCAGCGCCAACCCGGCCAGCATCAGGCTCACCATGACCCACAACACGTTGCGCCGCCCCAGACGGTCGGCCAGCCGCCCCACCCAGGCCGAGCTCCACATCCCCACCACGTACAGCAGGAACACCGCGCCGACCGCGCTCGGCGACAGGTTGAACGGCGCCAGCGCCAGGTGGTAGCCGAGGTAGTTGTACAGGCTGACGAAGCAGCCCATCAGCAAAAAGGCCGTGGCGAACAACCAGGGCAGGCCGTCATCGGCCAGGTGCAGGCGCAGGTTGCCGCGCACCTCGCCCAGCACCAGCCGCGCCGGGCGGAAATGCCGCGACGGCGGCAGGCAGCGCCAGAACACCACGGCCGACACCAGCCCGAACAGGCCCAGCACCGCCACCGCCTCGCGCCAGCTGGCCCATTCGCTCATCAGCGACAGGAAAAAGCGTCCGCTCATGCCGCCCAGCGCGTTGCCGGCGATATACAGCCCCATCGACTGCCCCAGCGAGGCCGGCTCGATCTCCTCGCTCAGATAGGCCATTGCCACCGCCGGGATGCCGGCCAGCGCGATGCCCAGCAGGGTGCGCAGCAGCAGCAGTTGGCCGAAACTGCCGGCAAATGCCGCCAACAGCGTCAACAACGCGGCCAGGCCGAGCGACAGGTTCATCACCGGCTTGCGGCCGTAGCGGTCGGCCAGGAGGCTCATCGGGATCAGCGCCACGGCCAGCGCGCCGGTTGCGGCCGACACCACGCCGCTCGCCGCCGCCGGCGACAGGCCGAAGTCGTGCGAGAACATCGGCATCAGCGGCTGCATGCCGTACAGCGAGGAGAAGGTGGCGAAGCCGCCGAAGAACATGCCCCAGCTGGTGCGGCGGAAGGCGGGGGTGCCGGCACGCAGTCGTTCGTGCACCGGGGCGGTGGGCGGAGCGGGGAAAACAGTGGCGCGGGATACGGCTAAGGCATCGGAAGACATGGTCAAGACTCGGCTGGCGGCCCCGGTCAGGGGCTGGATAAGCCAATGCTAGGACTGGACAAACCGCCAGTCCAATATATATTTAATCGTTGATTAATACGTAAAAGATATCACGTGGAACTGCGTCACCTGCGTTACTTCGTCGTCGTCGCGGAAGAACTCAACTTCACCCGCGCCGCCGAACGCCTGCACATCGCCCAGCCGCCCTTGAGCCAGCAGATCCGCGCGCTGGAAGAACAACTGGGCGTCGCCCTGTTCGAGCGCAGCAAGCGCCGCGTGGCGCTGACCGATGCCGGGGAGCGCTACCTGCAGCACGTCCGCCGCATCCTGGCCGAGGTGGAGCAGGCCGCCGACGATGCCCGCCGCGCCGCGCGGGGCGAGGTGGGCGAGTTGCGTGTCGGCTTCACCTCCTCGCTGCCGTTCACCAGCCTGTTGCCCGGGCTGATCTCCGACTATCGCCGCCACTACCCGCAGGTGCAGCTGACGCTGCGCGAGATGTTCACCGCGCTGCAGTTCGAGGCGCTGCGCGCAGAACGACTGGACATCGGCTTCGTGCGTTTCCACGGCAAGGAAAATCCGCCCGACCTGCAACTGCGCGAAATCCACCGCGACCCGCTGCGGCTGGTGATCAACGCCCGCCACCCGCTGGCCGCGCAGCCCCATGCGTCGCTGGAGCAGTTGCGCGACGAGAGTTTCATCATCTACCCGGCCGGCGCCGGCACCGGGCTCAACGTGCAGGTGCGCCAGCTCTGCCTGGCCGCCGGCTTCGAACCGAGGATCGTGCAGGAAGCGCGCGAGGCCACCACCCAGATCGGGCTGGTGGCGGCGGGTCTCGGCGTGGCACTGCTGCCCTCGCCGCTGGAATGCGTGAAGATGCCGGGGGTGCGCTATCTGCCGCTCAGCGACGAGGGGGCGTACCTGTCGCTGGGGCTGGCGACGCGCCCCGGGCCCGTTCCGCCGTTGCTGGCGGGTTTTCTGGATTGCCTGCAGAACCGCAAAGAAATGGAGCCGATCAAGAACAGCGCGTGACGCGGCGTCGCCGCGCCGGGTTTCTCAATCGGAGACGAGCCGGATCTCGATGCCCAAGGCCCGCCCCAGCCCCGCCGGCTGAACCAGCAGATCGGCCAGGGTATGGCGCGACAATTCGCCGTAAAAGGCTTCCTGGGCCGCATGCAGCACGTTCATCAGGCGGCACGCCGCGGCGATGCGGCACTGCGAGTGCTGGGGATCGAAACACTCGACCAGCACGTTGTCGGTCTCGGCGGCGCGCACTAGTTTGCCGAGGTTGACCTGCCGCGGATCGCCCGCCAGGCGCATCCCTCCGCCCTTGCCGCGCACGGTGGTGAGATAGCCATGCTGGCCGAGGAAAAACACCACCTTGGTCAGGTGGCTGGCGGAAATGCCGTAGGCCTGGGCGATCTCGTTGATCGTCACCAGGCGCTCGCCCGCCAGCGCGCTGTACATCATCACGCGCAGGCAGTAATCGGTAAAAGCCGTCAGTCGCACGATCGGTGCCGTTCCATGGGGTTGTTCAATCAGGCAGGCCCGGTTGGGGTCGAACCTGCATTCTATCTTGCCTGTGGCGCCGCGACAGCGGGCCCAGACTTGATTCTGGCATACGATATAGGCATACAGAGCACGGCAACAGCCCGCTCTTGATATACCTCAAGCGAATTCATGATAGCTCATAAAATTCATTTACGGTGAATGTTATGAAGTATAAGATTCATTTCACACGAACCTTATACCTCAAGGAGCTCTCTGCCATGGCTTTCACCGTCAAAAACAACATCCGCTGGGTTGGTAAACAGGATTGGGAACTGCGTGAATTTCACGGCAGCGAATACAGCACCCATCGCGGTTCCAGCTACAACAGCTACTTGGTCAAGGAAGAAAAGATTGCCCTGATCGATACCGTCTGGGCGCCTTACGCCGAAGAATTCGTCGCCAATCTGGCCAAGGAGGTGGACCTCGGCGCCATCGACTACATCATCGCCAACCATAACGAGATCGACCACAGCGGCGCCTTGCCGGCACTGATGGCGCGCATCCCCGACACCCCGATCTACTGCACTGCCAACGGCGTCAAATCGCTACGTGGCCACTACCACCAGGACTGGAATTTCCAGATCGTCAAGACCGGGGACAGCCTCGACCTCGGCAACGGCAAGCAACTGGTGTTTGTCGAGATGCCGATGCTGCACTGGCCGGACAGCATGGCCACCTACCTGACCGGCGACGCCGTGCTATTCAGCAACGATGCCTTCGGCCAACATTACGCCAGCGCCCAGATGTTCAACGACCAGTGCGACCCGGTGGAACTGCAGGAAGAATGCATCAAGTATTACGCCAATATCCTGACCCCGTTCAGCCCGCTGGTGACCCAGAAGATTCATGAAGTTCTGGCGCTGAACCTGCCGATCGACATGATCGCCACCAGCCACGGCATCATCTGGCGCGACAAGCCGACCCAGATCGTCGAGCAATACCTGAAGTGGGCCGACGACTACCAGGAGAACCAGATCACCCTGGTTTACGACACCATGTGGAACGGCACCCGCATGATGGCCGAGGCGATTGCCGAAGGCATCCGCAAGGCCGACCGGGATGTCGTGATCAAGCTGTTCAACCTGTCCAACACTGACAAGAACGACGTCCTCACCCACGTGTTCAAGTCCAAGGCCATTCTGGTCGGCAGCCCGACCGTCAACAACGTGATGTTGCCGCATGTTGCCGCCCTGCTCGAGGAAATGACCGGCCTGCGCTTCAAGAACAAGGCGGCCGCCTCCTTCGGCACCCACGGCTGGAGCGGTGGTGCGGTGGAACGTATCGCCAAGCGCCTGGACGATGCCGGTTTCCGCGTGCTCAACCCGGGCATCACCGCCGAATGGCGGCCGAACGACGATGCCCTCGCCCAGGGGGTGCGTTTTGGCGAGGCGTTCATCGAGCAACTGGGCAGCACCGGACAGAATACGGCGGAGGCCACCGCAGCGTGTTCGTGCAGCGGCAAGATGCGCTGCAAGACCTGCTCGTGGATTTATGACCCGCAACAGGGGGAAGCGGCCCAGGGGGTCGCCGCCGGCACCGCCTGGCAGGACGTGCCCGAGACCTTCCTCTGCCCGGTGTGCTTCATGGGCAAGAGCGACTTTGTCCCCGCCTAAGCGACGGCTTCTGGAGAAAACACGATGAAAAAGCCCCTCGTCATCATCGGCAGCGGCCATGCCGGCTACACCCTGGCCCGGGCGTTCCGCCAGCACGACAGCACCACGCCGGTCGTCGTCCTCACCGAGGATGGCGGCGAACACTACCCCAAGCCGCAACTGAGCCACGGCTTCGGGCATCAGGCCAGCGCCGAACGGCTCACCCTGAACAACGCCACCGGCATGGCGGCCGAGCTGAAGATCATGGTGCGGCCGCGTACCCGGGTCAGCGCCATCGATTTTGTCGCGCAGAAGGTCACCGCGGGGGAAGTGCAGATTCCGTACAGCGACCTGGTGCTGGCGGTGGGGGCCGAGCCCTTCGTCCCGCCCGTCGGCGGCGACGCGGCGCAGGACATCCTGACCCTGAACAACCTGGAGCAGTACCGGCGTTACCTCGACCGGCTCAACCGGAGCGAACACGTGCTGGTCATCGGCGGCGGCCTGATCGGCACCGAAATCGCCCACGACATCGCCCAGCACAAGCGCGTCACGCTGGTGGACATCGGCAGCCGCCTGCTGGAGCGGCTGGTGCCCGAGGTGGTCAGCCAGCGCCTGCACGACGTCATGGACCAGGTCACGCTGCGCTTCGGCACCGGGGTGGAACGGGTCGAGCGGGCCGAGCAGGGCTACCGCGTGACGCTGAGCGACGGCGACACGCTGGCGGTGGACGCCGTGGTCTGCGCGGCGGGCCTGAAGCCGCGGCTGGAGCTGGCGGCCGGGCTGGAGACGGGGCGCGGCATCGTCGTCGACGCCTACCTGCGCACCTCGCAGCCCCACGTCTATGCACTGGGGGACTGCGCCGAAATCGAGGGGCAGATCCTGCCCTACCTGCAGCCGATCACGCTGTCGGCCAACGCGCTGGCCAGCACGCTGGCCGGCACGCCGACACCGGTCCGCTTCGGCCCCCTGCCGGTGGCGGTGAAGACGCCGCGCTACCCGATCCAGCTGGCCGGGGTCACCCAGGGCAACGCCCTCGACTGGCAGATCAGCGAGGGGGACGACGGACTGACCGCGCTCGCCCATCGCGACAGCCAGCTGGTCGGCTACGTGACCACCGGCTCGCGCAACGGCTTCAGCCTGCTGCCCAGCCTGGCGCGCTGAGGGAGCGCCAGGCGGCAAGGATAAGGGAAAACCGGGCCGGCATCGGGTCGATGCAAGTGCTCGGCCGCGCCCCCGAACAGGCCCCGCGAGCGCCGGGCAGCGGTGCGCGGCTGGCGCTCAGGCCGCGAAGTAGCGGCCCGGCTTGTGGTTGACGGCAAGGATCAGGTTGAGCGCCACCGCGCCCAGCACCGACACCAGCACCGCCAGCGGGTTCACCACCCACAACGCCGCGCTGACGATGCTGACGTCGATCGCCATCTGCAGCTTGCCGGCGCGGATGCCGTACTTGTCCTGCAGGTAGAGCGTGACGATGTTGATGCCGCCCAGGCTGGCCTGGTGGCGGAACAGCATCAGGAAGCCGGCGCCCATCAGCAGGCCGCCGACCACGCCGGCGTAGAACGGGTTGAGGCCGTTGATGTGGATGAAGTGCGACTGCAGCTCGGAGAACAGCGACAGCAGCAGCACGGCGCAGAAGGTCTTCACCGTGAAGCGCCAGCCCATACGCTTGATGGCGAGGTAGTAGAACGGCAGGTTGATGACGAAGAACACCTGGCCGAAGCTCAGCGGCGTGGCGTAGTGGATCAGGAAGGCGAGGCCGGCGGTGCCGCCGGTCAGCAGTTTGGCCTGGGCGAACAGCGCGACGCCGAGCGAGATGAACAGCGTGCCGATCACGATCGCCTGAACGTCTTCGAACAGGGTGTGCCGCGCCACGCGCTGCGGGTGCTCCATGATGAATCCTTGCATGCTTCAGAGAGGCAGAACGGCCTGCCGGCCACCGTCGTCGCCTGTCGGCGGCACCGGGGCACGGTGCAGCACCTTACCCGCTACGACAGCAGCGCAAGTCTACACCAGCGCCTCCTCACAAGCGCCCTGGATTCGTCATTTTTATTAAATTAATTGCCACAAATCAAAAATTGTCGGCACAAAAACAAACAATAACCGATCAATCAAGGCTTTTTCTACGCCCAAACTACCCCGCTGGTCAGCAGTTCCTCGGCGCGCATCAGCGCCGTGGCGAGATCGGGCTGAATGTTGCGCTCGCCCATTTCCGCCGCCAGCCTGGAGCCGACCAGCAACCCCATCACCTCGGCCCCGGCACCGCACAGGATCAGCGTGCGCCGCTCTTCGGCCAACCTTTGCCGCAGCGCCGACAGCGCCAGCAGGCCGGTGGTGTCGAGCAACACCAGCCGGTGCAACTGCAGAATGATCACGCGCGCGTCCGGCGCGTCGTGCAGCACCTGCTCCACCGTATCGGCGGCACCGAAGAACAGCGCGCCCTCCACGCGGAACGCCGCGCAGCCCGGCGGCACCATTTTGCCGGCGATGGAATGGCGCTCGAACAGCTGGGCATGCTCCGGCCGCAGCCGCTGCACGCTGGTATTGCGCGCCATGCTCTGGATGAAGAACACCGCCGACATCAGCAGGCCGATCTCCACCGCGATGGTGAGATCGAAGGCGACGGTGAGCAGGAAGGTGACTACCAGCACCGCGGTGTCGTGGCGCGGAAACTGCGCCGCCTTGCGGATATCCCAATCGCCCATCTTCAGCGCCACCGCCACCAGAATCGCCGCCAGCACCGCCAGCGGGATGTAGGACGCCAGCGGCGCCGCCACCAGGATCACCAGCAGCAGCAATGCGGCGTGCACCATCCCGGCCACCGGGGTGCGCCCGCCGTTGCTGATGTTGGTGGCGGTACGCGCCAGCGCCCCAGTGGCCGGGATGCCGCCGAAGAACGGCACCACCATGTTGGCGATGCCCTGCGCGATCAGCTCCTGGTTGGCGTCGTGCTTGTCGCCGGTGAGGCTGTCGGCCACCACCGCGCACAGCAGCGACTCGATGGCGCCCAACAGCGCGATGGTGAAGGCCGGCGTCATCAGTTCGGACAGCGTCGCCCAGTCCAGCGCCAGGCCGGAGAACGCTGGCAGCCCCTGCGGAATGCCGCCGAACTTGCTGCCGATGGTGGCCACCGGCAGATGGAACAGCGCCACCGTGACGGTCGCCAGCAGCAAGGCCACGAACGGCGACGGCAGCAGCTTGTTGAGCCGCTTGGGCCACAGCAGGATCAGCGCCAGCGAGGCCCCCGACACCGCCAGCGTCATGCCGTCGAACTCGGCCAGGCGCGCCCTGAGCGTGGCGACAATGGCGAAGAAACCGGCCGGCATCTGCGCCACCGGCAGGCCGAAGAAGTCCTTGAGCTGGGTGAGGAAGATCAGCACCGCGATGCCGTTGGTGAAGCCGGTGATCAGCGGCATCGGAAAGAACTTGATCACCTGCCCCAGCCGCATCAGCCCCATCAGCACCAGCATCATGCCCGCCATAAAGGTGCAGATCAGCAGGTTGGCCACGCCGTACTTGGCGACGATGCCGTAGATGACGACGATGAAGGCGCCGGTGGGACCGGTCACCGAGAACCGGGTTCCGCCCAAGAGCGAAGCCAGGAAGCCGGCGATGACCGCGGTGAAGATGCCGGCCTGCGGCGTCACCCCGCTGGCCATGGCGAACGCCATCGCCAAGGGCAACGCCACGATCCCCACCGTCAACCCGGCCAGCACATCGTGCCGGAACACTTCGCGGTGATAACCCTTGAGAGCATCGATCAGGCGGGGGCGAAAGCTGAGGTTCAGCATGGCGGGCGATCAATGAATTGTCATGAATACCAGCCTACGAGGGAAATGCCCCCGGATGCAAGAGGGTTTTCGCCGGAACGGGGTCTGCTCATTTCTCGGCGTGCTCCTCGGCCACGTGGTGCGCCATGTCGGCCAGCATGTCGCTGACGTGCTGGTCGGCCAGATGGTAGAAGACCTGCCTGGCCCGGCGCTGACCGCGCACCAGCCGGGCGCCACGCAGCAGCCGCAGGTGGTGGCTGACCAGAGATTGCGACAGCTCGAGGCTCTGCGCGATGTCGCCGACTGAACGCGGCGCGTCGAGGCAGAAGAACAGGATGCGCAGACGCGTCGGGTCGCCCAGCAGCCGGAACGTTTCCGCCAGCACGGCGATGTCGGCCGGGGAAGGCCGGGCGAGCCGGCTCACGGCTGGCGTCCTTGCTGGCAAGGCCCGGGATGGGCCGGACCGTCGTGCTCATGCTCGGCCCCGGCGTGGCCAGCAGGGTGGACCGTGTCATCATGGGGTCCAAGGTGGCAGGCGCCGGCTTCCGTCTCGGGCCAGTCGATGGCGACGGTGGCATGGGCGATGCCGAAACGCGCCACCAGCTCCACCTCGACGGCCTGCACCAGCCGGCGCGGATCGGCCTCGGCGCGCGGCTCGACGTGCAGCGTGGCCAGCACCCGGCCCGAGGTGATGGACCAGACGTGGACGTGGCGCACGTTGGCAAGCTCCGGCACGGTCTGGCGCAGATGGCTGGCGATGGCATCCGGCTGGGCGTGCTCCGGCGCACCTTCGAGCAGGATGTGCAGCGAGTGGCGCAGCAGCGACCAGGCGCTGTAGAGGATCAGCAGCGCGACGAACACCGACAGGAGGGGGTCGATCGGCGTCCAGCCGGTGAAGTAGATGACGACGGCGGCGGCGATGGCGGCGACCGAGCCCAGCAGGTCGCCCAGCACGTGCAGCACCGCGCCCCTGATGTTGACGTGCTCGCTGTCGCCGCGGCTCAGAATCCAGAACACCAGCAGGTTGACGAGCAGCCCGATGGTCGCGACGCCGAACATCGGCCCCGCCAGCACCGCCCCCGGGTGGCGGAAGCGGTCGATGGCTTCGATGGCGATCCAGAGCACGATGACAAACAGGGTGATGGCGTTGATCAGGGCGGCGATCACCTCGAAGCGCAGGTAGCCGAAGGTACGCTTGGCGTCGGCGGCGCGCTTGCCGAAGCGGAAGGCGCCGTAGGCGAGCGCCAGCGCGGCGGCGTCGGTCAGCATGTGGCCGGCGTCGGCGAGCAGGGCCAGCGAACCGGACAGCAGGCCGCCCGCCACCTCCACCACCATGAAGGCGAAGGTGAACAGGAAGGCGATCAGCACCTTGCGCTGATTGTCGTCCCCGACCGTCGGCACATGGGCGTGGTCGTGATGGTGGTCATGGGCGTGCTGGTGGTCGTGATGGGAATGGGGCATCGGCCTGCTCCGCGACGAAGGGACGCAAACATATCAATACGTGTTCATGTGTTTTATAGCGCATCGGCACGGCGACCCGAGCCTTCCCGGAACCGCACCGTGCCGTACCGGGCACCGTGACAACGGAAAGGCCCTGCCTCTCGCCCTGCCCGGGATCTATCCAGGACGGGCTCGATGACGCCTCGTCGCCCCAGGCGTCGTCCGGGGCGTTGGCGTCTTCGGCCAACACGGCCAGGCGGAGGGGGAATCGGTTTTGCTGCGGCGCCCGGTTGGAGAGACACCCGCTTGTCGCTAGAATGCGCGGGGCCACGGCGGCCTCACGGCTCGGCGCGGATGCCGGCTTCCGGAACGAGGGCCGCCTCGTCGCCATGGCGGCGTGCGCCTCGACGGCCGCGGGCGGGATCGCACCACCCTTCTCGCGCGTGCCGAGGGGCGATGCCCTCCTCCTTCGGGCTCGTTGGCCTGGAGCAAACGACGCCTCGGCTGCCCGCCCGAGGTGCCCGCGCCGGCGGCAATCGCTGGCACCGGCTCGAAACCCCACCCATAATCCTGTCACCCCCCGCTAGAGGTGCCGGCCGAGGCCGCAAACGCATCATGATCACCACCATCGTCGTCATTTTTCTCATCGTCTACCTCGGGATGATTCTCGGCGGGCTGCCCTTCCTGCAACTGGACCGTACCGGGGTCGCCCTGCTCGGTGCCATCGCGTTGATCGGCGTCGGCGCGCTGAGCCTGGAGGAGGCGGTCGCCGCCGTGCACCTGCCCACCGTGATCCTGCTGTTTTCGTTTATGGTGGTGTCGGCGCAGATGCGCCTCGGCGGCTTCTACGACTGGGTGACCCACAAGCTGGCGGGGCTGGCGCTGGGTCCGGCCGGGCTGCTGGGGGTTCTGGTCGTGGTGGTGGCGGCGCTGTCGGCGGTGTTCAGCAACGACATCGTCTGCCTCGCTGTCGCCCCGGTGCTGATCGACGCCTGCCAGAAGCGCCGCCTCGCCCCGACACCCTACCTGCTGGCGCTGGCCTGTTCCGCCAACATCGGCTCCGCCGCGACGCTGATCGGCAACCCGCAGAATATGCTGATCGGCCAGACCCTGGGGTTGTCATTCGACGGTTACTTCCTCGACGCCATCCTCCCGGTGAGTGTCGGGCTGCTGGCGTGCTGGGGGCTGATCGCCTGGCAGACCCGGGGGCGCTGGACGGACGGCGCGGCGCTCCTCCCGCCCGACACCCTGCACGAGGCACGCACCGAGGCGATTGCCTTCGACGCCTGGCAGACCGGCAAGGGGCTGGCGGTGGCCGGCGCACTGCTGGTGGCGTTCCTGGTGGCGCCGTGGCCGCGCGAGCACATGGCGCTGATCGGCGCCGGGCTGCTGCTGATGAGCCGCAAGCTGCATTCGCGCAAGATGCTGGGGCTGGTGGACTGGGAGCTGCTGATCCTGTTCATGAGCCTGTTCGTGGTGAACCACGCGCTGCAGCGCACCGGGGTCACGGCGCACGCCATCGCCTTCCTCGCCGCCGCCGGCGTGCACCTGGATCAGCTGGGCTCGCTGTTCGGGGTGACCTTCTTGCTCTCCAACATCGTCTCCAACGTCCCCGCCGTGATGCTGTTGCTGCCGCTGGCCCACCATCCGATGGCCGGCACGCTGCTCGCCCTGGTCAGCACGCTGGCCGGCAACCTGCTGATCGTCGGCAGCATCGCCAACATCATCGTGGTGGACGCCGCGGCACGACGCCACATCGACATCGACTGGCGCGGCTACGCGCGCGTCGGGGTGCCGGTCACCGTGGCCACCCTGGCCATTGCCGGCGTCTACCTGGCGCTGCGCCTGCAGCAGGGCGCGGCCTAGGCCGGGCTCGCGCCGGGCCGGACGGCGGGGGCAGGCATCGGATAAGGCACGTGGTAAACTGTCAGGATCGAGGGCGCGACTCCCCCTGCATGGCGCGCCACGCAATGGCACGACTCTTCCCGGAACGGAACATCATGAAATCTCTGCTGACCTGTCTGGCCCTCGCGGCCCTGCCCTTCACCACGCTGGCGGCGCCGGTGGTGGAACTGATCACCAACAAGGGCAATATCGAGATCACGCTGGATTCGGCCAAGGCGCCGAAGACGGTCGACAACTTCGTCGCCTACGTCAAGGCCGGCCACTATAACGGCACGGTGTTCCACCGCGTGATCGATGGCTTCATGATCCAGGGCGGCGGCTTCGACGCCAAGCTGCAGCAGAAGCCGACGCGCGCGCCGATCGCCAACGAGGCCAACAACGGCCTGAAGAACGACATCGGCACCATCGCCATGGCGCGCACCAACGATCCGAACTCGGCCACCGCGCAGTTCTTCATCAACGTCGCCAACAACGACTTCCTGAATTACCAATCGCCCACGCCGCAAGGCTGGGGCTACGCCGTGTTCGGCAAAGTGAGCAAGGGCATGGATGTGGTGAACCGCATCGCCAAGACCCGCACCGGCAGCCTGAACGGCATGGGCGACGCGCCGTTCGAGCCGATCGTCATCCAGAAAGCCATCCTGAAACCCTGATTAGGACAAGACTAATGATCAAACTGACCACCACCTTCGGCGACATCGTGCTGGAACTGGACGCCGAGAAGGCGCCGATCACCGCCGCCAACTTCGAGCAGTACGTCAAGGACGGCCACTACGACGGCACCATCTTCCACCGCGTGATCAACGGCTTCATGATCCAGGGCGGCGGCTTCGACGCCGACTTCAAGCAGAAGCCGACGCGCGACACCATCAAGAACGAGGCCAACAACGGCCTGTCCAACAAGACCTACACCGTGGCCATGGCGCGCACCCCGGATCCGCACTCGGCGTCGGCGCAGTTCTTCATCAACGTGTCCGACAACGATTTCCTCGACTTCAAGTCGGAAAGCGCGCAGGGCTGGGGCTACGCCGTGTTCGGCAAGGTGGTCGAGGGCACCGACGTGGTCGACCGCATCAAGGGCGTGAAGACCGGCCGCCACGGCATGCACCAGGACGTGCCGGTGGATGCGGTGCTGATCACCAAGGCTGAAATCATCTGAGTTAGCTACTATCAGGCCGCCGCAGGGCGGCCTTTTTCGCTTATGGCCATCCATTTCATTTCCGACCTGCACCTGAGCGAGGAGGTCCCCGCGCTCAACCGGCTGTTCGCCGCCACGCTGGCGGACTGGCGCGGCAAGATCGACGCGCTCTACATTCTCGGCGACCTGTTCGAGGTGTGGGTGGGCGACGACGACCGCTCGCCGTTCATCGACGAGGCGCTGGCGCTGCTGCGCGACTTTTCCGCCGTCACGCCGCTCTACGTGCTGCGTGGCAACCGTGACTTTTTGCTGGGCGAGGGGTTTGCCCGCGCCAGCGGCGCCACGCTGCTCGAGGAGCCGGCGCTGATCGAGGCCTACGGCCGCCCTTACCTGCTGGTGCACGGCGACGCCGAGTGCAGCGACGACACGCCCTACCAGCAGTTCCGCGCCATGGTGCGCAACCCGCAGTGGCAGCAGGCGATGCTGGCGCGGCCGCTGGCCGAACGCCACGCCATCGCGCGCCAGGCGCGCGGCATGAGCGAGGCGGGCAAGGCCAGCACCGGCCTGTCGGCGATTTCCGACGTCACCGACAGCGCCATCGAGGTCCTGCTGGCGGCCCACGGCTGGCCGACGCTGATCCACGGCCACACCCACCGCCCGGCCACGCACCGGCACGGCGACGGCACGCACCAGGCCGAACGCTGGGTGATCGCGGACTGGCACGGCGAGCGCGGCGGCTACCTCAGGCTCGACGCGAGCGGCCTGTCGGCGCACCCGCTGGGTGCGGGCGGCTAGCTCCGCGGTGCGTCCCTGATCAAGAGGCCGCTCGCGACGACCTCCTCCACCCGCTCCGCCGCCCTTCCAAAGGTTGGCCGAAGCCCCGTCTGACACGGCTTCGGCCAACCTTTTTGCTGTTTTTCATGCCATTCGAGGGTAAACCCGCAAGGGCAAGCCCCAAATGACGACGCGTTCCGTCCTGATTAGAGTTCGAGCACGGTCCAGTCTTTCTGGATAACAACGCTCAAAAGGGCCAACGCCGGCGACGACCGGTGCCGCCCTCAACCAAAACAATCAGGAGAGAACATCATGTGGTCTCAGGTTTACGATCCGCTGGGCAACCCCTGGCTGTCGACTCTGTGCGCTGCGCTGCCGGTCATCGTGCTGCTCAGCGCTCTCGGCATTTTCCATATCAAGGCGCACATCGCCGCGGTGATGGGGCTGGTGGCCTCGCTGCTGGTGGCGATCGGCATTTTCGGCATGCCGGTGGACATGGCGATGAGCGCCACCTTGATGGGCGCGGCCAACGGCCTCCTGCCGATCGGCTGGATCATTCTGAACGTCATCTTCCTGTACCAGCTCACCGAGCGTAAGGGCCAGTTCACGGTGCTGCGCGAGAGCATCACCAGCGTCACCAACGACCGCCGCCTGCAGCTCTTGCTGATCGCCTTCTGCTTCGGCGCGTTCTTCGAGGGCGCCGGCGGCTTCGGCACCCCGGTGGCCGTGACCGGCGCCATGCTGATCGGTCTGGGCTTCTCACCGCTGGCCGCCTCGGGCCTGTCGCTGATCGCCAACACCGCTCCGGTGGCGTACGGCGCGCTGGGCACCCCGATCAACACCCTGGCCAAGGTGACCGGGCTCGACGTGATGTCGATCTCGTCGATGGTCGGCCGCCAGATGACCATCTTCGCCGTCATCGTGCCGTTCTGGCTGCTGATCGCCTTCTGCGGCTGGAGAAACACCCTGCGCATCTGGCCGGCTGCGCTGGTTGCCGGCCTGTCGTTCGCCATCCCGCAGTTGCTGGTATCGAACCTGATGGGGCCGGAACTGGTGGCCGTGATCGCCTCGGTATGCTCGATCACTGCACTGGTAGTATTCCTCAAGGTATGGCACCCGGAAGAGGTGTTCACCTCGACCTTCGGCACCATGGGCGGCGCCAAGGTTGCCGCCGCAGAAGCCGGCACCGCCAAGCGTGGCAGCCACGGCTACAGCGGCGGCGAAGTGCTGCGCGCCTGGCTGCCGTGGATCATCCTGTCGGTGATGGTGTTCGCCTGGGGTTCGCCGTCGGTGAAGAAGGTGCTGGACGCCATCTTCACCCTGGACATCCAGTGGCCGGGCCTGCACAACCTGGTGCAGAAGATGCCGCCGGTCGTGGCCGAGCCGCACCTGGAAGCCGCCATCTACAAGCTCAACCTGCTCTCCACCACCGGTACCGGCATCCTGGTCGCCGCGCTGCTGTCCGGCCTGTTGATGGGCTACCGTCCGAGCGAGCTGGTGAAGGTATACGGCCAGACCTTCTGGTCGCTGCGCTACTCGCTGGTCACCATCGTCGCCATGCTGGCGCTGGGCTACCTGACCCGCTTCTCCGGCGTGGACATCACGCTGGGCCTGGCGTTCTCGCACACCGGCATGTTCTACCCGTTCTTCGGCACCCTGCTGGGCTGGCTGGGCGTGGCGCTGACCGGTTCGGACACCGCCGCCAACGTGCTGTTCGGCGGTCTGCAGAAAGCCTCGGCGCAGCAGCTCGGCCTGTCGCCGGTGCTGATGGCGTCGGCCAACTCCGCCGGCGGCGTGATGGGCAAGATGATCGACGCGCAGTCCATCGTGGTTGCCTCCACCGCCACCCAGTACTACGGCAAGGAAGGCGTGATCCTGCGCTACGTGTTCCTGCACTCGCTGGCGCTGGCCGGCCTGGTGGGGCTGGTGGTGAGCGCCATGGCCTACCTGCCGCCGTTCACCCATCTGGTGCTGTGGCCGTAATTCCGGCTGCCTCACGATTGAGAAAGGCTCCCCGTCGGGAGCCTTTTTTTTGTTGCGGGTAACGCCGAGCGCTTCAGCGCCGCCCCGCCATGCGGCATTCGGCGGCCAGCGCCAACAGGTTGGGGTCGCGTTCGCGGTTCTTCGGCAACAGCAGCATGATGCGCTGGCTGATGGCGTAGCGCGCCTCGAGCGGGATCAGCTGCACCTGCGGGCTGAAATGCGCCACCCGCCCCGGCAGCAGGGCGTAGCCGATGCCGCCGCTGACCAGGTTGGTGAGCGAGAAAATGTCGCCGACGCGCATCGCGATCTCGGGCAGGAAGCCCGCCAGCTCGAAGGCGTGGCTGAAATCCTGGTAGGTGGCGAAGTCCTCGCCCAGCGACACGAATTTTTCGCCACGCAGCTCCTGCAGGTCGATGCGCTCGTGCCCGGCAAAGCG
This sequence comes from Pseudogulbenkiania sp. NH8B, assembly GCF_000283535.1. Lineage (GTDB taxonomy): Bacteria > Pseudomonadota > Gammaproteobacteria > Burkholderiales > Chromobacteriaceae > Pseudogulbenkiania > Pseudogulbenkiania ferrooxidans. Next base: position 3,141,940 of record NC_016002.1, read on the forward strand.
GGAGTGGAGCGGCGCGGCGAACAGGATGTCGTCGTCGAACATCGGCACCGCCACCAGCTCGCCCTGGCGCGGCGCCTCGTGCAAGGCGATGACGATGGCGTCGAGCTGGCCGTCGTCGAGCTTGTGCAAGAGCTCGCGGTTGGAGCCCAGCGTCAGGTCGACGTCGAGTTCCGGGCGGCGCGTCTTCAGCCCGACCAGGAGCTGCGGGATGGTGCGCACCGTGAGCGAATAAAGCCCGCCGATCTTGAGCCGGGTGGCGGTGAAGCCGGCCGCCTCGCGCGTCTTGCGCACGCCCTCCTCGCACTCGCGCAGCGCACGCGTGGCGTACTCGGCGAAGGTGTAGGCGGTGGCGAGCGGGATCAGCTTGCGCCCGTCGCGCTTGAACAGCGGGCAGCGCAACCCCTCCTCCAGCGAGTGCAGCGCGCGGTGCACGCTGACCGTGCTCTGCCCCAGCGCCTCGGACACGCGTGCCATGTTGCCGAGCTTCATGAAAGACAGGAACACCTCCAGCTTCTTCAGCGTGATTTCTTCGTCGATCTCCATTCCCTCCTCCGTCCGGCCACGCCGTGGCCAAGCCATGCCAGCCGCCACCCTAATTCATTAACCTTAAGTTAACAAGTGATCGTCTTGGTTGATTGAAGCGTGTTCGGGCGAGGCATAAGGTAGCCGCACGTCCAACCGATTTGCGGAGTGTCCATGCAAGCCGAGATTTCTCCCCCCGCGCAGTGGAACCGTCGGCGCGAAGAAAAGCGCCGCCGCCTGGAGCGCGTGCGCCACCTGACCGACGGCGTGGTGCTGCCAAGCGACGACATCGTCGCGGCGCTGGAAGCGCTGCTCTCTCCCGGCGACCGGGTGGTGCTGGAAGGCAACAACCAGAAGCAGGCGGATTTCCTGTCGCGCTCGCTGGCCCGCGTCGATCCGGAGCGGCTGCACGACCTGCACATGATCATGCCGAGCGTGAGCCGCGCCGAGCACCTCGACCTGTTCGAGCGCGGCATCGCCCGCAAGCTCGATTTCTCCTTCGCCGGGCCGCAGAGCCTGCGCATCAGCCAGCTGCTGGAAGACGGCCGGCTGGAAGTCGGCGCCATCCACACCTACATCGAGCTGTATTCGCGGCTGGTGGTCGATTTGATCCCCAACGTGTCGCTGGTGGCGGGCTTCATGGCCGACCGCCACGGCAACGTCTACACCGGCCCCAGCACCGAGGACACCCCGGCGCTGGTGGAGCCGACCGCCTTCAGCGACGGCATCGTCATCGTGCAGGTGAACGAACTGGTGGACGACGTCAGCGACCTGCCGCGCGTCGACATCCCGGCCTCGTGGGTGGACTTCGTGGTGGTAGCCGACAAGCCGTTCTACATCGAGCCGCTGTTCACGCGCGATCCGCGCCTGATCAAGCCGGTGCACGTGCTGATGGCGATGATGGCGATCCGCGGCATCTACGAGCGCCACAACGTGCAGTCGCTCAACCACGGCATCGGCTTCAACACCGCGGCCATCGAGCTGATCCTGCCGACCTACGGCGAGAGGCTCGGCCTCAAGGGCAAGATCTGCCGCAACTGGACGCTCAACCCGCACCCGACGCTGATCCCGGCGATCGAGACCGGCTGGGTTCAGAGCGTGCACTGCTTCGGCACCGAGCTGGGCATGGAAAACTACGTGGCGGCGCGCCCGGACGTGTTCTTCACCGGGCGCGACGGCTCGCTGCGCTCCAACCGCATGCTGTGCCAGCTGGCCGGCCAGTACGCCGTCGACCTGTTCATCGGCGCCACGCTGCAGGTGGACGGCGACGGCCACTCCTCCACCGTCACCCGTGGCCGCCTGGCGGGCTTCGGCGGCGCGCCCAACATGGGCCACGACCCGCGCGGCCGGCGCCATGCCACCCCGGCCTGGCTCGACATGACCGAGCCGGTGACGCTGCTGGAGCGCGGCAAGAAGCTGGTGGTGCAGATGGTCGAGACCTTCCAGGAGGGCGGCAAGCCGACCTTCGTCGAGCAACTGGACGCGGTCGAGGTGGCGAAGAAGAGCGGCATGCCGCTGGCCCCGGTGATGATCTACGGCGACGACGTCACCCACCTGTTGACCGAGGACGGCATCGCCTACCTCTACAAGGCGCGCTCGCTGGAGGAACGCCGCGCCATGATCGCAGCGGTGGCGGGCGTCACCAGTATCGGCCTGCGCCACGACCCGAAGCACACCGACCGGATGCGCCGCGACGGCCTGATCGCGCTGCCGGAAGACCTCGGCATCCGCCGCAGCGAGGCCAGCCGCGAGCTGTTGGCGGCCAAGAGCATCGCCGAGCTGGTGGAGTGGTCCGGCGGCCTCTACAACCCGCCGGCCAAGTTCAGGAGCTGGTGATGGACACGGCCCTGCTCACCGAACATCGCGCCACTCACCTCTGGCACGCCGGGCACGCGGCGCGGCTGGCCGAGCTGGTGGTGACGGCGCTGATCGACGAGGTCACGCTCTCACCCAAGCCGGGGCTGGTCGACGTGCGCGGACGCGGCGCGCACCGCGACCTCGACTGGGCGCTGATGTGCCGCTCGGCGCACGCGCTGCGCCCGGCCTTCCAGGCCATGGCCGAGGCCGGCGCCACGTTGGCCGAAGCCGTGACGCTGCGCGAACGCATCGGTCGGCTCGGGCGCGACGGCGAGGCGGCGATGCTCGCCGCCACCGGCGGCGTCAACACCCATCGCGGCGCGATCTGGGCGCTGGGGCTGCTGATCACCGCCGCCACGCAGGCGCCGGCGGCTTGCGCACCACAACAGGTGGCGTCACGCGCCGGCCGGCTCGCCAACACCCCTGACCGCCACGCCCCGCGCCGCACCGGGCACAAGGGCGAACGCGCCCGACTCGACTACGGCGTCGGCGGCGCACGCGGCCAGGCCGAAGCCGGCTTCCCGCACGTGGTCGAGGTGGCGCTGCCGGCCCTGTGGCGGGCTCGCGCCGCCGGCGTGGCGGAAGACGCCGCCCGCCTCGACGCGCTGCTGGCGCTGATGAGCCTGCTCGACGACACCTGCGTGCTGGCGCGCGGCGGACCGGCCGCACTCGACGCGGTGCAGGCCGGCGCGGCGCGCGTGCTCGACGCTGGCGGCAGCGCGAGCCCGGCCGGACGCCGTGCACTGATGCGGCTCGACGCCGAGCTCTTGGCGCTCAACGTCTCGCCCGGCGGCTCGGCCGACCTGTTGGCCGCCGCGCTGTTTCTCGACCGACTGAACAACGCAGCGCCGGCACCCGACGGCCGGCCCTGACAAGGAAAGCATCATGGAAAAACACCTATTCGACTACCCCGCCGGCGCCCCCGCCGCGGGCCGAGCCCTGGCCGGCGTGGTCGGTTCGGGCGACCTGGAGGTATTGCTCGAACCGCGCCCGGCGGGCTCGCTGCAGGTCAGCGTTACCACCTCGGTGAACGGCATGGGGCCGGTGTGGCAGGCCCAGCTCGACCGGCTGTTCGGCGCCCGGCTGTGGCCGGCCGCCGCGATCGAGATCAACGATTTCGGCGCCACTCCGGCGGTGGTGCGGCTGCGCCTGGAGCAGGCGTTCGAGTCACTGGACGAGCGCGAGTGAGGACGACATGACGATATCCGACCTGATTCATCGAGACAGCTTCATCGAGCGCGACGCCCGAGCGCGCGCCCGCGCCCTGCTCGACGCCGGCAGCTTCCGCGAGCTGCTGGGCCCGTTCGACCGCCTCACCTCGCCGTGGCTGGCGCGCCAGGGCATCGTCCCCCAGGCCGACGACGGCGTGGTGGTGGCCAAGGGCACGCTGGACGGCCGGCCGGCGCTGGTACTGGCGATCGAAGGCGCGTTCCAGGGCGGCAGCATGGGCGAGGTGTCCGGCGCCAAGATCGCAGGCGCGCTGGAACTGGCCGCCGAAGACAACCGCCACGGCATCCCGACCTGCGCGCTGATCCTGTTCGAGACCGGCGGGGTGCGGCTGCAGGAAGCCAACCTGGGCTTGGCCGCCATCGCCGAGATCCACGCCGCCATCGTCGAGCTGCGCCGCTACCAGCCAGTGATCGGCATCAGCGCCGGCACCGTCGGCTGCTTCGGCGGCATGAGCATCGCCGCCGCGCTGTGCAGCTACCTGCTGGTGACGCGCGAGGCGCGGCTGGGGCTGAACGGCCCGGCGGTGATCGAGCAGGAGGCCGGGGTGGAGGAGTACGACTCGCGCGACAAGCCCTTCATCTGGAGCCTGACCGGCGGCGAGCAGCGCGTCGCCACCGGGCTGGCCGACGCCTGCCTCGACGACCACGCCCCGGCGCTGCGCGCCCAGGCCATCGCCTGGCTGCACCAGGGCCAGCCGGCCGCGCCGCGCAGCCAGCGCGTGGCGCACTACCTCGCCAGGTTGGCCGAAGTCGACGCCAGCCACCAGGCCAGCGCCGAAGACGTGCGCGCCATCTACGCCCAGGGAGAGCAAGCATGAACCAACACCCCATCCAGAGCCGCGGCGCCGTCTGGCTCGCCGCGCTCACCCGCCACGCCCCCCGTGTCACCGGCTACCCGGCGGCGCTGCGGGTAGTCGATGCCGAGTTGGCCGGGCGGCCGGCACGCTATATCGCCGTGGTGCCCGACCCGGACAACCGCTTCCCGCGGGTGCGCAACGGCGAAGTCGGCCTGGAGGAAGGCTGGCAGCTGGCGCGCGCGGTGCGCGAGGTGATCGACGCCGACGCCGGCCACATCGACAAACGCGCCATCGTCGCAGTGATCGATGTCGCGAGCCAGGCCTACGGCCGGCGCGAGGAAGCCTACGGCATCCACCTGGCGCTCGCCGCCGCCGCCGATGCCTACGCCAGCGCCCGCTTGGCAGGCCACCCGGTGCTCGGACTGATCGTCGGCAAGGCCATGTCCGGGGCGTTTCTGGCCCACGGCTACCAGGCCAACCGGCTGATTGCGCTGGACGATGCCGGGGTGATGGTGCACGCCATGGGCAAGGCCGCCGCCGCGCGCGTGACGCAGCGTTCGGTGGAGGAGCTGGAAAGGTTGGCCGAAAGCGTGCCGCCGATGGCCTACGACATCGCCAACTTCGCTTCGCTCGGCCTGTTGTGGCGCCTGCTGCGTGTGGAGAACGCCGCCGCGCCCGGCAGCGCCGACCTCGATATGGTCGAGAGCGCGCTGTCCGCCGCGCTGGCCGACATCGCCGCCGAGCCGTCGCGCGGGCTCGCCGGCCGTCTCGGCGCCGCGCCGCGCCAGGCCTCGCTCACGGTGCGCGAGCGCCTGCGCGCGCAGTGGAACGTCGCCTGACACCGGAACATCCACCATTGACGTGAGTCAGGGCGCCCCGGCGGCGCCCGCACCCGGAGGAGATCGTCCCCAACCAGTTGATTCATTGCATCATGTCGTATCCGCCGTACCCTGAAGCCGTACCCAGACAAAACAAAAACCAGGCAGTTGCAACATCCATCTACATAAGGAGATTCAACCATGGTCATTTACGGTACCGCCCTACTTGCACTCTGCCACCTGGCAGGCCTGTTCTTCGGCGATCTGCTCGGCAGCGCGATTGGCGTCAAGGCCAACGTCGGCGGCGTCGGCATCGCCATGCTGCTGTTGATCAGCTCGCGGCTGTGGCTGCACAAGCGCGGCCTGCTGCCCAAGGAAACCGAAGCCGGCGTCGGCTTCTGGGGCGCCATGTACATCCCGGTGGTGGTGGCGATGGCCGCCCAGCAGAACGTGGTGACCGCCCTGCGCGGCGGCCCGGTCGCGCTGCTCGCCGCCATCGGCGCGGTGCTGGTCTGCGCCTGCTGCATCGCCGCCATCAACCGCCTGGGACAGCACGAGCCGCTCCCGGCCGCCACCCAAGACCAGATTGCCTGAACAGGAGAGTCCCGCCATGTTGTCCATGCTCGAAAAAATGCTGCATCACAACGGACTGGTCGCCGCCTTCGCCCTGGTCGGCATCATCATGGGCCTGTCGGCCTGGCTGTCGCGCCGCCTGACCTTCGGCCGCGTGCACGGTTCCGCCATCGCCATCATGATCGGCCTGGTGCTCGCCTACTACGGCGGCGTGCTCACCGGCGGTGAGAAAGGCCTGGCCGACCTGCCCTTGCTGGGCGGCATCGGCCTGATGGGCGGTGCCATGCTGCGCGACTTCGCCATCGTCGCCACCGCCTTCGAAGTGCAGGTCACCGAGGCGCGCAAGGCCGGCCTGATCGGCGCCGTCTCGCTGCTCTTGGGCACCGTGCTGCCGTTCATCGTCGGCGCCGGCCTGGCCTACGCCTTCGGCTACACCGACCCGGTCAGCATGGCCACCATCGGCGCCGGCGCGGTGACCTACATCGTCGGCCCGGTGACCGGCGCGGCGCTCGGTGCCAGCTCGGACGTGATCGCGCTGAGCATCGCCACCGGCCTGATCAAGGCCATCATCGTGATGGTCGGCACGCCGTTCGCCGCCGGCTTCCTCGGGCTCAACAACCCGCGCGCCGCGATGGTGTTCGGCGGCCTGGCCGGCACGGTGAGCGGCGTCTCGGCCGGGCTTGCCGCCACCGACCGCCGCCTGGTGCCGTACGGCGCGCTGGTCGCCACCTTCCACACCGGCCTGGGCTGCCTGCTCGGCCCCTCGGTGCTGTTCCTCGCCACCAAGGCGGTGGTGGGCTGACCCGGCATCCTCCTGCCGTCACGCCGGCCCGGCCGGTACGGCGGCACGAGTTTGGCGCCCCGCGGGGCGCCGTTTTTCCTGCCACCGCGACCCAGGACCCGACATGACGCCCACTCCCGCCCCCCGCCCGCACGACCTGCTGTGGCTCGCCGATCCGGCCGCGCTGTGCACAGACACCCCGCTGCCCGACTGGGCCGGCGCCGACTGGCTGGCGCGCGCGCCGCTGGTGGTGCGGCGCGCCCCGGCCGGCGCCGACGGCAGGCTGCCGGTCGGGCTGCGCGGGCGCGAGCGCGCGCAGCGCCACGCCACCCACGCGCCACCCCACGCCGTGGCGCGGGTGCTCACGCCGGAAACGCTGGCGCAGCAGGCGCTGTGGCGCGACAGCCACCTCGCCCCCTGCCTCGCCATCGCGGCCCTGCGCATCCTGGCGCCGCAGCTCGACGCCATCGGTCTACCCTGGGGACCGAGCGGCAGCGTCGGTTTCGCGCTCGCCAGCGGCCTGCCGGTGCTGCGCCCGGACAGCGACCTCGACCTGCTGCTGCGCGCCGCCACCCCGCTGACGCCGCCGCAACGCGCGGCCTTGCGCGCACTGCAAGGCCGGGTGGCGTGCCGCCTCGACATCCAGATCGACACCGGCCACGGCGGCTTCGCCCTGAACGAATGGTTGGCCGAAGCCCCGCACCTGCTGCTCAAAACCGACCACGGACCCCGCCTAGTGCGCGACCCGTGGCATCTCCCCGCACCGCAAGGAGCCACCCCATGAGCGTGCTGTTCACCTTTCCCGGCCAGGGCTCGCAGCGGCCCGGCATGCTGCACGCCCTGCCCGATCATCCGGCAGCGAGCGCCACGCTGGAGCGGGCGCACGCCGTGCTCGGCCACGACCCGTTGCAGCTGGACCATGCCGACGCGCTCGCCTCCACCGTCGCGGTGCAGCTCTGCCTGCTGATCGCCGGCGTGGCGATGGCACGCGTGCTGGCCGCCGAGGGCGCCCGCCCCGACATGGTGGCCGGCCTGTCGATCGGCGCCTGGCCGGCGGCGGTGGTGGCCGGGGTGATCGACTTCGATGCCGCCCTGCAACTGGTGGCGCTGCGCGGCCGGCTGATGGAACAGGCCTATCCCTCGGGCTACGGCATGGCGGCCATCGTCGGGCTTGGCGTGGCGCAGCTCGATCCGCTGCTCGCGGCGCTGCACACGCCCGCCGCGCCACTCCATCTCGCCAACCTCAACGCCCCGACGCAGCTGGTGGTGGCCGGCGCCGACAGCGCACTGGAGCGGCTGATGACCCACGCCCGCAGCGCCGGCGCCACGCTGACGCGCCGGCTGGCGATGAGCGTGCCCTCGCACTGCGCGCTGCTCGACGCCCCGGCGGCGCAGTTGGCCGAAGCGCTGGCCACACACCCGCTGTGCCGCCCGGGCCCGCTCTACCTCAGCGGCAGCCGCGGCCGCGTGCTGTTCGAGGTGGACGCCATCCGCGACGACCTCGCCTTCAACATGGCGCGCCAGGTGCGCTGGCACGACACCGTGCGCCACGCCTACGAACGCGGCGCGCGGCTGGCGCTGGAAATGCCCAGCGGCAACGTGCTGAGCGGGCTGACGCGCCCGGTGTTCAGTGACGGCCGCGTGCTGTGCTGCGAGCACAACCGGCTCGATTTCCTGACGCAGCAAGTGGCCTGCGCCGCCCCGCCAGCCTGACGCCGCGCCCCGGCCCGCTCGATTCCCCTGATCAGGAGCACGACAAAGTAATAAACTGGCGGTATCCACCTTGGCCGATCGAGAGAAGGAACCACCATGAGGATGCTTGGGCAGGGCGGGCCGCGCCTGGCGGCGACGGCACTCGCCCTGCTGCTGACCGCCTGCAACCAGGACACCGGCCACGCCTACCAGGGCTATATCGAGGGCGACTACCTCTACCTCGCCGCCCCCGCCGCCGGCTACCTGCAGACGCTCGACACCGCGCGCGGCAGCCGGGTGCAGCCCGGCACCGCGCTGTTCGCCATCGCCCCCGACCCGGAACAACAAGGGCTGCAGGAGGCCGAGGCGCGCGTGCAGTCGGCCGAACAGAAACTGCAGAACCTGCAGGAACCGCGCCGCCCGCCGGAAATCGCCGCGATCGAGGCCCAGCTGCAGTCGGCCGAAGCCGCCCTGCGCCTGGCCGCCACCCAGCTGCGCCAGCAACAGGCGCTGGCACGCCAGGGCTTCATCTCGCAGGCCAAGCTCGACGAGGTCACCGCCGCCCACGACCAGGCCGCGGCCCAGGCCGACGCGCTGCGCCAGCAGCTGAAAAGCGCGCAGATCACGCTCGGCCGTCCGCCCGAGGTGCGCGGCGCGCGCGCCGAGCTCGAAGCCGCGCGCGCGCAGCAGGAGCAGAAACGCTGGCAAGTCGAAAAGAAGGCGGTGCGCGCCCCGGCCGCGGGCGAGATCGTCGAGACCTACTACCGCCCCGGCGAATGGGTGCCGGCGGGCCAGCCGGTGGCGAGCCTGTTGCCGGACAACCGCCGCCGCCTGCGCTTCTTCGTGCCGGAAAGCGTGGTCGGCACACTGCGTCCGGGCCAGACGGTGGAAGCACGCTGCGACGGCTGCCCGGCGCCGATCCGCGCCACCGTGGCGTTCATCGCCGCGCAGGCCGAGTACACCCCGCCGGTGATCTACAGCCGCGGCAGCCGCGAGAAACTGGTGTTCCGCGTCGAGGCCTACCCGGCGCCGCAGCAGGCCGCCGCGCTGCGTCCGGGGCTGCCGGTGGACGTCAGCCTGGTCGGGAGGTGACATGGAACTCGCCATCGACGTTAGCGGCCTCAACAAGCATTTCGGCGACAAGCACGTGGTGCGCGACCTGTCGCTGCAGGTGCGCGAGGGCGAGATCTATGGCTTTCTCGGCCCCAACGGCAGCGGCAAGACCACCTCGATCCGCATGCTGTGCGGCCTGTTGACGCCGGACAGCGGCAGCGGGCGCTGCCTGGGCTACGACGTGCTGACGCAAAGCGCCGAGATCAAGCGCCAGGTCGGCTACATGACGCAGAAATTCTCGCTGTGGGACGACCTGACCATCGCCGAGAACCTCGACTTCGTGGCGCGCATGTTCGGCATGCGCGGCCGGCGCGAAGCGGTGGACCGCGCCCTGGACGATCTCGGCCTGGCCGGACGCCGCCACCAGCTCGCCGGCACCCTGTCCGGCGGCTGGAAACAGCGCCTGGCGCTGGCCGCCTGCCTTCTGCACCAACCGCGGCTGCTGCTGCTCGACGAGCCTACCGCCGGCGTCGACCCCAAGGCGCGGCGCGACTTCTGGGAGGAAATCCACCGCCTGTCGGCGAGCGGCATCACCATCCTGGTGTCGACCCACTACATGGACGAGGCCGAGCGCTGCCATCGCCTCGCCTACCTCTCATACGGCAACCTGCTCGCCGCCGGCACCGCCAGCGAAGTGATCGCGGCGCAGCAGCTGGCCACCTGGGAGCTCAGCGGCCCCGACGTCACCGGCCTGGGCGAAGCGCTGCGGCAACTACCGGGGGTGGAACAGGTGGCGAGCTTCGGGGCGCGCCTGCACGTCAGCGGCGCCGACGCGGCCCTGCTGCAGCCCGCGCTGGAGCGCTTCTGCGGCGAGCACGGGCTGCGTCTGGTACAGGTCGACTCGACGCTGGAAGACGTCTTCATCCAGCTCATGCGCCACCGCCCCGACCCGTTCGAGGCCGCGTCATGAGGCGCTTTGCCCTGTCCCGCCCCTCGCTGCAGCGCTGGCTCGGCATCGTCGTCAAGGAATTCATCCAGCTCAAGCGCGACCGGCTGACCTTCGGCATGATCATCGGCATCCCGATCATCCAGCTCTTGCTGTTCGGTTTCGCCATCAACTCCGACCCCAAGCACCTGCCGACCGCGGTGGTGATGGCCGAGGCGAGCCCGTTCGCGCGCGCCTACCTCGCCGCGATGCGGAACAGCGATTATTTCGACCTGGTGGGCAGCGTCGAGAGCGAGGCGGAGGCCGCGCGCCTGCTCGACCGCGGCGACGTGCAGTTCGTGGTCACCTTCCCGCCCGGCTTCCAGCGCGCGCTGGTGCGCGGCGAGCAGCCGAGCCTGCTGGTCGAGGCCGACGCCACCGATCCGGTGGCGGCAGGCAGCGCCATTTCCGTGCTCAACCACCTCGGCAACGAGGTGTTCACCCCGGACCTGCCCGGCTTCCACCCACCGGGAAAACAGCTGATCGAGCTGCGCCTGCACAAGCGCTACAACCCGGAAGGGATCACCGCGTACAACATCGTGCCGGGACTGATGGGCGTGATCCTGACCATGACCATGGTGCTGATGACCGGGCTCGCCATGACGCGCGAGCGCGAGCGCGGCACTTTCGAGAACCTGCTCGCCACCCCGGCCACACCGCTCGAGGTGATGACCGGCAAGATCGTGCCCTACATCCTGATCGGGCTGATCCAGGTGTCGCTGGTGCTGCTGGCGGCGCGCTGGGTGTTCGACGTGCCGATGCTGGGGAGCCTGGTGCTGCTCTACGCCGTGGTGCTGCTGTTCATCTGCGCCAACCTGACGCTCGGCATCACCTTCAGCTCGATTGCGCGCAACCAGCTGCAGGCGATGCAGATGACGTTCTTCTTCTTCCTGCCGTCGATCCTGCTGTCGGGCTTCATGTTCCCGTTCCGCGGCATGCCGGAGTGGGCCCAGGTCATCGGCAACTGCCTGCCGCTGACCCACTTCCTGGTGCTGGTGCGCGGCATCCTGCTCAAGGGCAACGACGTGAGCCTGCTATGGCCGCAGGTGTGGCCGATCCTGGCGTTCATGGCGGTAGTGCTGGGGGTGGGGCTGAAAACCTTCCGCCGCACGCTGGATTAGGCGCCGCCGATAAAACGTCGAAGCGTGATGGTTTTACTAAAACCTCGGATTGATACTCAACGACAACATAGCCGATAGCTGGCACAACGGTCTTCCGGAGCTTTGCTGCAACTCATTGAAAGCATCCTGTACGATTTGCAGATCGCGCTGACTGGTAGGCTCATGGCCGATAATGCCTGCAGCCATCAGGCGTGCAATCACATCACTGGTCAATAAAAAAGTGTCCTTCCCGGCCAAGCGTAAAAATCCGGCAGCCGAGCGCCCGCCCAGGCGAGAGCCACGTTTGGCCAGCAAACGCCATAAGCCAACGATGTTGGCACTCGGCCAATCGGCAATGAACTCGCCAAAACTGCTGCCATGCTCCTGGCGGATATCCAAGATAAGCTGGGCATTGTTTGGAATGGTTTTTAGCTTGGTGCGATCACGGATGATCCTGTCATTTTTCATATGACTTTCTATATGTTCCGGACTGAGCAACACCATCTGCTCGGGGGCAAAGCCCGAGAAGGCTTTTTCAAATTCAGGCCACTTGGCATCGACCACCGAGTGTTGCACTCCCGCCTGAAATACCCGCTGGCTCATGGCAGAAAGATAGCGATCATCGCCCTTACGCTTTAACTCTTCAGGCGTGAGCGCTTTGGGCAGAAAAGCCTCCATGGCCTCGTCAGAGTCAAAACGCTGGCGTACCGTGTCGTAAAGCCAGCGATAGTTAAAGACCATGCCTATTTCGTTCTGTTTCAGCATCTAATGCCCCATCTCATTTGATCGTACTTTGTGATACCAACTGCGTGAAGGAAATGGCCTGAGGTGCTCAGATGGAAGCTTCCTTGTTCTCCCCTGTTTCTTAATCGGGATGGGAACAAGCCCCCCCTTCCACGCCACCGTGCGCAATGCCATCTCTACTTTCGGGTGACAATGCTGCCACTTGCGCAAAGCCAAACCGTGCATGAAGCCGATTTGGGACGAAGGAGATACCCCATCGTTTTATCGGGCAGCATTGTTAACGGCGGGCTTCCCGCGCCGCCACCAACCGCACCAGCGTGATTTCCGATGGCGCGCCGAAGCGCTTGGGCGGTCCCCAGTAGCCGGTGCCACGGCTGGTATACACCCACAGCGCGTCCAGGCGATGCAGCCCGGCGGTGTACGGCTGCTGCAGACGCACGAACAGGTTCCACGGCCAGAACTGCCCGCCGTGGGTGTGGCCGGAGAGTTGCAGGTCGAAGCCGGCCGCCGCGGCCGCCGGCGCGCTGCGCGGCTGGTGGGCGAGCAGGATGCGCGCACCGGCTGCCTCAGGCGCCCCCTCGAGCGCGGCGTGCGGGTCGCTGCGCTGCGCCGGGTCGAAATGGTGCGCGCCGTAGTCGGTGACGCCCGCCACCACCAGTTCGGCTTCGCCATGACACAGCACCACGTGCTCGTTTTCCAGCACCCTCAGCCCCAGCCGCCGCAGTTCCTCGACCCAGGCGGCGGCGCCGGAATAGTACTCGTGGTTGCCGGTGACGAAATAGGCGCCGTGCCGTGCCGTGAGCCGGCTCAGCGGCGCGGTATGCGGCGCCAGCTGCTCGACGCTGCCGTCGACCAGATCGCCCGTCACCGCGACCATGTCGGCCTCGAGCCCGTTCACCGCCGTGACGATCGCCTCCAGGTAGCCGCGCTTGATGGTGGGGCCGACGTGGATGTCGCTGATCTGGGCGATGGTGAAGCCGTCGAGGGCGGGGGGCAGGCCGGCCAGCGGCACCTCGACCTCCACCACGCGGGCGCGGCGGCGTGCATTCACCAGGCCGACCAGGCTGACCAGCCCCGCCAGCAACGGCACCGCCAGCGCCGAGTCGCGCACCAGCGGCGGCAGCTCTGCCGCCGGCAGCGCCAGGGCGGCAATGCCCAGCACGATGTCGCGCAACAACGTCAGGACCAGCAACGACGAGAACACGCCCATCAGCAGCAAGCCGGCCCACGCCAGACGGTCGGCCAGCGGCTGGCGTTCGATGCCCCGCGCCATCAGGCCGAGCGGCATCAAGACGCAGGACAACGTCAGCGCCAGCACCCCCAGCCCCAGCCCCACCGGTCCGAGCGGCAGGTCGGGCAGCAGGCGCACGCCGATATAGGCGTGCAGCAACAGCAGCAGGCTGGACGCCACCACAATGAAACGGCTTGGCCGCATCACGACTCCTCGATTCAGATCATCGCCCTGCGCGCTGGCGATGAGGCACGGCGACAGCGCCGCTCGCGCAGGGACCCCAGACGGTTGGACATCGATGCCTTCGGCATGGTTCGCGTCGACACCGTCAACACGAGCCAAGGTTGGCCGAAGCCCGTCCGCCACCGCGGCGGACCAGCCCGGCACGACACGCCATCGACTCAGCTGGAGCAGCTGACGCTGATCTGCTCCGCCCACTCCGGCGGAAAACCGGCGTACGCCTCGAACTCGGGCTGTTCGTCGAACGGTTTTTCCAGGCAGCGCCCCAGATGCTCGATCTCGCTGTAGTCGCGCTCGTCACGCGCCTTGGCGATCGCCGCCTCGGCCAGGTAGTTGCGCAGGATGTACTTGGGATTGACGCGGTTCATGCGCACGGCACGCTCGGCGTCGACGCTGCCCTCCCACGCCAGCCGCTCGCGGTAGCGCCGGGCCCAGGCGTCGAACTGCTCGCGCTCGACGAACAGGTCGCGCACCGGCGCGTTCACGGCGTCGTCCTGGCGGAAACCGGCCAGGCTGCGGAAGAAGATGGTGAAGTCGGTGCGGTGCGCATGCAGCGTCAGGAACAGGCTGTTGATCAGGTCGGCATCGTCGTCGTGCTCGGCCGTGAGGCCGAGCTTGGCGCGCAGCCGCATCAGGTGCGCCGCCTCGAAGGTGTCGCGGTAGCTGCCGAGCACCGCCACCAGCTCCTCCTCGCTCACCAGCGGCAGCAAGGCCGAGGCCAGGCAGTGCAGGTTCCACAGCCCGATCTGCGGCTGCTGGTTGTAGGCGTAACGCCCGGCGTGGTCGGAGTGGTTGCAGATATGCGCGGCGTTGAAGCCGTCGATGAAGCCGAACGGGCCGTAGTCGATGGTGAGGCCCAGGATCGACATGTTGTCCGAGTTCATCACGCCGTGACAGAAGCCCACCGCCTGCCACTGCGCGATCAGTTCGGCGGTGCGCCGCGTCACCTCGGCGAACAGCGCCAGATAAGGGTTGGCGGCCTCTTGGCAGGCCGGGTAATGGTGGCGGATGACGTAGTCGGCCAGCACGCGGATTTCGTCATGCATACCACGGTGGTAGAACAGCTCGAAGCTGCCGAAACGCAGGAAGCTTTCCGCCACCCGCGTCACCACCGCCGCGGTTTCCGTGGTCTCGCGGTACACCGGCTCGTCCGAGCCCATGATCGCCAGCGCCCGCGTGGTGGGAATGCCGAGATGGTGCATCGCCTCGGAGCAGAGGAACTCGCGGATGCTGGAGCGCAGCACCGCGCGCCCGTCGCCCATGCGCGAGAACGGCGTCAGGCCGGCGCCCTTGATCTGCCACTCCATCAGGCGCCCATCCGGCGCCTTGGTATCCCCCAGCAGCAAGGCGCGGCCATCGCCCAGTTGCGGCACGTAGACGCCGAACTGGTGGCCGGAATAGATCGCCGCCACCGGCCGCATATCGGGGCGCAGTGCCGAACCGCTCAGCACGCCGACGGCGTCGGCACCGAGCAGCGACTCGCCGGCCACGCCGAGTTCGGCCGCCAGCGGACGGCTGACGGCGACCGGGTAAGGGTCGGGCAAGGGGGTAGGATCGACGCGGCGGTAGAACGCCGGCGGAAGTGTCTGGAAACGTTGGCCGAAGCCGAGTGAGGAAAAGGCGTTCATGCCCCATTCTAAACATTGGGGCGC
This sequence comes from Pseudogulbenkiania sp. NH8B, assembly GCF_000283535.1. Classification (GTDB taxonomy): domain Bacteria; phylum Pseudomonadota; class Gammaproteobacteria; order Burkholderiales; family Chromobacteriaceae; genus Pseudogulbenkiania; species Pseudogulbenkiania ferrooxidans. The sequence continues at coordinate 3,157,214 of NC_016002.1, forward strand.
GCGATAAACACCTGACAAGCAAGAGGGTTTTTGACGACCCGAGCCGGGCGCGGCGCCCGCGTCAGCGCAGCTTCCAGGCGTGGCGCATATCGTGCGCCGCCTTGACCGTCGCCGACGAAAAGCTGGTCGAAGCGAAATGGCCCACCTGGCGCGACGCCTTCGACAACGCCCCGTACGAGACATCACTCAGTTGCAGCGCCTGGCGCACCACCGCCATGGAAGGGTGCAGGCTGTCGTGCTCCAGCTTGTCGAGCACGGTGCGGTTCAACGCCGCCACCCATTTCTCGGTCACCTGCATCAGGCGATGCTGCGAATCGAACGGCACCTGACTCAGCGACACCCCGGCCAGCAAGGCGCTGTCGAGACGGCGCTGGATCTCGTTCTCGGCCAGGGGGTAGGCCGGTTTCAACACCGCCGACCAGCTCTGGTAGACGTCGCGTTGCGCGTCCAGCCAGCGCCGCTGGCTGGCTTCCAGAGCCTTGAAATAGGCGGCCAGCGTACCGGCCATCAACTGATAGGTCATGCCAGCCTCCCAGGAGGGAATCATCAATGCGGGGACGACGGTGCAAGCTGCCACACCGCCGCCAGTTCTTCCAGCAATACGTCCAGAATCAGATCGCCGACGCGGTCGGCAGGGTAGACGAACTGCAGCTCGGCCAGCTTGCAGATGCCCGGCACGATGGTCACCAGCCCCTTGTCGGCGGCCGCCTGCGCCTCATCGGCACGCGCCAGCGCCAGCCCGACACCGGCACAGACCATGTCGAGGATGGTGTTCACATGGTCGCATTCGGCGACCTTCTTCGGCGAAATGTTCAGTTCACGCCATACTTCAGAGGTGATCTTGCAAAGACTGGAGAACTGAGAAATCCCGACCCAGGGCAGTTTGCCCAGCTCCTTGGGCACCGTGATGTCGACCCGGCTCTCCCAGCCCTTGGGCATCACGATGACGAAGGGTAATTCGGTCAGCAGTACCGTATTGACGTTGATGTAGGGGTTCTTGCCCAGATAGAAGCCGGCATCCAGCTCCTTCTTGCGCACCAGGTTGAGAATGCCACCGGTCACGCCGTGCTGCAGGCGCAGGTCGAGCAGCGGGTATTTCTCGGTCAGGCGCGCCACCCACGCCCCCAGCTTGAGGATTTCCGGCGTCAGCGACACCCCGATCAGCGCCTTGCCGGACAATTGCCCCTTGAGGTGGCGGGCGTGATTGAGGATGTCCTTGGCCGATTCGAGAATCGACTGCGCGCGCGGCAGCAGCTCCTGCCCCGCCCGCGTCAGCATCACGCCACCGGTGGTGCGCTCGAACAGCGCCATCCCCACCTCCTCCTCCAGCGCCTTGATCTGGGCCGTTACCGCCGGCTGGGACAGGTGCAGCAACTCCGCCGCCTGCGTCAGATGGCCCTGCTGGGCCACCGTGACAAAGGTACGCAACTGATAGATTTCCATTTAGCTCTCGTTCGCAAGCACCGGGCTGTCTGTGTTTTTCTATGGCCCCGACCCGGCGGGGAACCTATTGTTGATCCATCGGAAAGACGAGACAAGCCCCCGTGCGCATCGGCGCAACACCGGGATAACCCCGATTGCAAAATGGCTTAAAGCTATGACAGCCATTCCCAGCCCCTTGTTTTCCATGGCCTTTTTTACGCCACATCGTTCCGGCTAATTTCCCCCATCAAAAAAAACGATCACACCCCTCCCACGAGGCAAACCAAGCATTTGCTCAGTGTTAAGTATTTGTTTTTATTTGATTTTTGCGTCGCAACATCCACTCAACAAATTTTCCTGATCAGAAAAAGCGATTAGCCGCTCTCCAGCGCTCCTCGTAAGGTTGCAACAGCGGTCGACGGATCGCCATCACAAAGGAGGATGCAATGAACGAAGATGTTCTGAAGCGCGTGCAATCCAACCCCAAATTTTTAGAGCTCGTTCACAAGAAGACGAGCCTGGGTTGGACGCTGAGCGCAGTCATGCTGGTGATCTACTACGGATTCATACTGTTGCTGGCGTTTGCCCCGAAAGTGCTCGGTACGCCGCTCAGTGAGGGCAGCGTGACCACCGTGGGCATTCCGATCGGCGTACTGATCATTCTGTCGGCATTTGTTCTGACCGGCGTCTACGTGCGCAAGGCCAACACCGAATTCGACCAACTGAACCAGGAAATCGTTGAGGAGGCAAAACAATGAAAAAACCCCTGACCACCCTGGCCTTGGCCGGCCTCGCGCTGGCACCGGCACTGGCGTTTGCCAGCGGCGCCATCGAAGGTGACGTAGAGAAGCAGGCGACCAACTGGCACGCCATCATCATGTTCTTCCTGTTCGTCGCGTTCACCATGGGGATCACCTACTGGGCCGCACGCCGTACCCGCTCCGCCAGCGACTTCTACACCGCTGGCGGCGGCATCAGCGGCTTCCAGAACGGCCTGGCGATCGCCGGCGACTACATGTCCGCCGCCTCCTTCCTCGGTATTTCCGCCATGGTGTTCGACAAGGGCTTCGATGGCCTGATCTACTCCATCGGCTTCCTGGTGGGCTGGCCGGTGATCCTGTTCCTGGTCGCCGAACGCCTGCGCAACCTCGGCAAGTTCACCTTCGCCGACGTCGCCTCCTATCGCCTGCAGCAGATGCCGGTACGTACCTTCGCCGCCACCGGCACGCTGGTCGTGGTGGCGCTGTACCTGATCGCGCAGATGGTCGGTGCCGGTAAGCTGATCCAGCTCTTGTTCGGCATGAGCTACTCGTCCGCCGTAGTACTGGTCGGCGTGCTGATGGTGCTGTACGTGACCTTCGGCGGCATGTTGGCCACCACCTGGGTGCAGATCATCAAGGCCGTCATCCTGCTGTGCGGCGCCACCTTCATGGCGTTCATGGTGATGTCCTCGGTCGGTTTCAGCCCTGAAGCACTGTTCCAGAAAGCCACGGCAATCCATGCTAAGGGCATCGCCATCATGTCCCCGGGTAAGGCCGACCCGATCGACTCGATCTCGCTGGGTCTCGCCCTGATGTTCGGTACCGCTGGCCTGCCGCACATCCTGATGCGCTTCTTCACCGTGTCCGACGCGAAGGAAGCCCGCAAGTCGGTGTTCTTCGCCACCGGTTTCATCGGCTACTTCTACATCCTGACCTTCATCATCGGTTTTGGCGCCATCATGCTGGTGCTCAACCAGCCGCACTTCATGGAAACCATCGTGAAGAACGGCAAGGAAGTGACCCAGCTGGTGGGCGGCTCCAACATGGCAGCCATCCACCTGGCCAACGCAGTGGGCGGTGACCTGTTCCTGGGCTTCATCTCGGCGGTCGCCTTCGCCACCATCCTGGCAGTGGTCGCCGGCCTGGCCCTGTCCGGTGCTTCGGCCGTATCGCACGACCTGTACGCCTCGGTGATCAAGAAGGGCAAGGCCAACGAAGCCGACGAAATCCGCGTCTCCAAGATCACCACCGTGGTCCTGGGCGTGGTCGCCATCGTGCTGGGCCTCTTGTTCGAGAAGCAGAACATCGCCTTCATGGTCGGCCTGGCGTTCTCGATCGCCGCTTCGGCTAACTTCCCGATCCTGTTCCTGTCGATGTTCTGGAAGGGTCTGACCACCCGCGACGCGGTGATCGGCGGCTTTATCGGTCTGATCTCGGCGGTGCTGCTGATCGTGTTGGGCCCGGCAGTGTGGGTCGACGTGATGAAGCACGAAGCCGCCATCTTCCCGTACAAGAACCCGGCCATCTTCTCGATGCCCCTGGCCTTCGCCTTCACCTGGCTGTTCTCGGTGCTGGATAACTCGAAGCAGGCCAGCGAAGAAAAAGCCAAGTTCGACGCCCAGTACGTCCGTGCCATGACCGGCATCGGCGCCACCGGTGCGTCCAAGCATTAATCTGCAACTCATGCCCGCCGCACCCGCCAGGGTGCGGCATCCGGCACGCTACAAGGAGAACACAATGTCCACCCTCGAATCGATCCTGAAAGAAACCCGCAGCTTCCCGCCCTCCGACGACTTCCGTCGCAAGGCCGGCATTTCCGGCATGGAAGCCTACAACGCGCTGTGCGAGCAGGCTGACGATCATTACCTGTCGTTCTGGGGGGACTTGGCTCGCGAACAGATCACCTGGAAGAAGCCGTTCTCACGCGTGCTCGACGACAGCAACGCCCCGTTCTTCAAATGGTTCGACGACGGCGTGCTGAACGTTTCCTACAACTGCCTCGACCGCCATCTGCCGCTCAATGCCAACAAGATCGCACTGATTTTCGAAGCGGATGACGGCGAAGTCACCCGCGTCACCTACGCCGAACTGCACCGCCGCGTCTGCCAGTTTGCCAACGGCCTGAAGAGCCTCGGCATCGAGAAGGGCGACCGCGTGGTGATCTACATGCCGATGGTGATCGAAGCCATCGTCGCCATGCAGGCCTGCGCCCGCATCGGCGCCATCCACTCCGTGGTGTTCGGCGGCTTCTCCGCCGGCGCCGTGAAGGACCGTGTCGAAGATGCCGGCGCCAAGGCCGTCATCACCGCCAACGAAGGCCTGCGCGGCGGCAAGACCGTTCCGCTCAAGGCCACCGTCGACGAAGCGCTGGCCATGGAAGGCACTTCCAGCGTCAAGAACGTCATCGTCTACCAGCGCACCAACGGCGGCGCCAACTGGACCGAAGGCCGCGACGTATGGTGGCACAAGCTGGTCGAAGGCCAGTCCGAAGCCTGCGAACCGGAATGGATGAACGCGGAAGACCCGCTCTTCATCCTCTACACCTCCGGCTCCACCGGCAAGCCGAAAGGCATCCAGCACAGCACCGCCGGCTACCTGCTGGGCGCGGCCAACAGCTTCCGCTGGGTGTTCGACTACAAACCGAACGACGTATTCTGGTGCACCGCCGACGTGGGCTGGATCACCGGCCACTCCTACATCTGCTACGGCCCGCTCGCCAACGGCGCCACCCAGGTCGTGTTCGAAGGCGTGCCGACCTACCCGGATGCCAGCCGCTTCTGGAGCATGATCGAGAAGCACAAGGTCACCACTTTCTACACCGCGCCGACCGCCATCCGCTCGCTGATCAAGCTGGGTGCCGATCTGCCGAAACAGCACGACCTCTCCAGCCTGCGCCTGTTGGGCACCGTCGGTGAGCCGATCAACCCGGAAGCCTGGATGTGGTACTACGAAGTGGTCGGCGGCAGCCGCTGCCCGATCGTCGATACCTGGTGGCAGACCGAAACCGGTTCGGTGATGATCGCCCCGACCCCGGGCGCCGTACCGACCAAGCCGGGCTCGTGCACCCTGCCGCTGCCGGGCATCATGGCCGACATCGTCGACGAATCCGGCGCCCAGGTGGAACCGGGCCGCGGCGGCTTCCTCGTCATCAAGAAGCCGTTCCCGAGCCTGGTGCGCACCATCTGGAACGACCCGGAGCGCTTCAAGAAGACCTACTTCCCGGAAGAGTTCAACGGCCAGTACTACCTCGCCGGCGACTCCGCCAACCGTGACGAAAACGGCTACTTCTGGATCATGGGCCGTATCGACGACGTTCTGAACGTCTCCGGTCACCGCTTGGGCACCATGGAAATCGAATCGGCGCTGGTTGCCAACCCGCTGGTGGCCGAAGCCGCCGTGGTCGGCAAGCCGCACGAGGTGAAAGGCGAAGCCGTGGTGGCCTTCGTGGTCCTGAAGGGCGCCCGTCCGGAAGGCGACGAAGCCAAGAAGGTCGCCGCCGAACTGAAGAGCTGGGTGGCCCACGAAATCGGCAAGATCGCCCAGCCGGACGACATCCGCTTCGGCGAGAACCTGCCCAAGACCCGCTCCGGCAAGATCATGCGCCGCCTGCTGCGCTCGCTGGCGCGGGGCGAGGAAATCGTGCAGGACGTCTCCACGCTGGAGAACCCGCAGATCCTCGGTCAGCTGAAGGAAACCGTGTCTTGATACCAACTACCTGTTCCTGATGTATCTGTCTGTGTGAAACAGGACTTTGCCCGGCGCCCGCCGGGCTTTTTTTTGCGCACCCCGCTCGCGCCCCTTCCCCCTAAACGTCAGGCATGAGCTTCGGCCAACCCCTGTGCCGGCCTGGCCGCGCGCGGGTCATTCACCGTTGGCCTCGCGGCCAACGGCATAGCGTCAACCGGGCCGGACGAACGCGGGCGCCCTCTTCGGCCACTGTCAGCCGCCCAAACAGGGGAAATCCGCCCTCGTTGCGGCGACCTTGGCGCACGGCAACGCTACACCTTGTGCGTCGACAGCAGGATGCTGGTCTCGGTCGACGCGATGCCGGGAATCAGCCTGATGCGCCCCAGCACGCGGTCGAACTGCTCCAGGGTATCGGCGCGCAGTTCGGTCACGATGTCCCAACGCCCGTTGGTCGAATGCAGGGTCTGCACGTTGGGATCGCCGCGCAGCGCCTGCAGCACCGACGGCGCCTTGTTGCCCTCGACGGCAATGCCCATCCACGCCCTGATACGATGGGTTTCCGCCTCCGGCTTGAGCCGGACAGTGTAACCCACGATCACCCCCGTCTCCTCCAGCTTGTTGATCCGGCTCTGTACCGTCGCCCGCGACACCCTCAGCTTTTCCGCCAGCGTCGTCACCGACATGCGCGCATCGTCCCTCAGCAAGGCCAGCAACTGTCGATCCGTGTCATTCATTGTCAAAACGCCAATTCAATATATCAATTTGCAAAATATAGTGAGAATTTGCGAAGTTTTCCAACTTTTTGCCAACAAGGCACCGCCCCACAATAGCGGCAAAACCGAGATCGACATTGCTCGTGAGCCGCCAACGAGGTCGACCCGAGGCCATAAAAATGGCCCCTTACTCCACCCTCCAGCAAGGACGATTAAGCCGCATGCAAACCACCAGCACTATTCTGATGATCCGGCCGGCGCGATTCCTGTCCAATCCGCAAACGTCGCCCTCGAACACCTTTCAGAAATCGGACATCGACCACCAGGAAGCACAGCAAAATGCGCTCGCCGAGTTCGATGCCTACGCGGGCGAATTGCGCCGCTGCGGCGTCGACGTGCTGGTCATCGACGACACGGTCGAGCCCCACACGCCCGATTCGATCTTCCCCAACAACTGGATCAGCCTGCACGCCGACGGCAAGGTGCTGCTCTACCCGATGGAAGCCCCCAACCGCCGCCTGGAGCGCAACAACAAGGTCCTGGAAAAGATCACGGAGGCATTCGCCGTCGAGGAAGTCATCGATCTGAGCGGCTTCGAGAGGGTCGGGCAGTACCACGAAGGCACTGGCACCATGATCTTCGACCACAACCAGAAGATGGCCTACGTCTGCTTCTCGTCGCGCAGCAGCGAGGCGGTGATGAAGGCGGTGTCGGAAACCATCGGCTACCAGGCGCTCTGGTTTCACTCGGTCGACCGCCACGGCAAGCCGATCTACCACACCAACGTGATGATGTGCGTGGGCAAAACACTCGCCGTCGTGTGCCTGGAATCGATCCGTGATCGGAACGAACGCACCGCCCTGGTACAGGCGCTCACCGCCAGCGGCAAAGAGATCATCGATATTTCCTACGATCAGCTCGAGCACTTTGCCGGCAACATGCTCGAACTCTCCTCCCGCGATGGCGAAGCGGTGTTCGCCCTGTCGCGCCAGGCCTGGTCCTCGCTGACGCCAGAGCAACAAACCGCCATTTCGTCCTACGCCAGGGTCGCCCAGGCCCCGATCGACACCATCGAGCGGCTGGGCGGCGGCGGTGCGCGCTGCATGATCGCGGAGATTTTCCTGCCGCGCCGCGCCTGCTGATTTTTCTCATCAGGGCTAGCTCGGGACGCAGGACTACCCCGAGGCGGCATTCCAGGCGCCAGGAGCGAGCGCCTGCCGCCGTTTCCGAAGGGAAATCTCGAACCCGGACGTCCCGGGTCCGGCGGAGGTTGGCGGCGGAGCTCTGACGGGAAGCGCCCTCTTCACTCCGCCCCAAGACCGAACGGGACGCCCACCGAAAGCGCGCGGGCATCACGCCACGCTCACCCCACGCGCGGCGCCAGGCGCTTCGGCATAGCCCGCCTCTGCTTCCACTCGCGTGCGCTCCACTGGTACACGCCCGAGCCGCCCAGCAAGGCCAGCCCCAGGCCGGTTACCAGCATCAGCACGCGGTGCGGCAGACCACCGACCAAGCCGACGTGGAAGGCGAACACCCAGGTGGTCAGGCGGATGCCCGGCTCGGCCTGGTCGACCGGACGTACCATCAACACCTCGCCGCGGTACGGGTCGACCTCGACCATGCTGCGCCCGTTGGGCTGAATCTCACCCGGCAGGCGCTTGCGCAGCACCACCGGCTTGGCGGCCTTGGCATCGACACGCACGTCCACCAGCCGGCCGCCGGGCAGCGCCGCGTTGCCCTTGGCCACCAACTGGTCGAGCGGCAGGCGCGCTTCGCCCGGCACGACCTTGGCGCTCCTGGCCGGCTTGGCGCCGTAGAGCGCGTTGATCCAGCCGTTGATGGGCTTGGAGAACACCAGCAGCACGCCGGTCAGCGCACTGATCAGCAGCACGAGCGACAAGGCCACACCGGCGACGCGGTGCAGATCGCCCACCAGAATGCGCGCCCCCTTGCCAGTGCGCACGCGCCACGCCCGCTTCCAGTCCTTGGGCCACCAGTAGATCAGGCCGCTGATCACCATTAGCAGCAGGCCAATGCCGACGATGCCGACCAGCGTTTCGCCGGCGTCGTCCATCAGCAGCGTTTCGTGCAGTTCCCGCAGCCAGCTGAACAGCCCCTCGCCGGGAGCACGATCGCTCACCACCTCGGCTGTCACCGGGTCGAGCCACAGCAGCCGCTCCTCGCCTGCCCCACGGATGCGCGCCAGCACTGGTTCGGCCAACGTTTCGCCGAAACGCAGGTTGACGCTGCCGCCCGGATGGCGCGATTCCGCAGCCTGGTACAGCTCCTGGTAGCCGACGAACGGCCCGTTCACCGCCGCCGGCCGCTCACCGCTGAGCGTCGACAGCTCTTTCTTGAACACCAGCAGGCCGCCGCTGAGGCCCAGTATCAGCACGCCCAGCGCACAGGCGAGCCCCAGGTAGCGGTGCAGCAGGATGATTACGCGTTTCATGGTGTGTCCTTGTCGGCCCCGGCGCCAGGCCGAACCTATTGGCGTGAGGCAAAACGACAATTATAATGAGAATCCTTATCATTAACTAGCCAAACCACACCACCCTCGGCCAAGTCCTGCCGACCGTTTCCGCCCCGAGCCCCCACAACAATGAAGAAAACCGATACCTCGCTCCTGGCACTGAGCCTCGCCCTCGCCGCCCCCGCCTACGCCAGCCAGAACGACACCGCCGAACTTGCCGTGGTCGAAGTCAGCGCCGACATCCCCGCCGGCAACGACTATCAACCCCGCATCAGCAGCAGCGCCACGCGCGGCCCGGCGCCGCTGATCGAGACCCCACAGGCACTCAACGTGGTGCCTCACCAGGTGCTGCAAGACCAGCAGGCCACCTCGCTCGACGAAGCGCTCGCCAACGTCAGCGGCGTGACCCAGACCAACACCCTGGCCAACACCTGGGACAGCTTCATCCGGCGCGGTTTCGGCAGCCGTGCCGACGGCTCCATCCTGCGCGACGGCGTGCGCTCCACCCTGCCGCGCAACTTCAGCGCCACCACCGAGCAGGTCGAGGTCCTCAAAGGCCCGGCCTCGCTGCTGTACGGCATCCAGGAACCGGGCGGCATCATCAACGTCATCACCAAGAAGCCCCAGTACCAGCAGGCCGGCAGCGTGACGCTGACCAGCAGCAGCTTCGGCGGCGGCAGCGGCAGCCTCGACCTGACCGGGCCGTTCGGCGACAGCGGCCTGGCTTACCGCCTGATCGGCGAACTGGAGGAAACCGACTACTGGCGCAACTTCGGCATCACCCGGCGCAAGCTGATCGCCCCGTCGCTGGCCTGGCGCGACGGCGGCACCCGCGCCCGCGTCGCTTACGAATACCTGGATTATTCCGTCCCCTACGACCGCGGCACGGTGTTCAGCAACGGCCAGCCCATCGCCATCCCGCGCGAACGCCGCCTCGACGAAGCGTGGAACGTGGCGCAAGGCACCGCGCAGAGCATGACCGCCGAAGTCGAGCACGACCTCGACGACAGCTGGCGCGCACGTTTCAATGCCGGCTGGAACAACCACCGCTACAGCGACAACCAGGCGCGCCCGGTGTCCTACAACGCCAGCACCGGCATCCTGCGACGCAGCGCCGACGGCAACCGCGCCTTCGACGACACCAATCTGCTGGCTTCGGCCAACCTGCTGGGCGACGTGAACTGGCTGGGGATGCGCCACGAACTGCTGTTCGGCGTGGACCTCGAGCAGAACCGCCAGAGCAAGGGCGACGCGCTACGCGGCAGCGCCGTCGGCGGCTTCAACGTGTTCGATCCGGACTACGGCCAGCTCGCCTACCCGAGCACGGTCAGCGCCAGCAAGAGCGACGTGCGCAGCAAGGTCGAGACCGAGGCGGTGCTGGTGAAGGATTCGCTGCACCTGAACGAGCAGTGGATCGCCGTCGGCGGCCTGCGCTACCAGCACTACCGCCAGAGCGATGGCGCCGGCCGGCCGTTCACCATCACCGGCGAAGCGAGCGGCAACGTGGCCCTGCCGCAGGCCGGCGTGGTGTACCGGGCGACGTCGGCCGTGTCGCTGTACGCCAACTACAGCGAGTCGTTCAAACCGAACAGCTCGGTGAACGAAGGCGGACCGTTCGAGCCGGAACGTGGCGTGGTGCACGAAGGCGGGGTCAAGCTGGAGACCGAGCGCGTCTCGGCCACCGCCGCGCTCTACCGCATCGTCAAACGCAACGTGCTGGTGACCGAGAACGACGTCTCGCGCGCGGTCGGCAAGGTACGCTCGCAAGGCCTCGAATTCGACGCCAGCGGCAAGCTCACGCGCCAGTTGAGCGCCATCGGCAGCTACGCCTACACCGACGCCGAGGTGCTGGACGACCAGGCCGCCTACGTCGGCAAGCAGCTGTTCAACGTCGCCCACCATACCGCCTCGGCCTTCCTCGCCTACGACTTCATGCCGGCCGGCAACGGCGACCGCTGGCGCGTCGGCGGCGGCGCACGCTACGTCGGCAAGCGCCATGGCGACGCGCTCAACAGCTTCGCACTCGACGCCTACACCGTGGCCGATGCCTTCGTCGCCTGGCAAACCCGCCTGGGTGGCAACAGGCTCGACGTGCAGCTCAACGTCAAGAACCTGTTCGACAAGACCTATTACACCTCGACCAGCGGCAGCAACCTGCAGGTCAACGTCGGCGAACCGCGTGAGCTGGTGCTGCAGACCCGGCTGTCGTTCTAACCTATGCACCAGGGGGCGGCGTTCCTGCCTATCGGCAGACCTCCCTCTGATGGACGGCAGGCGTACCCCGGTCGCCTCCTCCACCGTCGCCATCACGAGGTCTGACAGGAGCCGTTCGAAAGAGCGGCCCCTGCCCTGCCTCATCCCGCCAAGGGCACTCCCGCCCGAATCTCACCCTCCACGACCCCACAGAACCCGGCCGTCCCGGCGCAGGCATTGAAGCTGCCGCCTGGAGGACGGATAATAAACAGTTTTGATGTGGACTCCGACAGCATGCCCGTGATCACACTCGTCGAGCGGATCGACGCCCTCCTGCCCCAGACCCAGTGTGGCCAGTGCGGCCACGCCGGTTGCCGGCCCTATGCCGAGGCACTGGCGGAAGGACGCGACCCGATCAACCGTTGCCCGCCGGGCGGCGCGGACGGCATCCGGGCGCTGGCAGAACTGCTCGAACAGCCCGTCATCCCGTTCGCTGCCGACGGCCCGCAGCCCAAGCCGCGCGCGCTCGCCGTGATCCGGGAAGACAGCTGCATCGGCTGTACCCTGTGCATCCAGGCCTGTCCGGTGGACGCCATCGTCGGCGCGGCCAAGCTGATGCACACCGTGATCGCGGCCGAATGCACTGGCTGCGAACTGTGCGTGGCCCCCTGTCCGGTGGACTGCATCGATCTGGTGCCGGTGGACGACCCGGACGATGGCACGCGCGAACACGTCATGGCGCGAGCCCAGCAGGCGCGCAAGCGTTACGAACACCACCAGGCACGCAAGGCGCGCGACCAGGCCGAAAAAGCGCAGCGCCTGGCCGAACGCGCCGCGGTGAACGCGCCGGCCCCGGCAGCGGCGGCGTCCGGTGCGATTAGCGCGGCGCCGCAGACTTCCGCCGTCGACAAGAACGAACTGATCCGCAAGGCGATGGAACGCGCCGCCGCCCTGCGCGCCGCCAAGGAAGATGCCGACAAGGACTCGCAGTGAACGCCGCCAAACGCCGTGAGATCTTCCGCCGTCTCAAGGAGCTCAACCCCGCGCCACGCACCGAACTCGAATACCGCACACCGTTCGAGCTGCTGATCGCCGTGGTGCTGTCGGCACAAGCCACCGACGTCGGCGTCAACAAGGCCACACGCCTGCTGTTCCCGGTAGCCAACACCCCGGCGGCCCTGCTCTCGCTGGGCGAAGAAGGGCTCTCCGAGTACATCAAGACCATCGGCCTCTACCGCACCAAGGCCAAGAACGTCATCGCCACCTGCCGCCTACTGCTGGAAAAGCACGGCGGCGAAGTGCCGCAAACCCGCGAAGAGCTGGAGGCGCTGCCCGGCGTCGGCCGCAAGACCGCCAACGTGGTGCTCAACACCGCCTTCGGCCACGCCACCATGGCGGTGGACACCCATATCTTCCGCGTCGCCAACCGCACCCGCCTGGCCCCCGGCAAGGACGTGCGCGCGGTGGAAGACAAGCTGATGAAGGTCATTCCGGCCGAATACCTGGTCGATGCCCACCACTGGCTGATCCTGCACGGCCGCTATACCTGCAAGGCCCGCCGGCCTGAATGCGAACGCTGTCCTATCGTCGATCTCTGTGAATACCCTGCAAAAACGGTATGATGAAAGCGGGAGAGTGAACTCAAGCGGCCCCCGTCATGCAATCTGGACTTGAAAAATGACCGCCCCGGCCCGAGTTCCGCTCTGTCACTACCAGAAAGGATGTTCCGTGACTCCGTATTTCCGCACCATTGTCAGCGCCGCCCTGGCAGTGACGCTGCTTGCTGGCTGCGACAAGATCGAACGCCTGTTCAAAGGCGATAACCCCAACGTAGCGATTCCCGCCCAGTCCGACGGGCGGGTGGCCATGCTGCTGCCCGACTTCACCCAACTGGTCGAGCGCGACGGGCCAGCCGTGGTAAACATTCAGGCCAACAAGCTCGAAGCGGCCGCGGCCCAGAACGAGCTGCCCTTCCCGATCCCCGAAGACGACCCGCTCTACGACTTCTTCCGTCGCTTCATGCCGAACCAGCCGCCGCAGCAGGATCAGACCCCGAGCGAGAGCGTGTCGTTCGGCTCTGGATTCATCATCAGCGATGACGGCTACATCCTGACCAACGCCCACGTCGTCGCGGGCGGCTCGCAGATCAAGGTCGTGATGACCGACAAACGCGAACTGAAAGCCAAGCTGGTCGGGCTCGACAAGCGCACCGACGTCGCCGTGCTCAAGGTCGAGGCGGCCGGCCTGCCGGTGGCCAAGATCGGCGATCCGGCCAAGCTCAAGGTCGGCGAATGGGTCGCCGCCATCGGCGCACCGTTCGGCTTCGACAACACCGTCACCGCCGGCATCGTCTCCGCCAAGGGACGCAGCCTGCCCGACGAAAACTACGTGCCCTTCATCCAGACCGACGTGGCGATCAATCCGGGCAACTCCGGCGGGCCGCTGTTCAACCTGCGTGGCGAGGTCGTCGGCATCAACTCGCAGATCTACAGCCGCTCCGGCGGTTTCATGGGCATCTCCTTCGCCATCCCGATCGACATCGCCATCAACGTGGCCGAGCAGATCAAGACCAAGGGCAAGGTCAGCCGGGGCCAGCTCGGCGTGCACATTCAGGAAGTCAGCCAGGAACTGGCGCAGTCCTTCGGCCTGAAACAGCCCAACGGTGCGCTGGTGGTACGGGTGGAACCCAACGGTCCGGCCGCCAAGGCCGGGCTGCAGGTCGGCGACATCATCCTGCACATGAACGGCAAGCTGGTGGAAAGCTCGAAGGACCTGCCGATCCTGGTCGGCGGCCTGCAGCCGGGCGCCAAGATCAAGCTCGGCGTCTGGCGCAAGGGAGCGGAAAAGGACGTCCCGGTGGTGCTGGGTGAACTCGCCAACGAAGCGGCCAACGCGCCGCAGCCCCAGCAGGAAGAACCGGCTCCGCAAAGCTTCCAGTTCAACAAGCTGGGCCTGACGCTGACCGAACTGACCGCCGCCCAGAAAACCGAACTGGGCCTGCCTGGCGGCCTCTTGATCCAGAAAGCCCAGGGGCCGGCGGCACGCGCCGGCCTGCAGCACGGCGATATCATCATCGGCCTGAACCAGAGCCAGGTGCTCGACGTGAAGGGATTCGAACGCGCCCTGGCCAACGCCGGCGGCAGCATTGCCCTTCTGGTGCGGCGACAGGACAACACGCTGTTCGTGCCGCTGCGCCTCGACTGATCGACCAAACCGCCCTCCGGGGCGGTTTTTTTTGCCCCGTCAGTCCCTGCCAGGCGGTGACACGCCGAACCTGGGGCACGGTGGCAGGCACCCCATCAACACAACACACCACAAGGAGAAAGCATGACTTTTCTGACGACCGATCTGTGCGACGAACACGAAAACGATGTGCGCGTGCTCGAGCCGATGTTCCAGCGTTTTGGCGCCTGCCCACGTTTCCAGGGCCAGATCGAGACACTCAAGGTGTTCGAGGACAATACCCTGGTGCGCGAGGTGCTGAGCGAGCCGGGCAACGGCCGGGTGCTGGTCGTGGATGGCGGCGGCTCCCGCCGCTGCGCCCTGGTTGGCGACCAGATCGGCGAACTGGCGGTGAAGAACGGCTGGGCCGGCATCGTGGTGTATGGCTGCATCCGCGATTCGGTGGCACTCAACGCCCTGCCCCTGGGTGTCCGGGCGCTGGATACCCACCCGCGCAAATCGGTGAAGCGCGGCGAAGGCCAGCGCGGCCTCGCCGTCACCTTCGGCGGCGTCAGCCTGAGCCCCGGCGACTGGCTCTACGCCGATGAAGACGGCGTGATCGTGGCCGATCGGGCCCTGCTCTGACCCGGCCCCACGCCCTGCCCCCAAACGCTTCGGCCAACCTTTGCAGGTTGGCCGAAGCGTTTTGACGCCATCAATTGCCCGCCTTGGCCCGGGTGTAATGCGGCAGCCCGGCCCACACCTCTGGCTCGACCCAAGGCACATGTTCCTGCCACCAGGTATGGTGTTCCGGCATAACGCGTTCCGGCTGATCCAGCGAAGCCAGGGTAATATCGATGCTGTCCGGATCGGCCTCGTGCCGATAGGTCAGCGTCGTGCCGCAATGGGGACAGAAACCGCGCTCCACCGGGCACGACGAGTGATAGTGCATCAGCGGTTCGCCGTGCCACTCCACCTCGCACTCACGCACCGTGAACCAGGTCACGAACAGTGCTCCGCTTGCCTTGCGGCACGCCGAGCAGTGGCAATGCGTGACAAAACTCGGCTCCCCGTACACGCAGTAGTAAATGGCTCCACACAAGCAACTGCCTCTCAAATGCGCCATGCAGGCCCTCCCGTTTCGGCATCGCGCGTCAGGGCAGGCCGTCCCGAGCGCAGCCGGCAATACTCCACTCTGTCACTATGGCACCCGGACGGCGAATTTCAAATTGCCCCATTTCGCTTTACCCATAAAAAAAGCGGACCGAAGTCCGCTTTGTCTTGTCCCGAAGAATCCTCAGGCCGGCTGGACCGGGGTCGACCCCGCCAGTTCGGTAATGTGATTGCTGCCGTCGACAAACACCAGTTTCGGTGCATGATCCTTCAGCTCGGCGTCCTCGTAGGCCGCGAACGAGGCGATGATCAGCAGGTCGCCCGGCGCGGCACGGCGCGCGGCGGAACCGTTGACCGAAATCACCCCCGAACCCCGCTCGGCCTTGATGGCGTAGGTAGCGAAACGCTCGCCATTGGTAACGTTCCAGATCTGCACTTCTTCGTACTCGCGGATATCCGCCGCCTCGAGCAGGTTCTCGTCGATGGCACACGAACCGATGTAGTGCAATTCGGCGTGGGTCGTGGTCACGCGGTGGAGTTTCGACTTCAGCATGCTGCGCTGCATAATTCCGTTCCTTGCTAGCAATGACGCCGCGCTCAGCGCAGCACTTCCACATTATCGATCAGGCGGGTCTTGCCCAGACGCGCCGCGGCCAGCACCACCAGGCGCTTCTCGCCGGCGTGGGCGATCTCCAGGGTGTCGGCCTGACGCACTTCGACGTAGTCGACGCGCCAGCCATGTGCTTCCAGATCCTGGCGTGCCGCCGCCTCCAGGCTGGCGTAATCCTGTTCCCCGGCCAGCAGACGGTCACGAATCGCCGCCAGGTGACGGTACAGGCGCGGCGCCTCGGCACGCTCTTCGGCGCTCAGGTAGCCGTTGCGCGACGACAGCGCCAGGCCATCCTCGGCGCGGCCGGTATCGACCGG
This sequence comes from Pseudogulbenkiania sp. NH8B, assembly GCF_000283535.1. GTDB lineage: Bacteria > Pseudomonadota > Gammaproteobacteria > Burkholderiales > Chromobacteriaceae > Pseudogulbenkiania > Pseudogulbenkiania ferrooxidans. The sequence goes on from NC_016002.1 coordinate 3,173,665, forward strand.
CACGACCTCGACCGGCTGGTTGAGATCGTCCACCATGGCCTTGATCACGTGCAGCTGCTGGTAATCCTTCTTGCCGAAACAGGCCAGATCGGGCTGCACGATGTTGAACAGCTTGGTCACCACCGTGGCCACGCCGCGGAAGTGGCCGGGACGGAAGGCGCCGCACAGCTCGTTCTGGATATGCGGCGGCTCGACGTTGAAGTCCTGGCGGATGCGCGGGTACAACTCCTGCTCGATCGGGAAGAACAGCACGTCGACACCGGCATCGCGCAACTTGGCACTGTCGGCATCGAAAGTACGCGGGTAGGCGTCGAAGTCCTCGCCCTGACCGAACTGCAGACGGTTGACGAAAATGCTCACCACCACCTTGTCGGCGCGCTGGCGCGCCTCTTTCACCAGAGCCAGGTGGCCCTCGTGCAGATTGCCCATGGTGGGCACGAACGCCACCTTGCCGGCCTGGCGGCGCCAGGCTCGCAGCTCGGCGATATTACGAATGACTTCCATCTTCCTTCCTTAGAACCTGCCCATAGTCTTGCTGCGCGGCCCTGATCGGGGCTCATGCGCACTGCGTGCGAATCTTTCGCTCAGCGATCAAATCCTCATGTACCCCTGTACATTCCGGTTTCTGTGCTGCTCTTCACCCCGCTGAGGGCCGCTCGCGACAGACCCTGAACAGGCTGGTACGCCTCAGAAGCAATGCTCTTCCGCCGGGAACGAACGTGCCTTGACCGCCGTGACGTAGCCCGCCACCGCCGCCTGGATGCTGTCCGCACCAGCCATGAAATTCTTGACGAAACGGGCTTTGCGCCCAGGGTAGACACCGAGGATATCATGCAGCACCAGGACCTGCCCGGAAACGTCGACCCCGGCGCCAATGCCGATGGTCGGCACCGCGATGCCGTCGCTCACCCGCTTGGCCAGGGCGGCCGGCACGCACTCCATCAGCACCAGGCTGGCACCTGCGTCGGCCAGGGCAGACGCATCGTGCAGGATGCGCTCGGCATCGTTCTCGCTCTTGCCCTGCACCCGGTAGCCGCCGAAGCTGTTGACGAACTGCGGCGTCAGGCCGATATGGGAACATACCGGGATGCCGCGCTCGACCAGGAAACGGGTGGTTTCCGCCATGAACGCGCCGCCCTCGACCTTGACCATGTGAGCGCCGGCCTGCATCAGGCGCGCCGCGTTGGCAAAGGCCTGCTGCGGGCTTTCCTGATAGCTGCCGAACGGCATGTCGGACAAGACGAGGGCATTTTTCGCGCCGCGCGCCACGCAGCGGGTGTGGTACTCCATCTGCTCCATGGTCACCGGCAGCGTCGAGTCCTCCCCCTGGATCACCATCCCCAGCGAGTCGCCCACCAGCAGAATTTCGACCCCGGCATCGTCCAGCAGCGTGGCGAAGCTCGTGTCGTAGCAGGTGAGCATGGTGATCTTCTGGCCTTCGGCGGCCATTTTGAACAGGGTATTGACGTTGATTTTCACTGTCTTCTTCCTCGTGGCTTGGGAAAACAGCCGCCGACGCCGACTGCTCGTGGCCGCCACGCCCGGCTGTTTCAGACGATCAGACGCTCTTGTTGAAATAGCTGCGCTGACCGCGCATCTCGCTGATGCAGCGCAACAATAGCTCGAAATCGTCGCTGCCATCAACCAGGTTGAGGTGATCGGTATTGACGATCAGCAGCGGGGCGGCGTCGTAGCCGTGGAAAAATTCGCTGTAGGCGGCATGCACGCGCTTGAGGTAGCCCTCCGGGAAGGCCGACTCGGTTTCCTTGGCGCGGCTGGCCACGCGAGACAGCAGCACGTCTTCCGACGCCTGCAGGTAGATCACCAGGTCGGGAACCGGGAACGCCGGCAGCAGCCGGTCGGTCAGGCGCTGGTAGAGGGCGTGCTCCGGCTCGTCGAGGTTGACGCGGGCAAACAGCGCGTCTTTCTCGAACAGGAAATCGGACACCAGCGGCGCAGTACGCAGCGGGCCATCCTGCATCTCGGCGGCCAGATCGGCGCGCTGCAGCAGGAACGACAACTGGGTGGCCAGGCCATGCTGCTGCGGATTGCGGTAGAAACGTCCGAGGAAGGGGTTGGCGGCGGGCTCTTCGGCCAACAACGACACCCCCCAGTAGTCCGCGAGGCGGCGCGCCAGCGCCGACTTGCCGGCCCCGATCGGCCCTTCCACCACCACATAACGCAATTGGCTCATACACCCCCCTACTGATTAGCCTTCCAGCCGCTCCACGCCCGATGCATCCAGCCCGGCCAGCAGCCGGTCCGCGCGGCCATGCCGGCCGACGGCGAGATCGGGCTGCAACTCGGCCAGCGGTGCCAGCACGAAAGTGCGCTCGTGCATGCGCGGGTGCGGCAAGGTCAGACGCTCGGACTCCAGCTCGACATCCTCCATCATCAGCAAGTCGAGGTCGAGTACGCGCGGAGCGTTGCGGAACGAGCGCACCCGCCCGAAGTGCTCTTCGAGCGCCATCAGGGCGTCCAGCAAGGCCAGCGGGGAAAGGTCGGTATCCAGCTCGGCGACCGCGTTGATGAAGTCGGGCTGGTCCAGATAGCCAACCGGGGCGGTCCGATACAGCGAGGAGGCGCGCCGCAGACTCACTCCGGGGATGGTGCCCAGCGCCGCGAAGGCGGCGCGGACCTGTTGCTGCGGCTGCTCCAGGTTGCTGCCCAGCGCGATGTACGCCCGGCTCACGATTCGACGCCCTGCTCGCCGCCCTCGCGGCGACGCTGGCTGGAACGGCGACGCTTGCGCTTCTTGGCCGGGGCGCCGCTGGACGAGCCCTCTTCGCGCACGTTGGCGATCAGTTCCTGGCGTTCGTCGTGATCGGCGTGCTGGAAATCGTCCCACCACTGCACCAGGCTCATCGGCACCTCGCCCGCCTGGGCGCGCAACGAGAGGAAATCGAAGGCGGCGCGGAAACGCGGCTGTTCCAGGAAGCGGAACGGGCGCTGGCCGCTACGGCTGTCGAAACGCGGCTGCTGCAGCCAGATTTCGCGCATGGTGGCGCTGAAACGGCGCGGAATGGCAAATTCGTTGTCCTGCAGCGACTCGACCTCGGCGATGGCGTCGAACAACGCCTGCACCGGCCGTTCGCCTTCCTTGAGCCGCGCCGTCCACTGCTGCGACACCTGGCGCCACAGCAGCGTGGCCAGCAGGAAGCCGACCGACACCGGCTTGTCCTCGCGGATGCGCACATCGGTGCTTTGCAGGCCCAGCCTCAGGAACTCGTCCTTGCCTTCTTCGTCGAGCACCGCGTCGAGCAGCGGGAACACCCCGCGCGACAGCCCTTCCTCGCGCAGCTTGCACAGACAGGAATAGGCCTGGCCCGACATCAGGAGCTTGAGCATTTCGTCGAACAGGCGCGCCGGCGGCTCCTTCTTCAAGAGGTGGGCGTGGGCACGGATCGGCTTGCGGGTATTCTCGTCGATCTCGAAATTCAGTTTGGCCGCCAGGCGCACGGCGCGCAGCATGCGTACCGGGTCTTCCTGGTAGCGGCGCGCCGGCTGGCCGATCATCACCAGCTTGCGTGCCTGCAGATCCTTCACCCCGTGGTGATAGTCGACGATGGACTCGTCGGACGGGTCGTAGAACAGCGCGTTGACGGTGAAGTCGCGGCGGTGGGCGTCTTCTTCCTGGCTGCCGTAGGAGTTGTCGGCCATGATGCGGCCGGTCTCGTTGGTGTCGTCGATGCTGCCGCCACGGAAGGTGGTGACCTCGATCGTCTCCGGCCCGACCATCACGTGCACGATCTTGAAACGACGGCCGATGATGCGCGAGCGGCGGAACAGATGGTGCACCTGCTCCGGCGTGGCGCTGGTGGCCACGTCGAAGTCCTTGGGGTTGACGTCCAGCAAGAGATCGCGCACGGCGCCCCCTACCACGTACGCGGTAAAGCCGGCTTCCTGCAGACGGGAGGTCACTTTCAGCGCGGCATGGCTGAGCCGGTCGCGCCGCACTCCGTGTTGGGAAAGAGGAATAACGCGCGGTTTGACGCGACGCTTGCCTACTACGCCTGCGGGCAGCTCGAGTACTCGTCGAATTAGCTTGCGGATCATCGGGGAAATGGTGAGAGAGTATGGAATTACGCCGAAAAGCGTCGCATTCAAGGCGCCGATTATAGCCTGAAACGACGGGGAAAACACACCGCGCACGATGACGACGGACCGCCCCCAGCAAGGCCGCCCCAGCCGGCGATTGCCCTGACCGCGCCGCCCACCTAGAATTCAGCCGTTTCCATTGCTGCAGGCCGGCCCCACCGTGACCCCTATTCTCGCTTTCGCCCTCGCCACCATTCCGGACGTGGCCGGCATCCGCACCCTGTACGGTTTTGCCGCCGACATCGCCGACAGTGACGTCGCCGAATTCGCCCTGCAACGCCAGCGCGCCCGCAGCGGCGAGGATGGCATGCCGCTTCACCTGCAGCGCATCGTTGCCATCTCCTGGACCTTGCGACTGGGCGAGGGGATCGCCTGCCACACCGGCGGCGACGCCAACACCGACGAGGCCGCGCTGCTGCAGGCCCTGTTCGACCAGGTGGCGCAGCATGCGCCTTGCGTCACCAGTTGGAGCGGCGCGGCGTTCGCCCTGCCGCTGCTGCGCTACCGCGCCCTGATCAACGGCCTCGCCCTGCCGCCGCACTGGTCCGCGGAGAATGCGACGCAAAGTGGCCTCGCGCCGTTGCCCTACGCCACGGTCCCGCTCGACGACATGGCCAGGCTGTGCGGCTTTCCCGCCCTGCCGGTGGTGGCGGGCGGCACGCCGTGGGAGGCCTACCGGGCGGGCCGTCTCGGCGAGATCCGGGCGCGCTGCGATATCGAAGCCATGGCCACCTACCTGCTATTCCAGCGCGACCGCCTGGTACAGGGCACGCTCGGCGCCGCCGACTACCATGACAGCGTGGCGCAGGCACGCGGCTGGGTCGGACAACAGGCCGCGCCGCACTGGCGCGACTTCCTCGCCGCATGGCCATCGACCGAGGGTTGACACCCGCCCGCACGCCGGGTAGTCTTTTTGCATGCGCCGATTTGATACAGCTTGCGGGGCGCCGATAAATTCCAGCTAAAGCGTGCGACAAAACCCGCTTTGGCCTCTGGCAAGCGGGTTTTTTCTTGCCTGCCGCCCCTCCCCGCCCGCCGTAGCAATCCGCCATACCGTAATTAGCGCCGAGTTAATGACAACTTGCAGGGCGCTCAAAAATCCTGCTAAAGCGTCGCCTGGCAAGGTTCCGGGCACGCCACAGCGCCCAACCTGAAGGAATACGCCATGTACGACTGCCAGAACGACAGCTGCCGCGACTTCGCCTACGACGCCGGCCACACCGCCCCGACCCAATCCACGCTCAAGGGCACCCTGGTGGCCAGCGCCGTCCACAGCGATCACCTGACCACGCTTGAGCAGCTGTCGCAGTTCGCCCGCCAGCACGGCTACCCCTTGCGTCGGCGGGAGCATCTGCTGGAACTGGTCGACGTCACCCTGCCCGACGCCCTGGCGATCAACGCCCGTTTCGGCAGCGCCCTCGTCATCAGCTGCGACCTGCGCTGTCATCCGCCGGCCCGTTTCGCGTAACGCAGTGTCTCAACGCTGTAACGACGCCCCGGCGGGATGACCGTATACTGACCGGTTTTCATCCCTCCGGCCCCTCCATGCTATTCGGACTGAGTCGGGAACCGCGCACCAAAATCGTCGCGGAAGCCCGACAGATTCTCGCCCTGGCGCTACCCATCATGGTGGCCCAGATCGCCCACGTCGCCATGGGCTTCGTCGATACCGTGATGTCCGGCCGCGTCAGCACCAACGACCTGGCCGCGGTATCCCTGGGCTCCAGCGTCTTCATCACGGTGTACGTGACGCTGGTCGGCATCGCCACCGCGCTCAACCCGCTGATCGCGCACCAGTTCGGCGCCGGCGAGCGCGAGCCTATCGGCGAGACGGTACGCCAGGGCATGTGGTTCTGCCTGTTCCTGGGCCTGATCGGCAGCGCGCTGATGATCTTCGGCCAACCCTGGCTGCGCGACAGCCTGACGCTGTCGAACGACGTCGAGGACAAGGTGATGCTGTTCCTCGACGGCGTGGCGCTAGGGCTGCCCGCCGCCCTGATGCAGCGCGCCCTGCACGCCTTCGCCTCCGGCCTCAACCGGCCCAAGCCGATCATGCTGGTCGGCGTGGCGGCGCTGCTGCTCAACATCCCGCTCAACTACGCCCTGATCCACGGCCTGTACGGCCTGCCCGCGCTGGGCGGCGCCGGCTGCGGCTGGGCCACCGCCGCCGCGCTGTGGTTCAACTTCCTGGCGCTGCTGGGCTATGTCGCGCTGCACCGTCATTTCCGTCCCTACGCCTTCACCGGCCGCTGGAGCTGGCCGGACTGGTCGCGCTACGGCGCCATGCTGAAACTGGGCTTGCCGATCGGGCTGTCGTTCTTCTTCGAGGTCAGCCTGTTCTCGTTCATCGCCTTCCTGGTAGCCAAGCTCGGCACCACGGTGGTGGCCAGCCACCAGGCGGTGCTGAGCGTCAGCAGCATCATCTACATGCTGCCGCAGAGCATCTCCACCGCGATGTCGGTGCGCGTGGGCCAGGCGGTCGGCGCCGGCGATTACCGCCGGGCGCGCTTCACCGCCGGCACCGGCCTCTTGACCGGGCTGGTTCTGGCCGGGGGAACCATGCTGCTGATGCTGACGCTGCGCCAAGACATCATCCGCCTCTACACCACCGACCCCGAAGTGATCCGCATCGGCGCCGGGCTACTGGTCTTCGCCGCGGTGTTCCAATTGACCGACGCCACCCAGTGCATTTCCTCCGGCGCCTTGCGCGGCTACAAGATCACCACGGCGCCGATGATCATCCACGTGGTGTCGTTCTGGGGGTTGGGTCTGAGCCTCGGCATGGTGCTGGGGCTGACCGACTGGCCGCTGCCCTTTCTCACCCTGCCCATGGGCATCGAGGGCTTCTGGGCGGCGCTGGTATTCAGCCTGAGCGTGGCGGCGTTTTTGCTGGTAGGCTACCTGTCGCGCGAAAGTCGCCGCCGCCTGGTCCGTCAACACACCGAAAGCTGAACCGCCGTGAGCCTTGTTTTTCTTCATGACCACCCCCTCAAAACGCTGAACACCTTCGGCATGGACGTGCGCGCCGCGACGTTCTGCGAGCTGGACGACCTGGTCCGGCTGCCCGAACTGCTGGCGAGCGAACCGTACCGGCGCGGACCGGTGCTGTGGCTGGGCGGCGGCAGCAACCTGCTGTTCACCGGCGACTACCCGGGACTGGTGGTGAAGGTGGCGCTCAGCGGCATCACGGTACTGAGCGAGAACGCCGACGAGGTCGTGGTCGAGGCCGCCGCCGGCGAGAACTGGCACGGCTTCGTGCAGCACACGCTGACGCAGGGCTGGGCCGGGCTGGAAAACTTGAGCCTGATCCCCGGCACCGTCGGCGCGAGCCCGATCCAGAACATCGGCGCCTACGGCGTCGAAGCCAAGGACTGCCTCGCCGAGGTGGTCTGCGCCGACCTGCACGACAACGGCGCCCAGCGCATCCTCTCCAATGCCGAGTGCCGTTTCGGCTATCGCGACAGCGTGTTCAAGCACGAAGCGAACGGCCGCCTGCTGGTGACCGCGGTGCGCTTCCGCCTGAGCAAGCGGCCGACGCTGCACACCGGCTACGGCGACATCGGCAAGGAACTGGCGGCGATGGGCAAGGCGGACGGCGCCTCGCCGCGCGACATCAGCGAAGCGGTGATCCGCATCCGCACGGCCAAGCTGCCCGACCCGACCCAGCTCGGCAACGCCGGCAGCTTCTTCAAGAACCCGATCATCGACACGGGGTTGGCCGAAGCCCTGCTGGCGCATCACCCCGACCTGCCGCACTACCCGGCGGGCGCCGGCAAGACCAAGCTCGCCGCCGGCTGGCTGATCGACCGAGCCGGGCTGAAGGGCTACCGCGAGGGCGACGCCGGCGTACACGCGCGCCAGGCGCTGGTGCTGGTCAACTATGGCCACGCCAGTGGCAAGGAAGTCTGGGCTTTGGCGCAGAAGGTGCAGGCTGCGGTGAAGGAACGTTACGGCGTGGAGCTGGAGCCGGAACCGCTGGTGCTGTGAGACGCTATCCTCGTCGTGACTGCGCGCTCGTGATCTCGGGCTGGGCGGTGCCCTGAGCGGGCAGACTGCCTGCGGGAGACTCCCCGAGCCATGACTCGCATGGCACCATGCCCATTCCGCCCCCAGTACTCCAGCCACCCCGCGCAGCCGGCCGCTCGTCACACCTTGAGAGCCGCGTTCAGAATGGGCTACTTGAGCAGGCGCCGCCGCGTCAGTATCACCGCCAGCGAGAACGACACGACAGCATAGAGCAGCAGGATCAGCAGGCTGGGCCAGATGAGCGGCGGCACGGTCGCGTTGACCAGCGGCCGGGCAAGACGGATGGCGTGAGTCAGCGGCAGCACCTCGGCCACGGCGCGAATCCAGCCGGGCAGGTTCTCCGCCGGATAGAACACCCCGGAAATCAGCATCATCGGGCTGACCACCAGCGTGAAGTAATACATGAAAAAGTCGTAGCTCGGGCTCAGCGCCGTCACCACCAGCCCCATGCCGGCAAACGCCAGCCCGGACAGCGCGATCAATGGCACGATCCACAGCACCAGCGGGCTCTTGATCAGCCCCAGGAGCCCCATCACCAGCAGGATGGCGAGCCCCGACAGCAGACTCTTCGACGCCGCCCACAGCCACTCGCCCAGCACCACGTCGTCCACCGTCAATGGCGCGTTGATGATGGCCGACCAGGTCTTCTGCACGTGCATGCGCGAAAACGCCGAGTACAGCGCCTCGAAGGTCGCGCTGTTCATGGTGCTGTAGCACACCGTCCCGGCGGCCAGGAACTGGATGTACGGCACGCCGCCGATCGACGGCAGCAGGCTGCCGATACCGAAACCCAGGCCCAGCATGTACAGCATCGGGTCGGCCAGGTTGCCGAGGATGGACGGCGCTGCCAGCTTCTTCCACACCAGGAAATTGCGCAACCAGACCGGAATGAAGCGCAGCGACAGGCGAGGCAGCATGCTCAGGCTCCCGGGTCGGAGTTGTCGTCGAGGTAGCGGCTGTCGTCGAAGGTCGCCACCCAGCGCGGCCGGTACACGATCAGTATCGCCATGATCAGGCCGGAGGTGAAGGCCTCGGACCAGGACAGCAGGAAGTAGAACGGCAGCGCCTCCGACAGCAGCTCGTCCCAGGGGTAGGCGCCCGCCATCCCCAGCACCGCGATGCCGGCAAGCCCGGTGGCGAACAGGCTGGCACCACCGGCCAGGAACGCGCCGACGAACACGTAGACGAACAGGTTGGGGGGCAACAGGCGCTGCGTCAGGCGCAGCACGGTACTCACCAGCGTTACCGGCAGCACCGCCATCAGCCAGAAGTTCAACCCCAGCGCCAGCCAGTCGCCGGCACCGTAGGCCGTCACCCCCGCCAGCACGATGGCGAGCGCCAGGAGCGCCAGCCAGTGCCCCATCATCAAGGTCAGGATGGCCGCTCCCAGCAGGTGGAAGGACAGCCCGGGCTTGAGGCCGCCTTTCATCATCCACATCGCCATGGTCAGCACGCAGGCGCCGAGCCAGGCGTTGAGCGCAACGTGGTCGAGCTCCCGCCAGCGCACGCGGCTCGCCGCCCACCCCAGCAGTCCCAAGGCCGCCAGCAGGGTCGACCATTGCCCCCAGAGGGGAAAGAAAGCGGCGGGCAGATTCATGACGTGGCGATGACGGCGAGGAGAATTATTTCATCATACCAGACGCGGCCGACCCGCTGCCGCCACAACACCCCGGCGGACCGCTACAATACGCTTTTTGCGGAGAACGCCCGATGCCAGTCCTGCCCCCTCATCACCTCATCGCCCAACAAGTCGGCCTCAGCCTGACCGAAGACATCGGCGGCTGCGACTGGACCGCCATGCTGATCGACGACCACGCCAGCGGCCGGGCCACGGTGCTAGCGCGCGAGGAGGCCGTCGTCTGCGGGCAGGCCTGGTTCGAGGAAACCTTCCGCCAAGTCGACGCGCGCTGCCGCATCGACTGGAAAGTCGAGGAAGGTGCACGCGTCACGGCCAATACCGTACTGTGCGAGATTGCCGGTCCGGCGCGCTCCCTGCTCACCGCCGAGCGCACCGCGCTCAACTTCCTGCAGTTGCTCTCGGCGGTGGCGACCCAGACCCGGCGCTACGTCGACGTGGTGGCCGGCACCGCCGCCCGCATCCTCGACACTCGCAAGACGCTGCCGGGACTGCGCCTGGCGCAGAAATACGCCGTCACCGTGGGCGGCGGCGACAACCAGCGCATCGGCCTCTACGATGGCATCCTGATCAAGGAGAACCACATCATGGCCGCCGGCGGTATTCGCCAGGCGCTGGAGCAGGCCTGCCGCCTGGCGCCGGCCGGCGTCAGCGTGCAGGTGGAAGTGGAAACACTGGGAGAGCTGAACGAAGCGCTCGAAGCCGGCGCCAAGCTGGTGCTGCTGGACAATATGTCGCTGGACGACATGCGCGCAGCGGTACGCCTGAGCGCCGGGCGCGCCCAACTGGAAGCCTCGGGCGGGGTCGAGCTGACGACGGTGCGGGCGATTGCCGAAACCGGCGTCGATCGCATCTCGGTCGGCAAGCTGACCAAGGACGTCGAGGCAATCGACCTGTCGATGCGCTTTCAGCTCTGAGAGCTGTTAACAAAACCCTCTTGGTGTTGTTATGCTCGCGTGCGAATCTCGGGAGAGACTCACACGCGAGCGCTTGCTGTACCACTTGCATGTAGCTTTGCAGAAACTTCGGCTGCACCTCAGTTTTCTGCGCCCGCACGCCTAGCCAAGACCGCTATGCTGGATTTTGTTAACGGCTCAAAGCACGTCAGGAGGAGTGAAGGGTTCCGCAGCCGAAACCCTCCAGTGATGGGTTGCGCTGTGCCCACCGATCTTATGATCTGACGCCGGCTCCTTCCACGTCGAGAACGGCGTCTGGGCTACAGACTTAAGATCAGAGCGCTGCCGCGCCGGGGTTGAGGATGGCGGACAGCTGCCGCAGCATGGCCGCGGTGGCACCCCAGACACGATGCGGGCCGTAGGTCAGGGACAGATAGACGCCGGCCATGCCGTCGCGTACGTAGCTGTGACGTTCGTACTGGCGAGGGTCCAGCACCAGCTTGAGTGGCACCTCGAAGACCTCGGCCACCTCGGATGGCTCGGGCGCCAGTGCCAGGGGCGGCACCAGCAGGCCGACTACCGGCGTCACCCGGAAGCGCGTGATGGTGATGTAGTCGGGCAGTGTGCCCAACACGTCGACGCCGGCTTCGGCCAACCCGACCTCTTCCCGTGCCTCGCGCAGCGCCGCGTGTACCGCGCTCGGGTCGTGCGGATCGATCTTGCCACCGGGAAAGCTGACCTGCCCGGCATGCGTCGAGAGCGCGTCGTTACGCCGTGTCAACAGCACCGCCGGCGCCTCGGCGTGCCACACCAAGGGCACCAGCACCGCGGCCGGGCGCTCCGCGCCGGTAGCGGGCCGCTGCGGCAGATCGCCGCCCACGACGGTTTCCCAGTCGCCGGCCAGGCGGGACCGAATCCACTGCCTGGCGTCCTCCACATCGCTCGGAAACATCTTACTCACCCCCTGCGTCTGCCGCTACGAACCTTGGGCAGGGCCAATTCTCGCCAGTGCGCCAGCAGACGCACACCCAACCCCACAATAAAGAGTAGCTGCAGCGTCAAAACGTTCACCATCCCCAAGGCATCCATGGCAAACAGGGCGGCGGCAATCAGAATCGCCACCATGCCGTAGAAGTCCCGGTGCAGGATGAAGGGGATATCGTTGACCATCATGTCGCGCACCACCCCGCCCCCCACGGCGGTGACGAAGCCCAACAGCACGACGCCGAAGGCATTCAGATCCAGGCTCAGGCCGACCTGGGCGCCGCTCATGCTGAATGCCACCAGGCCGATCGAATCGGCGATCAGGAACAAGCGGCCGAAGGTGGCGCTCTCGCGCCGGTGCAGGCCGGCCAGCCAGGACAGCAGCAGTGTCGCCGCAATGACGATCAGGTTAGTGTAATCATAGAACACCAGCGGGATGCGGCTGACCAGCACGTCGCGCAGGATGCCGCCGCCGATGGCGGTCAACAGCGCCACGATCAGGATGCCCAAGAGGTCGAGCTGCTTGCGCACCCCGACCAGGTAGCCGGAAAAGGCGAAGGCCACGGTGCCGATGCCGGCAAACCATGGCATGGAAGCAAAACGACTCAGTTCCATGGCTTTCTCGGATAACAAAACGCCGGACTCGAAAGCCCGGCGCTGCTGGTGAATGGCGGTCGCTTCAGCGACGCATGGAATCGAAGAACGCGAGGTTGTTCTTGGTCGCGCGCATCTTGTCCTGCAGGAATTCCATCGCCTCGAGATCGTCCATCGGGTAGAGCAGCTTGCGCAGCACCCAGATGCGTTGCAGCTGGTCCTGCGGAATCAGCAGCTCTTCACGGCGGGTGCCGGAGCGGTTGATGTTGATCGCCGGGAAGATACGCTTCTCGGCCATGCGGCGGTCGAGGTGGATCTCCATGTTGCCGGTACCCTTGAACTCCTCGTAGATCACGTCGTCCATGCGCGAGCCGGTATCGATCAGCGCGGTGGCGATGATGGTCAGCGAGCCGCCCTCCTCCACGTTGCGCGCGGCGCCGAAGAAACGCTTCGGGCGCTGCAGCGCGTTGGAGTCGACACCACCGGTCAGCACCTTGCCGGAGGCCGGGATCACGGTGTTGTAGGCGCGTGCCAGACGGGTGATCGAGTCGAGCAGGATCACCACGTCCTTCTTGTGCTCGACCAGTCGCTTGGCCTTTTCGATCACCATCTCGGCAACCTGCACGTGGCGCGTGGCCGGCTCGTCGAAGGTGGACGACACCACTTCGCCGCGCACCGAGCGGGTCATCTCAGTCACTTCTTCCGGACGCTCGTCGATCAAGAGCACGATCAGCTCGACTTCCGGATGGTTGGCGGTGATGGCGTGCGCCAGGTTTTGCAGCATCACGGTTTTACCGGACTTCGGCGGAGCCACCAGCAAACCACGCTGGCCCTTGCCGATCGGCGCAATCAGATCGATCACGCGGCTGGTGATGTTCTCTTCGGCACGGATGTCGCGCTCCAGCACCAGACGCTCGGTCGGGAACAGCGGCGTCAGGTTCTCGAACAGGATCTTGTGCTTGGCGTTCTCCGGCGGGCCGCCGTTGACCTTGTCCACCTTCACCAGTGCAAAGTAGCGCTCGCCGTCTTTCGGGGTGCGGATTTCGCCCTCGATCGAGTCGCCGGTATGCAGGTTGAAGCGGCGGATCTGGCTCGGGCTGACGTAGATGTCGTCCGGGCCGGCCAGGTACGAGGAATCCGGGCTGCGCAGGAAACCGAAACCATCCGGCAGCACCTCCAGCGTACCGTCTCCGAAAATGCTCTCGCCTTTCTTGGCCTGGTTCTTCAGCAGGGCAAAAATCAGGTCTTGCTTGCGCAGGCGGTTGGCGCCGTCGATCTCGTTGGCAATGGCCTTCTCAACGAGTTCGGTAACAGGAAGGTGTTTTAGATCAGATAAGTGCATGGCAGCCGTGGTCGACTCGAATACGGATTAAGCGGGAGTGCTCGACAAGGAGTGTGAAGCGGATACGGAGCGGGCGACAGTGATGTCGCCCGCTGGTGAAGAATTTGACAGAAGGATAGGCGGTTTAAATGTGGCTGTCAATAAACGCCGTCAGCTGGCTCTTGGCGAGCGCGCCGACCTTGGTGGCAACCACGTTGCCGTCCTTGAAGATCATCAGCGTCGGGATGCCGCGAATGCCGAATTTCGGCGGAGTCTGCTCGTTCTGGTCGATGTTCAGCTTCACCACTTTCAGGCGGCCGTCGTACTCTTTCGACACTTCGTCCAGGATAGGGGCGATCATCTTGCACGGACCGCACCACTCGGCCCAGTAATCGACCAGCACCGGGCCTTGGGCCTTCAGTACGTCCTGCTCAAAAGAATCGTCGGTCACGTGCTGGATCAGATCGCTCATATCTTCCTCTCGATGGTTTTGTCTTGTTGCCGGCAAACGGCATGGCACAAGGGATGGTAGCAAGCACGGACCCCAGGGGCAACCCTACCGGCTTCATGCCAATAATAATGAGGCTGGGCACCGTGCTTTCAAGTCCCCAGCAGGGCCGCCGCGAGCAAATCGCGGGTGTAGGGCTGGCTGGGCGCCTCGAACACGCGCCGCGTCGGCCCGGATTCGACCACCTTGCCGTCCTTCAGCACCAGCACCTCGTGCGCCACGGCGCGGATCACCGCCAGGTCGTGGCTGATGAAGAGGTAGCTCAGGCCGTACTTGTGCTGCAGCCGGCGCAGCAATTGCAGCACCTGTTTTTGCAGAGTGGCGTCGAGCGCGCTGGTCGGCTCGTCGAGCAGGATCAGCTTGGGGCGCAGCACCAGGGCGCGGGCGATGGCGATGCGCTGGCGCTGCCCGCCGGAGAACTCGTGCGGGTAGCGGTCGACGCTGTCGGCGGCCAGCCCGACTTCGGTCAGGGTATCGAGCACGCGTTGGCGTCGCGCCGTCTCATCCAGTTCGGGAAAGTGCAGCGCCACGCCCTCGCCGACGATCTGGCCCACGGTCAGGCGCGGCGACAGCGAGGCGAACGGGTCCTGGAACACCACCTGGTAGTCGCGACGCGAGGCGCGCAGGGCCTGCCCGCTGAGCGTGTCGAGCCGGGTGCTGTCGAGCGTGACCTGCCCTTCCGCCTGGATCAGCCGCATCAGCGCCAGCCCGAGCGTGGTCTTGCCGGAGCCGGACTCGCCGACGATGCCGAGGGTGCGTCCGGCGGGGACGCCGAGACTGATGCCGTGCAGCACCGGGGTGACGGTCTTGCCGAACCAGCCGCGGCGGCGGCTGAAGGCGACCCGGATCGACTCGGCCTGCAGCCGTGGCGCGGCCTGACCGGGGGCGTCGTCCAGGGTGTCGGGACGGCTCGCCAGCAGCTCGCGCGTGTAGGGGTGTGCGGGTTGGCCGAACACCTCGGCCACCGTCCCCGTTTCGACCACTTCGCCGTCCTTCATCACCGCCACGCGGTCGGCGAAGCGCCGCACCAGGTTGAGGTCGTGGGTGATGAACAGCACCGCCATGCCGAGGTCGCGCTGCAGTTCGTCGAGCAGGGCGAGAATCTGCGCCTGCACCGTGACGTCGAGCGCGGTGGTGGGCTCGTCGGCAATCAGGAGCTTGGGCTGGCAGGCCAGCGCCATGGCGATCATGGCGCGCTGGCGCTGGCCGCCGGAGAGCTGGAAGGGATAGGCGTCGACCTTGATGTCCGGGTCGGGGATGCCGGTACGCGCCAGCAGTTCGATGGCCCGCTGCCGCGCCGCGCGCGGCGCCAGCCCGAAGTGCTGGCTCAGGGTCTCGATGATCTGGTTGCCGATGGTGTACACCGGGTTGAGGGCCGACATCGGCTCCTGGAAAATCATCGCCATCTCGCGCCCCCGCAGCTGGCGCAGGCGGCGTTCGGGCACGCCGAGCAGTTCCTCGCCGTTGAAACGGACCGCGCCGGACAGCGTCACGTCCGGATTGAGGCGCATCAGCGCCTGCGCGGTGACGGTCTTGCCGGAACCGGATTCGCCCACCAGCGCCACCTTTTCACCGGCGCGCACGGTGAAGCTCACGCCGCGCACCGCGACGCGGGAGCCGAAACCGGCGTGCAGGTTTTCTACCGACAGCAGTTGGTCCATGTCAGCCCTTGCGTGTATCGAGTGCCGAGCGCAGCCCCTCGCCGATGAAGATCAACAACAGCAGCGTGACGGTGAGCACGGTGAAGGTGGAGAGTGCGATCCACCAGGCGTCGAGGTTGTCCTTGCCCTGCGCCAGCATCTCGCCCAGGCTCGGCGTGCTGGCTGGTACCCCGAGGCCGAGGAAGTCGAGACTGGTGAGCGCCAGGATGGCGCCGCTGACGCGGAACGGCAGGAAGGCCAGCACCGGCGTCAGGCTGTTGGGCAGCACGTGGCGCCACATGATCTGGCGATCGGCAAGCCCGAGCGAGCGCGCCGCCAGCACGTAGTCCATCTGGCGGTTCTTCAGGAACTCGGCGCGCACGTAGTCGGCGAGCCCCATCCAGCCGAACAGCGCCAACAGCACCAGCAGCAAGGTCAGGCTGGGGTTGAAGAACGACGACAGGATGATCAGCAGGTAGAGCTCGGGCAGGCTGCCCCAGATCTCGATCACACGCTGCAGCGTGAGGTCGAGTCGGCCGCCGAAATAGCCCTGCAGTCCGCCCAGCACGATGCCGACCAGCGTGCCGACCACGGTCAGCGCCAGCGCGAACAGCACCGACAGCCGGAAACCGTAGATCAGCCGCGCCAGCACGTCGCGGCCGCGGTCGTCGGTGCCGAACAGGTTGGCCGAAGACGGTGGCGCCGGGTTGGGGGCCTTGGCGAAATAGTTGAGCGTGTTGTAGCTGTAGGGGTTGGGCGCGAACACGGCGAAATTACCGTTGGCGGAGAGCCGGTCGCGGATGTAGGGATCGAGGTAGTCGGCCGGGGTATCGAAATCGCCGCCGAACACCGTCTCGTTGTACTCGAACAGCACCGGGTAGTAGAACTCGCCCTGGTAGCGCACCACGAGCGGCCGGTCGTTGGACAGCAGTTCGGCGCCCAGCGTGAGCACGAACAGGATGGCGAACAGCCACAGGCTGACATAGCCGCGGCGGTTGGCCTTGAAGCGGCGCCAGGCGCGCTGGCCGGGAGTCAGACTCATTGCCCGCCCTCCTCGAAGCTGACGCGCGGGTCGACCAGCACGTAGGACAGGTCCGACAGCAGCTTGGCCACCAGCCCCATCAGCGTGAACACGTAGAGCGAGCCCATCACCACCGGGTAGTCGCGGCGGATCACCGACTCGTACGACAACAGCCCCAGCCCGTCGAGCGAGAACAGCGTCTCGATCAGCAGGCTGCCGCTGAAGAAAGCGCCGATGAACGCCGCCGGAAAACCGGTGATGAGCGGAATCAGCGCGTTGCGGAACACGTGCTTGTAGAGGATGCGCCGCTCGGACAGGCCCTTGGCGCGCGCGGTGTAGACGTACTGGCGACGGATTTCCTCGAGGAACACGTTCTTGGTCAGAATCGTCATCACCGCCAGGTTGCCCACCACCGAGGCGGTCACCGGCAGCGTGATGTGCCACAGGTAGTCGAGCACCTTGTCGAGCGGCCCCAGGTCGGCCCAGTTTTCGCTGACCAGCCCGCGCAGCGGGAACAGTTGCCAGAAGCTGCCGCCGCCGAACAGCACCAACAGCGCCACCCCCAGCACGAAACCGGGAATGGCGTAGCCGACCAGGATCACCGTGCTGGTGAAGAGGTCGAACGGCGAGCCGTCGCGCACCGCCTTGCTGACGCCGAGCGGGATGCAGACCAGGTAGGTGATGAAGAAGCTCCACAGCCCGATGCTCATCGACACCGGCAGCTTGGACACGATCAACGCCCACACCGACTCGTGGTGGAAGAAGCTCTCGCCCAGATCGAAGCGGGAAAACTTCACCAGCATGTCGCCGAAGCGCTGCAACGCCGGCTTGTCGAAGCCGTACTGCGCCTTGAGCGCGGCCAGCTCCTCCGGGCTCAGCCCGGCACGGCCCTTGAACGGACTGTTGCCGCCGCCCTGCGCCGCCTCGCCGGCGACGCCGGCGTGGGTCAGCTGCTGCACCATCTGCTCCACCGGCCCGCCGGGCACGAACTGGATGATGGCGAAGGTGATGGCGAGGATGCCCACCAGGGTCGGGATCATCAGCAGCAAGCGCTTGAAAATGTAATGCCACATCAGCGTGCCTCCTGCGGTTTGTCCCACCAGGTCTCGATCGCCCAGCTGGTGGCGTCGTAGTAGCGCGGCAGGCGGGAAGGTTGGCCGAAGCGGTTCCACCAGGCTGCCCGGTGGTAGGGAATGTGCCAGTTCGGCACCACGTAGCGGCCGACGCGCAGCACGCGGTCGAGTGCCCGGCTGGCGGCGATCAGGTCGCGGCGCGTCTTGAAGTGCAGGAAGTTCTGCAACAGCGCGTCGACCGCCGGGTCGGCCACGCCGGCCCAGTTGCTCGAACCGGGCGTGCGCGCCGCCTCGCTGCCGTGATAGCCCAGCTGCTCGTTGCCCGGGCTCTGGCTGGCGCCGTACACCACCACGGTGGTGTCGTAGTCGAAATCGTTGAGACGGCGCTGGTAGATGGCCGGGTCGACCACGCGCACCGTCAGCGTGATGCCGAGCTTGGCCAGATGCTTCTGCCACGAGGCGACGATGCGCTCGTAGGTACGTGAATAGGACAGGAATTCGAACTCGAACGGCTGCCCCTGCTTGTCCACCAAGCGCCCACCTTGGTAGCGCCAGCCTGCCTGGTAGAGCAACTGGCGGGCCTGGCGCAGGTTGGTGCGTACGCCGTAGCGGCCACCAACCTTGGGCGGTTCCACTGCAGGGCCGAACACCTCGGGGTCGAGCTTGCGGCGCAAGGGGTTCAGCAGCGCCAGCTCGTCCGGCCCCGGCAACCCCGTGGCCGCCAACTCGCTGTTGGTGAAATAGCTGTCGCTGCGCTGGTACTGGCCGTAGAACAGCTGGCGGTTGGTCCATTCGAAGTCGAACGCCAGCGTCAGCGCCTCGCGCACGCGTTTGTCGCGGAACAGCGGCCGGCGCAGATTGAACACGAAGCCCTGCATGCCGGCCGAGCTGCCGTGCGGCAGCGTCTTCTTGACGATACGGCCATCCTCGAACTTGCTGCCGAGGTAGCCGCGCGCCCACTGCTTGGCGACGTTTTCCACCGACAGGTCGAACTCCCCGGCCTTGAACGCCTCCAGCCGCGCCGTCTCGTCCTTGTAGTAGCGGTAGAGAATGGTGTCGAAGTTGTACATGCCGCGCCGCACCGGCTCGTTGGCCGCCCAGTACGCCGGGTTGCGCCTAAAGCGGGAGAACTTGCCCTGATCGTACTGTTCCAGCAGGTAGGGGCCGGAGCCGATCGGCGCTTGCAGCACGCGGTCGCCCAGCTTGGTGCCGGGCGGCAGCCACTTGTGCGAGAACACCGGCAGCTGGGCGATGATCAGGTGCAACTCGGCGTTGCGGCGCTTGAAGTCGAAGCGCACGTTGGCGGCGTCCACCACCACGGCGCGCGCCACGTCGGCCCAGTAAAAACGGTACGACGGCGAGGCGGTCGGGTCACGCGTCAACGTGTCGAACGAGAACTTGACGTCCTCGGCCGTGACCTTGTCGCCGTTGGAGAAGCGCGCGCGCGGATTGAGGTGGAAGCTCACCGACAGCCCATCGTCGGCGAGCCGGATGTTGTCGGCGAGCAGCCCGTACACGGTGAACGGCTCCTCCTCGCCCTGCGTCATCAGCGTCTCCACCACCAGCGTCCCGACCCCCGCCTCCTTGTCGCCCTTCAGGGTAAACGGGTTGAGCGTGTCGAAACTGCCCAGCGCCGGCAGCACCAGCCGCCCGCCCTTGGGCGCGGCCGGATTGACGTAATCGAAATGAGTGAAGTTCGGCGGGTATTTCGGCGCGTAGCCCAGCGCCAGCGCCGGCGCCCCCACGGCCAGCCGGGCCAGCAACACCCCCACCACCCCTATCAGCAGCAAAATACGCATGTCACCTTCTTGTTCTGATCCGGCCGCCCCCTGGCGGACCGGCCCGAGAATGCTCTGAACCGTCGTCGCCCGGCGCAGTTCCCGGCGCCATGACGGCATGCTGTCGCTGTTTTACCCTAGGCTACCGCGCTTGAAAACCAAAAAAATCGGCCTCGCAGCCTCGTCCGACTGTCAGGCAGGGCACAGCCTTGGTTATAATGCGGCCCTGTTTACACCGTGAAGGACTCAAGATGGGCTTCCTGCAAGGCAAAAAAATTCTTATTACCGGCATGATCTCCAACCGTTCCATCGCCTACGGCATTGCCCAGGCCTGTCATCGTCAAGGCGCGGAACTGGCGTTCACCTACGTGGTGGACAAGTTGGAAGATCGTGTGCGGGAAATGGCCGCCGACTTCGGCAGCAAACTGGTGTACCGCTGCGACGTGCAGAACGATGCCGACATCGAGCAACTGTTCGTGGATCTGGGCAAGGATTGGGACGGCCTGGACGGCTTGGTGCACGCCATCGCCTTCGCCCCGCGTGAATCGCTGGAAGGCGACTTCCTCGACGCCCTGAGCCGCGAAGCGTTCCACACCGCCCACGACGTGTCCGCCTACAGCTTCCCGGCGCTGGCCAAGGCTGCCCGCCCGATGATGAAGGGCCGCAATGGCGCCCTGCTGACCCTGTCCTACCTCGGCGCCGTGCGCGCCATCCCGCACTACAACGTGATGGGCCTGGCCAAGGCCAGCCTGGAAGCCTCGGTGCGATTCCTGGCCGCCAGCGTCGGCAAGGACGGCATCCGCGCCAACGGCATCTCCGCCGGCCCGATCAAGACCCTGGCTGCTTCCGGCATCTCGGGCTTCTCCAAGCTGCTGTCGATCGCCGCCAACCAGTCCTGCCTGCGCCGCAACGTGACCACCGAAGAAGTCGGCAACACCGCCGCCTTCCTGCTGTCCGACCTGGCCTCCGGCATCACCGGTGAGATCACCTACGTCGACGGCGGTTTCAACATCAACTCGATGAACGTGCCGGAAGAGTAAGTACTCGGCGGGTACGTGCGGTGCAGAAACGGGGGGGCGCTGCTCATAAAATGCCATGACCGTTTTAAAAACGATGGCATTCTGTTCCGGCAGCACCCAGTGAGCTTTGACCACCCGAAATTCTGATCATCTGCACCACCCTATCGGGGCATCAATTCAAGATTGATGCCCCTTTTTATTGCTTCCCGACCCAAGCGGTAAATGACCACCCGCGCCCCTCGCCAAGCCGTCAGCGGGGGACGACCAGCGGGAGGAGACCGCATCCCCCCTAGCCGAGCACCGGGAAAACGGCAGGAAATCGAGCACTCACACCATGGCGATACGGTACTGGCTGACCGCCTGGGCCAGGCGCCCCGATAGCTGGTCAAGACTCTCGGCGTGGCTGCTATTGCTGTTTGCCACAACGCTGTTTTCCTCGGTCATTCTGGCGATTTGCTCGATGTTCTGCGCAATGCCGCGCAAGGCCTGATCCTGCTCTTCGATCGCCCCGACAATATTCAGCATGTGTTGCGAGATCCGTTGCGACCCCTCGTCGATATGCCCCAAGCCCTGTTCGCTGGCGCTGACCGACTGCAAGCTGATCTGGGAGAGTTGGTCGGCTCGCTGCATACCGCTGACGGTGGTATCGATGCGCTGCTGCACCGCCTGTATCAGTACGGCAATCTCGCCGGTCGCCGCAGCGGTGCGTACCGCCAGGCTCCTGACCTCATCCGCCACCACGGCGAAACCACGCCCCATATCGCCGGCCCGTGCCGCCTCGATGGCCGCATTGAGCGCCAGCAGATTGGTCTGCTCCGCAATCTCCTTGATGACATTAATGATGCCGCCGATTTGTTTGGAACTGTCGTCGAGCAAGCTGATGTTACCGCTCGACTCGTGGATCTGGGCCGCAATCTGCCTGACCTGCTGTACGGTTTCATGCATCACGTGCAGGGCCTGGCCCGTTTCGGTCCGGGTCTGATACACCAGTTCCATCACCGAACGAGCGCTGCCGGCCACTCCGCTCATACTGACCGACGTCTGCTCCACCGCGGCCGCCACCGAAGAGGTCGCTTCAAACTGTAGCTGCGCGCTTTGCTTCACCTGCACGCTGCTCCCTGCCAGTTGCGAGGCGACCGCCCCCATGTTCTGGCCGCAACTCTGCGTATCCTGGATCAGGCGCGAGAAAGACTGCAGCATATGGTTGAAGGCGGTCGCGATCTGCCGGGCTTCGAGCACGCCCTTGGCCGAAACCGTGCGGGACAGGTCGCGGTTGGCGACGGTTTGCTCGACCGCATCGGCGACATTCAACAGGGGGCGGCCGATACTGCGCCCGACCCACATCCCGACCAGGGCAGTCAACAGCATGGTCATTCCCCCTGCCACGACCACGAACCACAGCTGGCGCCACGCCAATTCCTCCTGGGCCTGCGTCTGGGCCTGGATATTGGCCGTCAACTGCTGCTCGACGGTAAACAGGGCATCGATTTTGGCGGTGATGGCAACGAACCACTGCTCCGCATTGACCCCGAAGCCGCCCTCGGCGAAATGCAGCGCCATTACATCGCGGAATTGCTGCACCTGGCGTGCTTGCGGGCTTTGCATGACTTTGGCGACGCCCGCCACCTCGTCCGGTTTGGCCAGCGCAGTGAACACCTCCAACAGAATATTCTGGCTATCAATCTTCGACAGGATCAGACGGTACTGCGGCCACGCCACGTGATCGCCGATAAATACCGGCACTGACAATGCCCGTTCCAGACCGGCATTTTCCTTGGCCAAAATCAGCGTTTGATAGGCCTGTAAACGACGCACGATATCGGCCTGATCGTTTTGCAGTCCCAAGGCGGTAATATTTTTGAGCAGCTGCGCAATAGTATGGGTGAAATACGTCGAGCTTTCACCCGGCAGTATATTTTTCTGGGTAATTTTGTAACGCCAGTCCGCCAGTTTCTGTAACGGCCCTTGCACATCCTGGATCATCGACGGGTCAAGCAACGCCCGGTCTTGCGAAATGGCGTCTCGATAAGCCTGGAAGTTGCGATCGGAGGCTTGCCGAATGCTCGGTAACTTGTCGGCAAACTTGGCCCCATGCGACTGCAAAAAACCAGCCGATGCGCCGCGCTCTATTTGTAATGTGTGGATCAGATTACCCGTCGAGATGGCCACTTCCATCAGCTGCCGTGTCGTCCTGGCTTTTTGGTACTGGGTATAGTTTTGCCAGATCAGCAAAAGAGAAAAACAAGACAACACCAGCAAGGGCACTAGCATAAGTAGTACCAGCCGCTTTCCAATGGTCGAAAACATGATGTACCGCCATCCATAATATGTTATCCGTATAAATATTATGGAAAGTACATCCATTTAAAATTGAGGCAAATCAAACCAATGAGTAACGTAAAACACTTTACATTTCTTGTTTAAATAAAGCCCCACATAAAAAACTTTTTTTACCATATCTGGCCAGAATCCTTAATCAGAATTCTGCCCCCCTCTCGGAGCATCGAGTCGTGTGGCTTTCTCGGGCAGGGACGAGGCCAGGCAACGCCTAAGACAGGCTAGGACCCCAGCGGGTCTTTGGCTTGCCTAACCACCCCGGCCAGCAGATAAATGACGCTGGCCGCGAGCAGGCAGTAGAGGTACTGCCATGGCGTCACCGCTCCGAAATGGAACAAGGCGGCCAGCGGGGCCAGCTGGGTCACCAGCAGCAGCATGGCGAGGGTGAGGCCGACCACCCACCACAAGGCGCGGTTCTGCTCCTGGCGCAGCGCGCCGGGGTGGCGATTGCGGAAGACCAGGCTCAGGTTGCCCATCACCAGCGTCTGGAACGCCATGCTGCGCGCCGCGTCCGTTGCGCTGCCCAGGCGCATCGCCGCGGCATACAGCGCCAGCACGCCGACAAACAGCACGCCCCCTTGCCACAGACTGCGCGCCAGTCTGCGCGGCGAGAACAGCGGCTCGCCCACCACCCGTGGCGGACGGCGCATCACGCGGGGATGGGCGGCTTCGTTCTCGAACACGATGGAGCCGACCGGGTCGATCACCAGCTCCAGAAACACCACGTGCGCCGGTGCCAGCAGCAGCGGCCAGCCCAGCACCAACGGCACCACGGTCAGGCCGATCAGGGGAACGTGCACGGCGATCACGTAGGTGACCGCCTTCACCAGATTGTCGTAGATACGCCGCCCCTGGCGCATCGCGGCGACGATGGCGGTGAAGTTGTCGTCGAGCAGGATCAGCGCCGCCGCCTCGCGCGCCACCTGGGTACCGCGCCGCCCCATGGCGATGCCGATATGCGCCGCGCGCAGCGCCGGGGCGTCGTTGACGCCGTCGCCGGTCATCGCCACCACCTCGCCGTTGGCCTTGAGCGCCTCGACCAGACGTAGCTTCTGGTGCGGCCGCACGCGGGCAAAGACCTCGGCCTGCTGCACCACCCCGCGCAGCGCCGCGTCGTCCAGTTGCTCCATCATGTCGCCGCTGACCACCAGGGCATCGTCAATGCCGGCCTGGCGTGCCACCGCCTGCGCCGTGACGGGATAGTCCCCGGTGATCATCACCAGCCGCACCCCGGCCTCGCGGCACTGGGCGATGGCCTCGGGCACCTCGGTGCGGACCGGGTCGGCCAGGCCGACCAGACCGAGGAATTCGAAATCGAAATCGTGCTGCCTCTCGGGCCATTCCACGCCGTCATGCCGGGCCTTGGCCACCGCCAGCACGCGCAGGCCTTGTTCGGCCAACGTTTCGACCTCGCGCAGCAGTTGCACGCACTGCGCCTCGGGCAGGTGGCACAGGTCAAACACGGCCTCCGGCGCGCCCTTGCTGGCGACCGGGTAGTAGTCGCGGTCCGGCGCGATCCAGCCGTGGCTCATCGCCTGCAACTGCGGCGTCAGCTCGTACTCCTGGGTCAGCGCCCAGTCCGGGCGCAGGTGCTCGGTGCCGGCCAGGTAGCTGTGGCCGAAGTGGTGGAAGGCCCGCTCCATCGGGTCGATCGGGTCGATCTCGCTGGCCAGGATCAGGTATTCGAGCAGTTCGTGGTAAGGCTCGTCGAGCGTGGAGAGGGCGTCGTCGACCACCAGCGTGCGGCCGTCGACGTAGAGCTGGCGCACCGCCATGCGGTTATGGGTCAGGGTGCCGGTCTTGTCGACGCACAGCACGCTGGTCTGCCCCAGCGTCTCGATGGCGTTGAGGCGCCGTGTCAGCACGCGGTCATGAGCCAGACGGCGTGCACCCAGCGCCATGAACACGGTCAGGATCACCGGGAACTCCTGCGGCAAAAGGCCCATTGCCAGCGTGATGCCGGCCAGCAGACCCGCGAGCCAGTCGCCGCGGGTGATCCCGTACAACAGCAGCACGACCAGGCTCAACATCAGCCCATAGATGGCCAGCTCGCGGACAAAACGACGCGTTTCCTGCTGCAGCGGGGAGATGGGCTGCTCGATCGTGCCCAGCATCTTGCCGATCTTGCCCAGCTCGGTCTCGAGGCCGGTGGCACAAACGCGCATCACCCCCTGCCCCTGCACCACCTGCGAACCGGCGTAGGCAAAGGGCGTATCGTCGCCCCCCGGGCCACCGGCCCGGCTCGTGCCGGCGAGCCCTGCCAGCTTGCGCACCGGCACCGATTCGCCGCTCAGCAGCGACTCGTCGAGCGACAGCTCGTTGGCCACCAGCAGTTCGCCGTCGGCCGGCACCCTATCACCTTCGCCGATCAACACGATATCGCCCGGCACCAGTTCGGAGGCGGCGACGGTTTTCTGCACCCCGCCACGGCGCACCACGGCGCGCGGGCTCGCCAGTTCGCGCAGGGTTTCCAGCACGCGCTCGGTGCGCCGCTCCTGCAGCACCGTCATCAGCACGATGACCAGCACGAACCCCAGCAACAGCAGCGCCTCGCGAACATCGCCCAGCAGCAGGTAGATCGACCCCGCCACCAAGAGCAGCAGGAACATCGGTTCGCGCAGGATTTCGCACGTCAGCCGCCACAAGGTACGGCGCGGTTCGACAAACAGGGTGTTGGGACCGACCCGGGCCAGCGTCGCGGCGGCCTCGGCGTCGCTCAGGCCATCTGGGCCGTGATTGGCGGCAGCAAGGGGGCTCTCCGGAGACATCGTGGCGGACTCAGTGCAGCCAGAGCACCGCCCCCCAGGCCATCAGCAGGGCACCGCTCAGGCGCCCTCCCCAACGGCCGAGCGGCAGCAGTTTTTCCAACAGCACGAAGACGCTGAGCAGCGCCACCCACAGCAGGTTCATCACCCCGACCACGAACAGCAGCCCCATCACCGCCCAGCAGCAGCCCAGGCAGTACAGGCCATGCAGCAACCCCATCCGCAACGCCCCGGCGGCACCGGGACGCCAGTGCCCCATGACGAAACCGAGCGGAGAGCGGCAGTGGCCGAGGCAGGCCTGCTTGAGCGGCAGCCACTGGTAGATACCCGCCAGCATCAGGATGCCGCCGCCCAGCCAGACATTGGCACTGGCGAGTTCGGGTGTCAGCAGGGCGGCCTGGTCCAGCGCCCATTGCAGCGCCGTGGCGGCGATGCTGAAGCCGCTCCACACCAGCAGGTAGGCGGAGGAGAACAGCGCCACCTGCCCGGCGGCGGCACGGCGCGACTGCCGCTGGCCCGCCACCAGCAGGTACAACAGGATCATCGGCAAGGCGCTGGGCAGCATCATGCCGACCATCATCGTCGCCCACATGGCCCAGGTCAGCAGGAAGTCGGCCGGCTGCCACGGCATCGCCATCGGCCCGGTCATCACCATGCCGGCCATCCCCGCCATGCCCATCGCCGGCATGTTCTGGCTCAGTCGCCACAGCGCCAGCCAGGCCAGCCCGGCCACCCCGAGCAGGCACAGCAACACCGGCCACTGCTCCGGGCGCAACCGGTCGCGCAGCGGCGGCGCGGCGACGGCCGGTTCGGATGGCGGCATGCCGTTCATCGACACGGGTTCAGCGCACCACACCGTGGCCCGTCATGTGCAGGCGCGCGAAGTGCGCGTGTCCTTTCGGGGAAGCAATGGCAAGGGCACCGTGGGTGGCGAAGTGGCCACTGCCCATTTCGGCTTCGGTGAACTCGAAGCCGTCCGGCAACGTCAAGCGCGCCCGCTGCGCCATGCCGGTCACCGGGTTGTGAATCGGCTCGCCGCTCGCCTCCAGCACGCCGGCAATCGACGTCGTGGCCAGCCGGTTATCGGGGTCGACCGCAAACGAGATCGGCACGAACTGCGGCTCGTACAGCTGGCTCAGCGTGGTGCTGAAGATCTGGAACACGTTAGCGCCGGGGTCGGAATGCTGCCCGGACAGAATGGTCAGCAGCGCCTCGCGCTGCGCCGGGCTGGCCTTGTCTTCGATATAGATCTGGCAGCTGCCGTTACCCTGGTGGATGGCACCGGGCCAGGCGAAGACGCCGACCCAGCACAAGCCGTCCAGATTGACCTCGCCAAACTGTCCCTGGTCGATACGCATCGACACCACCGCCTCGCATTTACCCTGCGTCGGCGGCGAACTGAACTGGCAGGGGCAACCCCAGTTGCAATTGCAGGTGGCAAACTCGACGCCCTGCAGGCGCCATTCGATCATGTCCATCACACCCTCCTGTCCGGCTTGCGCCATCGCACTACGCTTTGGTGTTCACTTTAAAGCTAGCAGATGGCATCGCCGACAGCGGCCGGAACAAGGCGTACCGGCAGGAAATATCGAGCGGCGGATGATACGCGCACGGGCAGTCGGCGGTGACCCTGCCCGCATCGGGTGATACGACGACGGTGGTGCTCAGAACGGTGCGGACAAGCCGCGCGCGGCGTAGGCTTGGCGCAGGGTGTCGCGCAGGCAGGAAGGACACAGGCAATCGCCGCCGCTCGGCACGAGCGGCAGCACCGCCGGCAGCTCGCTGCACCAGCAGCCCCCATCCGGCCCGCCTTCGCCACAGCGAAACGCCGCCCCGCAGCGCTGGCAGTGCTTGCCGACCACCAGTAGCGGCAAGGCCAGCAGCCGGGCCCATACCGCCTGCTTCTGCATCTCGTCGAAGCCCGACCAGCCGGCAATCTCATCCAGCGTGCGGCGGCAGCCGCGACAGCTCTGGCCGGCGTCGTCGAGCCGGCATTGCTGGATGCAAGGCGATGGAATCGGCTTGCTGGTGCTCATCGGCATCCTCCGAAGAAATTTTGTCGCGG
Organism: Pseudogulbenkiania sp. NH8B; assembly: GCF_000283535.1. GTDB lineage: Bacteria > Pseudomonadota > Gammaproteobacteria > Burkholderiales > Chromobacteriaceae > Pseudogulbenkiania > Pseudogulbenkiania ferrooxidans. The sequence continues at coordinate 3,201,426 of NC_016002.1, forward strand.
ACAGAAGGCAACGCCTCGGGCAAGGCGGCTTGGCCCTGTTGCCATGACAGGGCATGGGGCATCGCTTATGCTGGAACGCCCTGCCCCGGAGCTGTCCATGACCGCGATCGCCCTGCCCGCCCCCAGTGCGCTGTTGCTGATCGACCTGCAACGCGCCATCGACCACCCCGACTGGGGGGTGCGCAACAACCCGCACGCCGAAACCCGCATGCAGGCGCTGCTGACGCGTTGGCGCCAGCGCGGCTGGCCGGTGATCCACGTGCGCCACGACTCGCTGGAAACCGGCTCGCACTATCGCCCCGGTCAGCCGGGGCACGCCTTCAAGGCAGGCTTCGAGCCGCAAGCGGACGAACTGATCATCGCCAAGCACACCAACAACGCCTTCGTCGGCACCAATCTCGAACAGCGCCTGCGTCGCGCCGGCCTGCACTCGCTGGTGGTGCTCGGGGTCATCACCAACAACTCGATCGAGGCCACCGTGCGCATGGCCGGCAACCTCGGCTTTCGCGTGCAACTGCCGGCGGATGGCTGCTTCACCTTCAACCGCCGCGACTGGAACGGCGTCGAGCGCAGCGCCGACGAGGTGCACGCGATGAGCCTGGCCAACCTGGACGGCGAGTACTGCTCCGTCACCGATTGTGCCACGCTGCTGGCCGCACTCGGGCAATAACCAAGGTTGGCCGAAAGCCGCTTCGGCCAACCCGCGATGCCAAGACCCCATCAGGCCGCCAGCCACTCCGCGTGAATACGCTTCACCTCGGCCAGCCAGCGCTGCTTGTCATCCTCGGCGAGCCAGCTCGCCTCGAAGCTGTTGTTGACCAGCGTCACCACCTCGCCCGCGCTCAGATCGAGCGCCTGGCGGCAGGCCAGCAGGTTGGCGTTGAGATAGCCGCCGAAATAGGCCGGGTCGTCGGAATTCACCATCGCCTTCAGACCCGCCTGCAGCAGCTGGCGCAGATTGTGTCGGGCCAGCTCGTCCACCACCTTCAGGCGCACGTTGGACAAGGGGCACACCGTCAACGGCATCCCGGCTTCGGCCAACCTTTTCACCAGTGCCGGGTCTTCCAGGCTGCGCACACCGTGATCGATCCGACAGACCTTGAGCAGCTCCAGCGCCTCCCACACGTACTCGGGCGGCCCCTCCTCGCCGGCGTGCGCCACGCACGGCTTGCCCAGTTCGTGGCAGCGCGCGAACAGCACGGCGAACTTGGACGGCGGATGGCCCAGCTCGCTCGAATCGAGCCCGAAGCCGTCGATCCGGTCGAGGTGCGGCAAAGCCTCGGCCAGCGTGGCGAAGCCCTCGTCCTCGGACAGGTGGCGCAGGAAGGACAGGATCAGGCGCGAGCTCATACCCCACGCGCGGCCGGCCTCGTCCAACGCCTCGCGGATGCCGTCCAGCACGGTGGCGAAGGGAATGCCGCGTGCGGTGTGCGTCTGCGGGTCGAAGAAAATCTCGACGTGCACCACGTTGTCGGCATGGGCACGCTGCAGGTAGGCGCGGGTCAGCTCGTAGAAGTCCTGCCGCGTCTGCAGCACGCCGGCCCCGGCGTAGTAGAGGTCGAGAAAGGACTGCAGGTTGCTGAAATCGTAGGCGGCGCGCAGTGCCTCGACGCTGGCGTAGGGCAGGCTGATGCCGTTGCGCTGCGCCAGCGCGAACATCATTTCCGGCTCCAGCGTGCCCTCGATATGCAGGTGCAGTTCGGTCTTGGGCAAACGGCGGATCAGATCGTCGACATCCTGATGGGCCATGATCGTTCTCCAATAAAAAACGGCGCAGTATACACTGCGCCGTTGCGGTTTCCTGAGCCAGGAAGGATTACTGAGCAGCCGAAGCGGCGGCCGGAGCAGCCGGGGCAGCCCCACCACCGATGGTCTGCATAACCTTCCACTGGCCACCTTCCACCTTGTAGACGGTGATACCACCATCCTTCAGGTCACCCTTGTCATCGTAGGTCCAGTTGGACGACGTCACGCCAGAGTACTTGATCTTGGCCAGAACCGGCATGTACGCCTTCGGATCGGAAGAGTTGGCGTCTTTCATGGCCTGGATCAGGGCACGGGTCGCATCGTAGCCGTACGGGGAATAGGTGGCGACGTCCATCTTGAAGCGCGCCTTGTAGCGGGCTTCATAGTCCTTGCCCTTCGGCATCTGGTCCAGCGGCAGACCGGCCAGGGAGGCGATCGAGCCTTCGGCTTCCTTGCCGGCCAGTTGCAGGAAGGTCGGGGTCTTGGTCATTTCACCCGAGATCAGCGGGGCCTTCAGACCCAGACGCTTCATCTGCTTGGCCATCGGGGCGGACTGGGCGTCGGCGCCACCATAGAAGACCACGTCCGGGCTCACCCCCTTGATCGAGGTAAGAATGGCGGCAAAGTCGGTGGCCTTGTCGTTGGTGAATTCGCGCTTGACGACTTCACCACCGGCTGCCTTGACCGCCTTTTCGAACTCGTCGGCCAGGCCTTGGCCATAGGCCGTGCGATCGTCAACGATAACGACCTTCTTGGCCTTCAGGGTATCCACCACGAACTTGCCCATCACGCTACCCTGCTGGGTGTCGGAGGTCATCGAACGGAAGGTGTTCTTGAAGCCCTGGGAGGTGAACACCGGCGACGTCGCCATGGCGATCATCGGAATACCGGCATCGGAATAGATTTTGGAGGCCGGGATGGCGCAACCGGAGTTGAAATGGCCAATGATACCGACCACCTTGTCGTCCACAAACTTCTGGGCCAGCTGGGTAGCGGTCTTCGGGTCAGCCTGGTCGTCCTGGGCATCCAGCTCGAAGGTTACCGGTTTGCCACCGATGGTCGGCTTCTCGGCGTTGGCGTCTTCGATCGCCAGCGTTACGCCGTTCTTGTATTCCTCACCGTAGTGGGCCTGCGGGCCAGTCAGCGGGGCAGCAAAGCCGATCTTGACCGTTTCGGCAGCCGGGGCGCCACCGGCAGCCTGCTCGGCAGCCGGTTCTTCTTTTTTGCCGCAGGCGGATACCGCGAGGGCGGCAGCTACGGCGAACGAGATCGTGGTCAGCTTGGTCACTTGCATTGTTTTTCCTCTGTTTGTAGTCAGGATTTTTTCCCACACCATGGGGTAACGTGGCGTAGATGTCACTGCAGTTAATAGAAAACGCTTTGTAAAACGTGTGGCGGCATTATTCCAACGCCGCCACCCCATGACAAGCCCGATCAGTCTCCCATGCTCATCAGGCTGGCATTTCCGCCGGCAGCCGTGGTATTTACGCTAACGGCACGCTCCACCACCAGCCGGTGCAAGTTGATAGCGCCCGGTTCCACAGCCAGCAACTGGATCAGCGCGCCGTCACGTGCCGCCAGGCGGCGCTGCAACTGATCGGCCGCCGCGGTCTCGCCGGCAAACAGCACCCCGGCCACCTCGGCTTCGGCCACATCGCGGCTCAGCTCCACGTAACCGTTCAGCTTCGCGGCCAGCTTGCGTGCACCCTCGCCATCCTCCAGCACGGCCCGGTTGCCGGTGGCAAACACCGCGATCAACTGCTGCAGCAGGCCTTCGGTCGAGGACGCCACGCAACCGATCTTACCGCGCGGAGCAAACAGCAACCCGTTATTCTCGCCGGTCGGCCCCGGCAGTTCCACCGCATGCGCCAGCGGCGTGTGCCGGCTCGCCTCGCCCAGCGCCTGACGCAGGCGGGACTGGGTCGACGCATCCAGCCCGAATCCACCCAGCTCGGCGTCGAGCTTCTGCAGCGCCGGCAGCTCAGCCGGTTGCGGGGTCAGCTTCAGCGCCGGCTGCCACTTGGCACGGGTCAGACGATACAGATAGAACGGCCCGCCCGCCTTCGGACCGGTGCCGGACTTGCCCTCGCCGCCGAACGGCTGCACCCCGACCACCGCACCGACGATGTTACGGTTGACGTAGACGTTGCCGACCTTGATGCGCGACACGATGCGGTCGATGGTCTCGTCGATACGGCTGTGGATGCCGTGGGTCAGACCATAGCCGGTGCTGTTGATCTCGTCCACCACGCGGTCGATGTCGGATGCCTCGAAGCGCAACACATGCAGCACCGGGCCGAACACCTCGCGCGTCAGGTCTTTCAGGCTGTCGATTTCGAACATCGTCGGCGGCACGAAGGTGCCCTGCCCGGCATCTTCGGCCAACTTGGTCTGATAGGTCCAGCGCGCGCGCGGCTTCATCTTCTCGATGTGCGCCAGCAGGTTCTGCTGGGCCTCGGCATCGATCACCGGCCCCACATCGGTAGTGAGGTGCGCCGGATTGCCCACGGTCAGCTCGTCCATCGCCCCCTTGATCATGCGGATCACCTTGTCGGCGATGTCGCTTTGCAGGTAGAGCACGCGTAGCGCCGAACAGCGCTGGCCCGCCGAATCGAAGGCCGAGGACAGCACGTCGGTCACCACCTGCTCCGGCAGCGCCGAGCTGTCGACGATCATCGCGTTCTGCCCGCCGGTCTCCGCCACCAACGGCACCTCGCCGCCACGTTGGGCCAGGGTGCGGTGGATGATCTGCGCCACTTCGGTCGAGCCGGTGAAGATCACCCCTTGAATGCGCGGGTCACGCGTCAGCGCCGCACCGACCACCTCGCCTCGGCCCGGCAGCAATTGCAGCACTTGGCGCGGCACGCCGGCCTCGTGGAACAGGCGCACGGCAAACGCCGCGATCAGGCTGGTCTGCTCGGCCGGCTTGGCCAGCACCGGGTTGCCGGCGGCCAGCGCGGCGCTCACCTCGCCGGTGAAGATCGCCAGCGGGAAGTTCCACGGGCTGATACACACCACCGGACCCAGCGGCGCATGGCTGTCGTTCTTGAACTCGGCACGGATCTGGGCGGCGTAGTAGCGGCAGAAATCGACCGCCTCACGCACCTCGGCAATCGCGTTGGTCAGCGTCTTGCCGGCCTCGCGCACCGCCAGCCCCATCAGCGCCGGCATATTGTCTTCCATCAGCGTCGCCATGCGCTCGAGGCAGGCGGCGCGTTCGGCCACCGGCGTGCCGGCCCAGGCCGCGGCAGCGCTTTCGGCCAGATTCAGCGCATGTGCCACGTCGGCCTCGGTCGCTTCATACACCTGGCCGACGACGTCGTTGCGATCGGCCGGATTGCGCACCGGCAGCGGCTTGGCGCTGGTCACCTCGCCATCGCCCAGCAACGGGCAAGCCTGCCAGCTCTGTTTTTCGGAGTCGATCAGGCCCATCTGCAAGGTTGCCAGCAGCTGCTCGTTGGACAGGTCGAGGCCACGCGAATTGGCCCGCTCGCTACCGTACAGTTCCAGCGGCAAAGCAATCTTGGCATGCGGCTGGCCACCATGACGCGCCGCCTCGGCCACCGGATCGCCCACCAGTTCGTCGATCGAGACCGACTCGTCGACAATGCGGTTGACGAACGACGAGTTGGCACCGTTTTCCAGCAGACGGCGCACCAGGTACGCCAGCAGCGTTTCATGCGAGCCCACCGGGGCATAGATACGGCAGGCTCGGCCCAGGTTGGCCGAACCGACCACCTGGTCGTACAGCGTTTCGCCCATGCCGTGTAGGCACTGGAACTCGTAATCCTTGTCGCCGGCCAGCGTGTGAATGGCCGACAGGCTGTAAGCGTTGTGCGTGGCGAACTGCGGATAGATCGCATCCTGGGCCGACAGCAGCTTCTTGGCGCAGGCCAGGTAGGACACATCGGTGTAAACCTTGCGCGTGTACACCGGGTAGCCCGGCAGGCCATCCACCTGAGCACGCTTGATCTCGGCGTCCCAGTAGGCGCCCTTCACCAGACGGACCATGAAACGATGCTTGGTGCGGCGCGCCAGATCGATCAGGAAGTCGATGACATAAGGACAGCGCTTCTGATAGGCCTGCACCACGATACCGATGCCCTCGAAACCGGCCAGGTCCGGATCGTTGGCCAAAGCCTCGACCAGGTCCATCGAGATTTCCAGGCGGTCAGCCTCCTCGGCATCGATGTTCAAACCGATATTGTATTCTTTGGCCTGCAGGAACAGCTGCTTCAGGCGCGGCAGCAGTTCGCCCATCATGCGCTCATGCTTGGCGCGGGCGTAGCGCGGATGGATGGCGGACAGTTTCACCGAAATACCCGGCCCCTGGTAGACGCCACGGCCGTTGGACGCCTTGCCGATGGCGTGGATCGCCATCACGTAATCGTCGAGATAACGCTGCGCGTCCTCCTCGGTCATCGCCGCCTCGCCCAGCATGTCGTAGCTGAAACGGTAGCCGCGCGACTCGCGCTCGACACCGTTGTCCAGCGCCTCGCCGATGGTCTCGCCGGTCACGAACTGCTTGCCCAGCATGCGCATCGCCATGTCCACACCCTTGCGGATCAGCGGCTCGCCACCCTTGGCGATCAGCTTGGTCATCGCCGCCGACAGCCCTTTCGCGCTGTGAGACGCCACCAGCTTGCCGGTCACCAGCAAGCCCCATGCCGCCGCGTTGACGAACAACGACGAGCTATTGCCCAGGTGAGCACTCCAGTCACCCTTGCTGATCTTGTCGCGGATCAGGCGATCGGCCGTCTCCTTGTCGGGAATGCGCAGCAGCGCTTCGGCCAGGCACATCAGGGCGATCCCCTCCTGGCTCGACAGCGAAAACTCGTGCATCAAGGCGTCCACCCCGCTGGCCCGGGTCCGCTCCTTGCGAACACGCGACACCAGACGACGCGCCAGATCCTGAGCCGTACGCACCTCCGCCTCGCTCATCGCCGCCTGCGGCAGCAAAGCCTGTACACACTCCCGCTCGTCCCGGCGGTACGCCGCGGTGATCGCATCCCGGAGAGGCGACTGGGTATGGGCAAACACCTCGAATTGCATCTTGAACTCCTGCTCTATGTATCAGCTTTGGCTAACAATGAATTTTTGCCTATTGTATACATTATTTTTTAACCTTGGCGAAATATAGCGGCGACACGTCAGGAAAGCTGGAAAATCGGTGAAAACGAGCGCAAGTGCCCAGCGAGCAACGCGTCAAATGTTGCATGAAGGCAACGAACAACGCCCTATCGTTGTAGACGAAAATATTGGGATGGGAACAAGGCAACGAAAACAAAGAAGGGAAAAAGCCGGGGAATGGGAAGTAGCGCTAAAGCCACCGGCACCAGCAAACTTGCCCGAACAGCCAAAAATCGATCGGCGCTGCCGTCCATCATCGAGATGCTGTGCCACCACGCCGACCTCTAGGTAATGGTGCACGCCAGCGCCAGGGAGGCGAGGCGGGGCTGCACTTTCGATCCGCCATACGATCAGAGTTTTATTGGGGTACCGTGCTGACAGGACGTCATGACCGGTTCTTCGGCTTTTTTCTTGCCGTCTGCGGAGGGGGAATGAGGAGCCAGCGCCAGCTCGTCGGGACCCCGACGGGCGGTTCGGGCTGTAAACACAAAAACCCCCAGTGCGTGGCACTGGGGGTCTGCATGGGGAGTCTGGCGGTGTCCTACTTTCACACGGCAAGGCCGCACTATCATCGGCGCTAAGGCGTTTCACGGTCCTGTTCGGGATGGGAAGGGGTGGGACCACCTCGCTAAGGCCGCCAGACATAAACTGTCAACAAACGGGAAGAAGCCTGGAAGCCTCTCAGCTTCCATTTCGAATTGGGTAATCGATCGTACGTCGCACACTCTATTCACCGCGTGGCCCAAGCCACTCAAATGATAGGATCAAGCCTCACGAGCAATTAGTATCGGTTAGCTTCACGCCTCACAGCGCTTCCACACCCGACCTATCAACGTCCTGGTCTCGAACGACTCTTCAGGAGGGTCAAGCCCTCAGGGAAGTCTCATCTTCAGGCGAGTTTCCCGCTTAGATGCTTTCAGCGGTTATCTCTTCCGAACTTAGCTACCCGGCAATGCCACTGGCGTGACAACCGGTACACCAGAGGTTCGTCCACTCCGGTCCTCTCGTACTAGGAGCAGCCCCCGTCAAACTTCCAACGCCCACTGCAGATAGGGACCAAACTGTCTCACGACGTTTTGAACCCAGCTCACGTACCACTTTAAATGGCGAACAGCCATACCCTTGGGACCGGCTACAGCCCCAGGATGTGATGAGCCGACATCGAGGTGCCAAACTCCGCCGTCGATGTGAACTCTTGGGCGGAATCAGCCTGTTATCCCCGGAGTACCTTTTATCCGTTGAGCGATGGCCCTTCCATTCAGAACCACCGGATCACTATGTCCTGCTTTCGCACCTGCTCGACTTGTCGGTCTCGCAGTTAAGCCACCTTATGCCATTGCACTATCAGCACGATTTCCGACCGTACCTAGGTGACCTTCGAACTCCTCCGTTACACTTTGGGAGGAGACCGCCCCAGTCAAACTGCCTACCATGCACTGTCCCCGATCCGGATCACGGACCAAGGTTAGAACCTCAAACACACCAGGGTGGTATTTCAAGGACGGCTCCACTGAAACTAGCGTCTCAGCTTCATAGCCTCCCACCTATCCTACACAAGTCTGTTCAAAGTCCAATGCAAAGCTACAGTAAAGGTTCACGGGGTCTTTCCGTCTAGCAGCGGGGAGATTGCATCTTCACAAACATTTCAACTTCGCTGAGTCTCAGGAGGAGACAGTGTGGCCATCGTTACGCCATTCGT